>JBBQCC010000252.1:0-6567 GCA_038318285.1 Planctomycetota bacterium | reverse complement strand
CGGGAGATCCTCGAGTGTCAGACCGAAGGGCAGCAGCCCTGGGTTTTCGATCTCGAGGCGATCATCGAAGATCGACAAGCGCAGCGGCGCTCCGCGTTGAGAGTAATCGGCGTGGGCTACCGCATTGATGATCGCCTCGCGCACAGCCTGGGGCGGCAAGTTCCAGCGCTCCTTGCGGCGCACGGCGCCGATTTCGGCTCCGTGCAATGCATGCTTCTCCACGAAGGCGATCGCTTCTTCGATCGCGCGCACGGGCATCGAGCGGATCTCGATGCGATCGACGATGACGCTCTTGTCCGTCCCTTGAAAGCGGCCGGCTTGGATCCAGGCATCCGGGAAATGGCGCTCGCGGTCCGTGCCGAAGAGGATCATCCCAGCCACGGTTGGGACCTTGCGGCCCTGGTGGTCCGTGACGAGTCGCAGGGTCTCCAGGTCGCGTCGGCCGAGCTTGCGGAAAGGTGCGAACGACTCGGAAGCCGCTCGGAAGTCGATGGCTTCCGAGTCGAGCCCCGGCATGGGCTGCTCGTCGAAACCCTCACCCCGCACGAAGCGCCGCAGCTCCTCGATCAGCTCGGCGTCAGAGCCGCGGTTGGTCGAGCCCACCCGGACGTACACGCCGCGAGCGGGACCCTCTCGCGTGAGGTGGTGCGGTCGGCTCGGGCTGGGATGGATTTGGAGCGCCAGGACCTGCGTTCGCCGCCAGGGCAGGATCTCGATCTCGGGGACGATGCGCGGGCTGATGCGATCGCTGACGAGGCTGGCGAGCCGCTCTGCGAGATCCAGTGGATCGGGTACGCCTCGGACGTGTCGGTTCCGGTCCTCGACACCAACGAGCAACGTGCCGCCCGCCGTGTTGGCGAATGCCACGATCGTCTTGAGCGCTCGATCCGGCGAGGAGAGATCGCGCTTGAACTCCAGGGTCTTGCCCTCTGGACGCTTGAGGATCTCCACGAGGTCCATGAAGCTCGGACGCCTACTCAGAAGAAGGCATGGAGCTCAAGCTTCCGAGTCCTGAACTCTGTCGACCCTAACTGTAGATGACGCTTCCGACGTCCAACATCTTCTGCCCGGAGTCAGCCAGTGCAACCATAAGTCGTCCTGTCCTCGACGTTGCGGATCCGGATCGAAGCGCCTGAGTCGAACCCCAGCGCGACTTCGGCTCCACCGAAAATCGCAGGCACGGCAATGTCCGTGATGACTCGTCCCGCGAACCCGAACGCGCGACCGAGATCCACGATCTCGACCCGGCTCTGCAACTCGGGCATGTCGTAGGCCACGGGCCCGATGGGAGAACGCCGCCAGAACACGATTCCGCAGTCGAAGTACAAGCGGTGCCAGCCACGACCATCGTGGATCCAGGTGACGTTGGCGGGAGATGACACGCGGCCTTGGTGCCAGACCTCCTCGACCAACAGATCAAGGCTCAACTTCCCCACCAGCGCCGGCTGCTCGCCGTTGACCTCGAGTGCACACGGTTCCATCGGAGTGAAGCCAGGTGCTGCTTGCCCTCAGGACAGGGCGCCGGGATTCAGTCTCCAGATACTGAATGTCAGCGCGGAGGCGAATGTGACCCATGCCAAATAGGGCACGAGCAAGGCCGCGGCGATCTTGCTGATACGCCAGAACGCGATGACCGTGCCGGCGATCAGGCACCACAGCAGCAGAACCTCGGCGAAAGCCAAGCCGCCTCGATGCCAAACGAAGAAGAGCCAACTCCACAGCGCGTTCGCGGCCAGCTGGGCCACGAAGAGGATCAAAGCGCCGCGACCTCCGGCAAGGCCACGCGCGCGCCAAACCAACCAGGCGGACACGCCCATGAGGAAGTAGAGCGCCGACCAGACCGGACCGAACAGCCAGCCGGGCGGAGCCCACGCGGGGCGACTCAGTTCGGCGTAGAACTCGCCGGCCGTCGCGGATGCAGCGGCACCGATCGCCGCGGTGGCGAACGTCAGGAGGAGCCAACCAAGAAGGCCGACGGCTTGCCGCGATTTCGACATGGGCAGGGATCGATTCATGATTCGGCTCAGCGCTCGGCTTCAGCGGCGATCCCGCCGAAGGCGAGGCCGTTCCGCAGCAATTCTTCCATCCCCGTGAGCGAGCCAGGCAGGATCTCTCGCCCTTCCATGCCCCCGACCCTCACCCGCCTCCGCCAGCTCGGCCCGTTCGGCCTTCTCCTCCTGGCATCCGCAGCCCTACCGCTCGTCGGCAGCGCGATTCTCCTCGCGTACACACCGGCGGTCGAGCCGCATCTGCGCGCGGCCGGTTTCGCGGGCCTCGCCCTCTTCGCGCTCGCGACCGCGGTGCTGTGCGGATTGGCGCTGATGAACACACAAGTGCTCGCACTTTTCGCCGGCTACGTGCTCGGACTCACGACCGGGCTCGCGGCGGTCTACGTCGGCATCTTGGGCGCGGCGTTGATTTCGTTCGCCATCGCGCGCCGCATCACTGGGCCGGCATTTCTCGCGGCGCTCGAGAGTTCGCCGCGCGCGGCAACGATCCACGCCGCGCTTCTGCGCGATCCGCGCGGAGCGTTCACGACGATCGCGTTGCTGCGACTCTCCCCCGTCGTGCCGTTCGCGCTCGTCGGCGTCGTGCTGGCGGCGGCGCGCGTGCGGGCGAGCGCGTTCTTCTTCGGCACGGCGCTGGGTGTCGTGCCGCGCACGGCGCTCGTCGCCTACGCGGGGTCGGAGCTCGCGGCGTTCGATCCCGAGGCGGGGCCGGCGAGCGCGGTCAAGATCGCGCTCGCCATCGCGGCGACCGGCGTGCTGTTCCTGTGGATCGGGTTCGCGGCGCGGCGGGCGTTGCGGCGAAGGCTCGACGTGCCGGTCAGCTGAAGCGCGGGTTGGGCTCGTCCATCACGCGCGCTTCGACGCGCCCTTCGACGCGCCCGACGATGCGCCATCCGAGGCGCGCGCCGCGAGTCGGCTACGCGCTTGCGAATCGCGGCTTCAGCACGTGGTTCTCGAGGTGGACGTGCTTGAACACATCGCTCTCGATCTGCTCCAACTCGGAGAACAGCGTTCGGTAGCTGTTGCACGCCCACTCCGGCAGAGTGAACTCTTCGCTGGCTGCGCGGATCCTCTCGAGGAGCTTCGCGACCTCGAGGTGCTCGTCGGCCATGGATTGCAGCAGCGTGCTGACCGCCTTCGCATCGGGTTGCTCGGCGACGAGCGCGGGAAACAGCGTCTGTTCCTCCTCGTCGAGGTGGGGCTCCAGCACGTCAGCGAGTTGGTCGACCGCGACGTGCAGATCACGCAGCTTGGGGTTGTGGTCACCGTGCACGCGACTCACCTTCTCGGCGAGCCCCTTCGCGAAGGGCAACACCTCGCGCAGGTACTCGTGGTGCTTCGAGACGATGTGCGCGACCAACTGCGGTGTCGACAGATCGCGCGGATCGGCGGACGCATCTCCACTTCGCTGTTCGATGGCACGCGTCAACTCGCCGATCAGCGCATCGACGTCGACGCCCTTTTCTTTCGCGGCGGTTTCGATGCTCGTCTTTCCACGGCAGCAGAAGTCGATGCGGTGTTGCTGGAAAACCTGCGCGCACTCGGAGTGGTCGAGGACGACATCCGCGACGGATTGCTGTGAGTTCAACATGTGGAATTCTCCTGGAGCTGGATGCTTCGATTGGACATCGGGCGAACAATCAACGAACGTGCCGAGCCGATCCGCGGGCCAATCCGGGGGTGTCAGAGCTCAACGCAGCGCGCTCTGGGGGCCTCCAGCCTTGATCCGTTCCGGTGTGTGTTCCAGGATGTAACACATGGAACGAACTCGCCCCGTGCGTTGCGATGTGTGCGGGCTGGTCCCGATCGGACCGCGGTTGAAGGGCTCGGCGCACGTCGTGGCCAACAGCCCCGCGATGCAGGCGGTCCTCAAGCGCGCGGCGCGCTTCGCCACCAGCGACGCGCCGGTCGCCGTGCTGGGCGAGACGGGCAGCGGCAAGGAGGTCGTGGCGCGCATCCTCCACGCCAACTCTGCGCGCGCGAAACAACCGTTCGTCGCGGTCAACGTCGCCGCGCTCCCTGCCGAACTCCTCGAGTCCGAGCTGTTCGGCCATGGCAAGGGAGCTTTCACAGGCGCTGGTGCCGCGCGTCCCGGACTCTTCGAAGCAGCGAACAAGGGCATTCTGTTCTTGGACGAGATCGGCGAGATGCCGTTGCCACTGCAGGCCAAACTCCTGCGCGCGTTGCAAGACGGGGAGGTCCGACGCGTCGGCGAGAACAAGTCGTTTGCGGTCGATGTCCGTGTGGTTTGTGCGACTCATCGTGACTTGCCTGAACGCGTGCGTCAGGGGAGCTTCCGCGAAGACCTCTTCTACCGACTGAAGGTGTTGACGCTGGAAGTGCCACCGCTGCGCGAGCGGCAGGAGGACATCCTTCCGCTCGCTCACCATCTGCTTGCGGACGAGAAGTCTGGGGCGCGGGACTTCACTGCGAGCGCACAGGCGCGGCTCCTCGCATATTCCTGGCCGGGCAACGTGCGCGAGCTGCAGAACGTCGTGAAGCATGGCGCAGCACTCGCGATCGGACCGGAGGTTCGCGAGGGGGATTTACCTGAAGAACTGGCGCGCGTGACTGGCAACGCCGTGCGTGCGACATCTTCGGATCCGTCAGTGTTGCGACCACTGGCCGATGTGGAGCGCGAGCACTTGCTCCGCGTGCTGGACGCTTGCGGCGGATCGCAATCGGAAGCCGCGCGCGTGCTCGGCATCGCGCGGAACACCCTGTGGCGGAAGATGCGCGGGTACGGCGGATCGGATGGCACGGATCCTGCCTCCACTGTTGGCGAACGGAGGTCGTGATGCTCGCACTCACTCAGAACGTTCAGCTCGAGGTTTCCTACCCGCCTTGCGCGAGGTTTCATTCCGTGCCGGGCCACCTTCTCGAGAAGAGCCAGCGCCAGGAGGGCCAGATCCCGGAGAGCCAGCGCCTCCTCGATGAGCCTGGACCATGGTTCGGAATGGCGCGCTCTGAGTTCCCGGCACCGCACGTTGCCTCGCCCGAGACCACCACGCGCTTCCCCTGCCCCCGCCCTCCTGCAGCGCTGCGGAATTTCGAGGGCGATGCAGTCCGACGCGGGCCCCACGCCGTGTGTGTCGAGCGCGGCGCGACACCGCAGCCTCCGCGCGACGCGCCGCGTCGCGACAGCACCGCCGCCACGACCACCGTCGCAGATCTCGAACTCGAGCTCGAGCGCTGGGAGAACGAAGGCGGCGCACCGGGGCCCACGCGATGAGATGGTGAGGGTGCGGGCTGTTGGTGCCGCCCGGACCCGCTGCGACGAGAAGGTGCGCGTCGTCACTGCGCGTCGTCACTGCGCCCTCAGCGCGCCGTTGGCGCAAGCCGACGCTGAGCGTGCGCCGATTGCTGAAGCGGCTCGGGGTCCACGTACCAGCCGAGAATCCGTCGGAGGGTCTGTCCGGTCCGCGCGCGCTTGACGGCCGAAGGATTCCCACACCGCACAGTAATCCGTACGTCCGGATCGTCGATCGCTGCGTGGTTCGCAACCTGCACGAGCGCGACGCCCTCGGCCGACGACAGCGCTCGCCATTAGCGCCCGTCTCACAGACGTCGATCCGGTTCGTCGGACGTCGCTGCAGCACGCTCACCGTCGCCTCCAGATGGAATGGTCCGTGCGTGGCCAGCGACGCCCCCGTGGAGTCAGTCCTCGGCGGGATAGGTGACACGTGTCCCGCTCACGACGGCGAACGGTGTCATGCGGTGCTCCGCCGCGCGCTTCACGCTCGTGATGTGATCCACCCGTGCTCCGCGGACCGTCAGCGCGTCGGCGACGAGGGAGCGATGGCAACGCCAGGGCACGGCCTCCGCGCACATCAAGGCGATCTGCTTCCCCGCCGCCAGCTCGTGCAGCTTGGCGAGTCCGACCTCGAAGTCCTCGGTCTGCATGTAGTCGGCGTAACCCCGGAAGCTCGTGTTGCGCCAGGCCATGTTGATCGAATCCTTGCGAGCGTGGCGCAGACCTCCGAGTTCCGCGAGATGCACGTAGCGGATGCGCCGGGAGCGAAGACGGGACCGAAGCACGTCGCCATGGAACTGGGGGTTGTGCCGCGACTTCGGGATGGTCCGGATGTCCACGAGAACGTTGACTTCGAACGCACGCAGGAGCTCAACCAACTCGTCCAGCGTTCGTGTCGAGTGCCCGACCGTGTAGACGTGCGCGCCGCGCCAGATTCCTCGAGCAGGCTTGCCCAAGTTAGCGACTACGGGGCAGCCACCCGAGCGTGAGCAGAGGCGCGCCGGCACGGGCGGGTTCCACATCGTTCTGAACTCCCCGTTCGCGAACGGGGGGAATCGGCGACGTGCAGAGCTCGTGCACGAATCGACCGTGACTTCACGCTCGAATCGTCACGCACGGCTATCCTCGCCGGACCGCCGGACCCGAAAGGCTGCCTCTCGCGCCCGCGGACCCCGTCCGATGCCCACCCTCCGCCAGCGTCTGCGCCACCTGGGCCCGTTCGGCGTCCTCCTGTTCGCAGCGGCCACGCTGCCGTTCGTCGGTGGCGGCATCCTCTTGGCGTCGACTTCGCACATCGAGCCCTGG
>JBBQCC010000251.1:0-6610 GCA_038318285.1 Planctomycetota bacterium | reverse complement strand
GTTGGGAACGAGTGATGGGTCAGGATCCCGAACCGTCGGGCAGGGGACCGAGTCCGGCGCCGGTGTTCGGCTTCTGGCCATTGCTCCGGCTCTTGTTGGGTTTTTGGCCGCGACCGCGGCCACTTCCGCAACCCTTTCACTGCGAGGGCAGCGGCAAACCTTGCAGGTCGGACAGCTCCATGCGCGCGAGGCGCACGCTGGCTTCCAGGTCTTCCTGCGAGAGCCGCGCGACCTCGGTGTCGCCGCGCGCGGCAGCGGTCTCGGCGACCAGCCGGTAGTTCTGGCGCGACGCCTCGATCTCGGGCTCCCACTCGTCGCGCGGCGCGCCTTCGAGCCGCATGAGCCACGTGCGGTAGTACTGCGCGTTGGCGAGAGCTGCGCGCGCGTCGGACAGCATCTGCGCGTCGGCGTTCGGCTCGGTCGTGAGCTCGTCCACCAGCGAGATCAGGTCGCGGTGCGCTTCCGGCAGTTGGCTGACGAACATCCGCGCCTTGGCCAGCTCGAGGCGCAGCGCACGGCTCTCGGCGTCGTTGCCCGGCGGCAACTCCGACAGCGCCTTCTCGTACGCCTCGACGGTCGCGCCCCACGTCCCGCGCGCAGCTTCGTCGCCGTCGAGCGATTGGATCTTGCGCGCCTCGGCCGCGAGCGAAGCCGCGTCGCTCGCCGCATCGGCCGCGCGGTCGGCGCGCACGGCGATCTGGCCGGGGCCGAAGTGGTACGCGCCCGCCGCAACCGGCAGGAGCAGCCAAGCGAACAGTAGGAGTTTTCTCATGCGCTAAGTCCTCATCCCGGCCGGGGTCGCGCGGCCGATCCGTGGTCTGCCCAGCTTACCGCCGTGGGCCCAGCTCGGTTACCGGGCGTCTCTTTCGCGTTTCCCGCCAGCATCCTTTCGGCGCTCGCGGGCGTCTGCGCGAGCCCGAGCCGACGCTTCGACGCGCCGGGCCGCCAGCGCGTCCCGAAAAACTGCAGCAGGAGCGGCAAAAGGGCCAAAATCGAGGCCGACAGCACGCACGCGATCAGCGCGTACTCGCGCAGCGTCAGGCGGTCGAAGACGTCCTCGTCCTCGCGCCCCATCGCCGCCGCGATCAGCCCCGTGCCGATGTGGAACGCGTTGCCGTCGTGGTACGTGCCGCCCAGGCGCGCCGCGATCTGCTTCAGCGTGGGCACGTCCTGACGCGACTGTCGGCCGTCGATGAACTTGCCGACCTGGCTGTCGCCGACGCCGACGACGAGCACGGAGCGCACCGAATCCGGCATGCGCGGGATGCCGGTCGCGGGCACCGTGTCGCCGTCCGACAACACGATCACGGTCGTCGAGCGCGGGTTCCAGGGCTTCGCGATGCGCGCCGCTTCGTCGAGGCCGTCGAACAGCTTCGTCTTGCCGGTGGGGAAGGCCCAGTGCATCGGCAGCTCGCCCAGGATGTGGCGCAGCACTTCGGCGTCCTGCGTGTCGACGACGACGGGCTTCGCGCCGTTGTAGGTGGCGATGACGCTGACGCGGTTCTCCTCCATCGGCACGCGGTCGAAGAACGACTCCATCAAATCGCGCGCGCGCTCCATCCGACTCTGCTTCTTGTCGGGGCCCGCATCCACGAGCCGCATGCTGGGCGACACGTCGAGCACGATCATCACGTGCTGAGGGTCGTGCGCGGTCCGCGAACGCTCACCGGACAGCTCGTAGCGACGCGGCTCGCCCAGCGCCAACGTCGCCAAGCTCCAGGCCAGCAGCGCGAAGGCCAGGACGCGCAAGGCCGGCGCGCTGCGAGCCCAAACGGCCGGTCGACCGCTGGGACCGAACGCCAGCAACGCGACGCGCCGGATGCGCCGTGCGTGGATCCACTCCGCGATTCCCGCGAGAAACAGCACGATGACCGCCAGCGCGAGCGGCGCGACGTCGGGATCCGTCACCACGGCGTGGTCCTCAGGCCGAACAGCGCCAACAGTCCGAGTCCGAGCACGGACAGCGCCGCGAGCGCCCACGGACCGAAGTGATCGGCCGCTTCGGCCTGCGACTTCGTCATGCGCGCCTTCTGCATGCCGTCGATGCGCGCAAAGATGTGGCGCAGGCCTTCCTCGTCCTCGGGCTTGAACGTCTCGCCGCCGGTCATGCCGGCGATGCGCACGACTTCGTCGGGGACGTTGCCCTCGGCGATGTGGATCGCGAAGACGGTGATGCCGTCCTTCTTGAGCTCGCGCGCGATCTCTTCGTCGCGACCGCCGCTGAGGTCGGCGCTGTACCCGTCGGTGACGAGGATGATCATGCGATCGCCCTCCTCGCGCTCGGTCAGCACCTTGCGGCAAGCCATCAGCGCCGCGCCGATCGACGTGCCGTTGAACCAGTACGGCAGCGCGCCCGGCTTCATGAACGGCGCCGCGCAACGGAACGCCGATGTGTCCGTCGTCAGCGGCACCCAGTGCAGCGTCGCGTTGCCGAAAAACGTCAACCCGAACGCATCACCCTTGCGCAGGTCGAGGAACGATTCGGTCGCAGCCATCGCGGCGTCGTAGCGCGTGCCCTCGCCGAACTTGGCCATCATGCTGCCCGACACGTCGACGCAGACCTCGATGTTGGTCAGGACGCGCTTCGATTTGGGCTCGTCCCACGACTGCGGGCCGGCGAGGATGACGATGACGAGCGCGAGGATCAGCGCCGGCAACGTCTCGGCCGCGCGCAGGAAAAACGTCGTCCACGGCCGCCGTGTCACCGGCGTGTGGTCGAACGGCAACGACACCGCGCCGCCGCGCCGCGTCCACACCCAGGCGAGGATCGCGACCGGTACGACCAACAGGAACAGCGCCGAAGGCGTGCGGAACTGGGCCAGGACGTCCATTCAGGCAGTCCCCATCTCCAGCGCGTCCGGCGGAATGTGTTGATACGGCGCGAGCAACTTCGCGACGTCGACGCGCTCGGCCGAGGTGGGCTTGTACAGCCACGCGTCGAGTTGGTTGAGCAGCGGACCGGCCTCGTCGTGCTGGCGCAGCTTCGCCAACGCTTGCGCCGGCGACTCCGTCTCGAGTTCCAACCGTCGACGCCAGTACGCGACGAGCCCGAGTTCGAGCTGTGCACGCTCGGCGCTGCTCAACGTCCCGGCCATCGCGCTCTCGACGAGCGGTCGCAACCGTTCCGCCAGCGTCTTCGGTCGCGCACGCGCCGCGTGATCCTCGACGTGCTTCTTGCGGAACAAGAAAGCGATGGCGATCAGTCCGATCACCCACGCGACGCCGGCGGCGATCATCCACGTGCGATAGCCGCCGAATCGCGGCACGCGACCCTCGCCCGGATGGTTGGGTTGGACGATGCCCGGCGGCAGGACGCTGGTCACTTCGACCAGGATTTCAGGCAAATTCGAGACTTCGGTTCCGTCCTTGCGCCGCAAGTAGTCGCGCAGGTCGTGCGGACCCGCGTCGAGGCCCGTCCATTCCAAGTCGTAACGGAACTCGGTGCCGTGCGGCGCGACACGCGTGATGCGCAGGACGACGGGCGTCTTGGCGTCGCTGGGCAAGACCTCGAGCTCGCTGCCTGGCAGGACGAGATCGGTGATGCGCGCGGGGATGCCGACACTCGACGCGTGCGCATCGTCGGCCCTTGCGCTGACGACATGGCTGGCGAGGACCAGGGCCAACGCGACTGTGGCGAATCGCCGCTCGCGGCCTTGGAGGATCCGCCTCGTCACGACGGCAGCGGTCACGACGATCCCGATCAGCAGACTGTTCAGCATGCGTGACCAGAGGAAACTCAGGCCGAATTCGCCAACAGGCCAAGTGAGGATACGAGTCGCCGTCCAAGCCGGGAGCTTCTCGTCGGAGTCGTAGCCGAACACGTCGTACAGCGAGAGAAGCCCAGCCGCGACGAAGTAGATCACTCCGACGAACAGCGGCATCACGACGAGGAAAGCCGGGCTTGTCGGCGGCAACTTCATCGCGTCCCCCGACCGATGAAGTCGCGGCCGCGGAACAGGTTCCGCAGCGCATGCACGTAGGGGCGATCGGTGCGGATCACGAGGTGATCGATGCCGGCGCGTGGCAATTCGCGCGCGGCGCGTTCGGGATCCGTCCACGACGATTTGCCGCGCGTGACGAACTCGCGACCGGTCTCGGCCTCGCGCGCGCGGAAGAATCCGGCGCCCGACAGGCCCGATTCGGCGGGATCCATGAACTGCAGCGCGACGACGTCATGACGCGCAGCGAGGCGCTTCAACGCACTCAGCGCATCCTCGTCGTGCAGGTCCGACATGACGACGACGAGCGAACGCGACTGGAGACTCGGCGCGAGCTCCGCCACGCGCGACCCGAGCCGCGTGCCCTCGTCGTAGCGGAAATGGCGCAATTGCAGAAGCCACTGCATGACTTTGGCGCGCGACAGACTGGGTTGGATGCGCAGCCCGCGCTCGCCGACTGCGACCACGCCGACGGGGCTGACGCGATCGAGGCACGCCAGCGCGAGTCCGCCGGCGACGAACAGTGCCGTCTCGTACTTGCTGCGTTTCGTGGAGCTGATCGTCATCGACGCCGACGTGTCGATCAGGAACCACGACGGCACGCATTTGGGCGCTTCGTATTCCTTGACGTGGTACTTGCCCGTGCGCGCCGTCACGCGCCAGTCGATCGAGCGCACGTTGTCGCCGTCTTGGTACGGACGCGATTGCACGTACTCGACGCCGGATCCCAGGAACGGCGACTTGTCGATGCCGTACGCCAACCCGTCGGCCAGCTTGCGCACGGCGACGGTGAACTGGCGCGCGTCGAGGTGCGCGAAGTCCTCGACGAATCCTTGCATCGGATCCACGCCGAGTTCAGCTCCGCTCTTCGGGAGCGCCGAGCGTGCGCAGCATCTCGTGCAGCACCGTGCGTCCCGTCAGGCCCTCGGCGATCGCTTCGTACTTGAGGCGCATGCGGTGCAGCATCACGTCCTCGGCCAGCGCGAACAGGTCGTCGGGCACCGCGAAGTCGCGCCCGTGGATCAGCGCGCGCGCTCGCGACGCTTTGACCAGCGCAATGCCGGCCCGCGGCGAGCAGCCCAACTCGACCGCCGGGTGCACGCGCGAGCGATTGACGAGGTCGACGACGTGCTCGACGAACGTTTCGCTGACGTGCACGGAATTGACCGATTCCATCGCAGAAACGAGGTCTTCCGGCCCACCGACGGGCGCTTGCGACAACACGTCGAACTCGGTCTGCACGATCGCGCCCTTGTCCTGACGCTGGATGCCCAGCGCCGCGTTGCGCATCAGGATCTCGCGCTCTTCCGCAGGCGTCGGATACTCGAGTCGGTGTACCAGCATGAAGCGGTCGAGCTGCGCCTCGGGCAGTTCGAACGTGCCCGCCTGCTCGACCGGGTTCTGCGTCGCGATCACGAGGAACGGCGCGGGCAAGCGGAACGTCTCCGAACCGATCGTGACCTTGCGCTCCTGCATCGCCTCGAGCAGCGCGCCTTGCACCTTCGGCGCCGCGCGGTTGATCTCGTCGGCCAGCAGCAAGTTCGTGAAGATCGGCCCCTTGCGCACGCGGAACTCGTTCGAGCGCTGATCCAGGATCTCCGATCCGAGGATGTCCGACGGCAACAGGTCGATCGTAAACTGGATGCGCGCGAACCCGAGGTCGATCGATTTCGACAGCGCCGAAACCAAGAGCGTCTTCGCGAGTCCGGGGACGCCTTGCAGCAGGATGTGTCCGCCGGTGAAGAGCGCGATCATCAAGCGCTCGACGACGACGTCTTGACCGACGACGACGGTTCCGACGCGCGCTCGCACGCCGTTCAGGAAATCGTGCGTCGAGCGGTGAGTGGTGCGAGCGGGCGCGGCGGTCGGCTGCATGAGTGAAGGATCCGGGAGCGCGGGGAGTCGGGTACGACGAGCGGCGGGCCGATCATCTTCCCCGAACGCGGGAAGTGGGCAACCTCCGCGTGGCGAGCGAGCGCCGAGACTACCGGATCGGGTCGCTTCGGTTACCGCGGATCGTCGGGTGGGCTGGCTGGCTGGTCGACGGGGCCGGTTCCCTCCGAGCCGTAGTTTCTGGGCGCAATCAGCGCCTGGACTTCGATCGCTCCGATCTGCGTCGAGAGCTGCTTTCCCGGCCTATCCGTCCCCGCCTCCCTCCTGCCGGTCGGCAGACCGTCTCGTTCATCCGGAAGGGACGGGGACAGTTCGGCACGAGCGCACGTTGTCGCCCACCAACGCTGACAGGCGACCGCCGTCGATGGGGCGGAGTTCGAGGCCACGTGAGTGAGCGACCGGTCGCAGCAACTCGAGCTCCTCGTCGCTCGTCGTCACAAGCGCGTTCGGCGATGCGGCATCGAGCACACGACCTGCCAGCACCTCAGCTCGCGCTCGATCGTTCGCGAGCGAACCGCGCCCAGTCGCGAGGTCCGTTCCGCGCCGCTCGTACAGCTCGTCGTGCAGCGCGGGGAAGTGATCGGAGTCGGTCAGAACGCTGACCATCCACACGTGATCGAACGCTGAGCGCGACAACCTGTCGATCGATTCGATCGAAGGCAGCGGCAGCGCGACGTCGAACTGTTCGCTCGCGAGTCGCATCACGCGCGTCAGCTCGTCGATCTCATCGCCGGGCAAGTTGATCCAGACGACGTCGCGGCCCAGCACGATGCTCTCGA
>JBBQCC010000250.1:0-6611 GCA_038318285.1 Planctomycetota bacterium | reverse complement strand
AGGAGCGATCTCCTGCCAGGACGAGAGGCGCACGGCGGCGGTGTGCTCGCCCAAGTGCTCCTCGATCGAATCGAGGATGAGTTGGTCGCCCACGTTGGGCTTCTTCCACGATCGCGCAGCGTCCGGCACGAGCGCCGGCGTCAGAACGCTGTAGTTCATACCCGTAGCGCCCCGCCCTCCGCGAGCAACCGCACTTCCCACACCCACAGGCCGGTCTTGCCGCGGTTCAGCGCGACGTAACTCTTCTCGATGAAGCCCGCGTTGCGCGCGAACGCGTCCATCTCATGCTTCGCGTAGTGGTGTTTCCAGCCGCGCTCGGCGACCTGCGCTGCGTCGTAGTGACCCGAATCCGCGACGGTGTAGGTGAAGCACACGAAGCGCGCGGACTCGACGACGCGAGCGAGCAGCGCCGGAATGTCTTCGATGTACTCCCCGACTCCGAGGAGCGCGACGACGGTGTGCCGCCCGGGAACGGGGCGCTGCGCTAGGTCGAGCTGCTCCACATCCGGCAACTGCGGCAAGCTATCGAAACCGTTGTAGACGAGCCGGTCGCCGAGCTCGCGCGTGAGAGCGGTGCGGAGCTTGCGATCGCCGCAGCCCACGTCGGCCACCGTGATGGTTCCCTCCGGGTCGACGGCATTCCGGATGGCGGAGGCCGCCGCATCGGCGCGCTCGACCCAGCTCGAGCGCGTCTGCTCGGCGAGGTTGTAGGGCGCTCTTTGGCCGGGAAACACCAGTTCGAGTAGGTGCCGTAGCACGGGGCGAGATTAGCAAAGCTCACCTCTCGCCGCGACGGCGGTCGCTGTCCGTGTGCCGCGCCGATGCGCGCTCGCTGGCGCGCACGGGTTCAGAGCCGCGGCTTGAACGCTCGACCGCTGTTCCCGATAAGCCGGCGGCGAATCGCTCCGCTCGCGCGCGCGGCGGCACACGCGACGAGGAACGACACGCGTCCGACCGCCGCCTTTCCACCGGGGAAAACGTGCGCGAGACTCGGCTTGGCCCAGCCCCAGCGAATGGCCTGCAGCACGTCCTCGAGGCAGATCTCACCTGCTTCGACCGTCTCGCGGTACGCGCGTTCCCACGTCGCGCACAGCGGGTTCGTGTCGTTCCGCCACGGCTGCGTCTTGATGACCGTGTAGTGCAGGTTCTTGGTCACACCGGGCTCGTAGTGCTCGAGCGAGTTCCATTCGGCCGGGATGCGATCGACGACTTCGCGTTCGGGCAGGATGCAGATGCGCTGCATCAGTTCCTCGTACGAGTAGTGGCCCGCGTCGAGATCGGCGACGATGCGTTCGATGTTCCAATCGAGTCGCGAGCAGTCGAGCATCATGAAGGCCATGCCGCGCCCGAAGTGGGATCGCGACAGCAGCTCGGCTCCGCCTTCCTCCAGCGCAGGAGGCCGCGTGCACATCACTTTCGCGCCCTCGAACGGGATCGCGAAGACCTCCGCGATGTCCGCGAACACGTGCATGTCCGAGTCCATGTAGAGCGCGCGACCGCGGTATCCAGCCAGCGCGGGAATCATGAAGCGCTTGTAGGAGAACGCCGTCCGCGGCCGGTTCTCGCGCTTCTTGGGCATCGGCTGCGGCATCAGCATCGGCGAGAATTCGACGCGGTACCTTGTCGTCGCGCGGATCGTGTGCTCCAGCACTTTCGAGGCGATCCACTCGCTCGGCGCGGCGCCCACGAAGATGCGCAGCGGTTCCTCGACGGCGCTCAACTTCCACCTCCGAACCACTTCGACAGCAGGCCCGGTCCGGTCGGAGTCCCGAGGAACTCGGTCTCGAAGCGCAACCTTCGGCACAAGCGATCCTGTCCCTTGCGGATGCGCGAAAAGGTGCCCCAGGGCGCCGAATTCGATGCGTTCTCGATGCGCGCGTCGTATCCCGTGCCCGGATCCGCGGCGACACCGCTGCGCGGATCCACTTCCAACCCATCGCAACCGATGAACGTGATCTTGCGCGCGCCGGTGAACCACACGAAGTGGATCAGCGAATGGATCGTGCCCTGGTCGGTGAACAGCTCGCGCGTGTTCGCCAACTCCTCCTTCTCCTGCGCAACGACGACGGACTGCTCGCGAACGCGCCAGCGGTACAGCGTGTATTGCCGTGTCGACTCCAGCAGTGGGTCCGTCGAATCCTCGAGCACCTTGCCGTCTTCGGGCAGCACGGCGATCGCGCGCTCGAGCCGCGGCAGCCACACCATCTGCATGCGGTCGTGAGCGAACCAATAGCACGCACGATCGGGTGCCACGAAGCGTTCGACGGACACCGCGTCGTTCACGAAGAACGTCGGCGCGTCGAGTCGCGCCAATTCCGTGTAGTCGAACGTCGTCGGCCCCTTGCCCACGACGACCGCGCGCTCGCCCGCATGGCGATCGCGAAAGGACTCGAAAGGGATCGCGCGTTTCGTCATCAGGTCGGTGGATCGGTCGGATCGTAGCCGTCGTCGACCGTGACGCGCCACCTCGGGGGCCGTGCCGGCGAGGTCACGCGTGCGTGGCGGCCGCTTCGTGCTCGGTCAGAACTTCGGCGTACATCCGCGCGTAGGCCTCCACCATCTGCTCGGGGAGGAACGCGCCCTGGACGCGCTCGCGACCGGCGACGCCCATCACCGCGCGCAGATCCGGATCCGCGATCAGCCGTTCGAGCGCGCTCGCGAGCTCACCCGCGTCTCCCGGAGGCACGAGAATCCCCGTGTGGCCATCCACCACAGCGTCGGCCAAACCGCCGACGCGACTGGCGACGACGGGCAACCCCGCGCCCATAGCTTCGAGCGCGGCGACGCCGAGGCCCTCGGCATGCGCGGGCAACACGAACACGTCCGCGGCGCCGAGCAGGTCGCCGACGTCCTCGCGCCGACCGAGCAGCTGCGCGGTACTTGCGAGGCGGCGCGCCTCGATCTGCTGCGCCAACGCATCGCGCTGATCGCCATCGCCGGCGATCCACAAGCGCGGCGCGCGCCCCTTCGCGGCGATGCGAGCGACTGCGTCGATCAGTACGTCGAGGCCCTTGCGCTGGACGAGCGCGGCCACCGCGATCAGCACGACTTCGTCGTGGGGCACTCCGAGCGACGCACGCACCTCGCGACGATCGCGCGTGGGCACGATGCGAGCGGGATCGACAGCGTCGGGCACGATCGTCACGCTGCGGATGTCGACGCCGCCGTCGACGAGGCAACGCAGCACGGCCGGCGAGATCGCAGCCGCCCGACGTACGAGCTTGCCGTACACGAAGCGCGTGCGCGGTCCACGCGTAACACGTCGATCCATGCGCCGCGTCGTGACCGCAGGAATGCCTGCGAGCCAGGCGGCGATCCCGCCCAGCCAAGTTGCGCGCCCCGTGTGCAGGTGGACGAGGTCGGGGGACAGCTTCTCCAGCGCGCGCCGCAGCGCGAGCACGCTACGCAGGTCGAGGTCGCCCACGAGAGGCACCGCGCACGTCTCGAAACCGCGTGCGCGCGCCTCAGCTTCCGCCCGACTGTTCGGCGGCGCGACGAGCACGCAGCGATGCCCGCGGGAACGCAACCCCTCGATCAAGAGGAACACCTGAACCTCGCCGCCGGAGAATCCGCGCTCCGCGTCCACGTGCACGAGCAACAGGGGACGTTCGGCCCTCATGCGCGGTCACCACGCTGCTGGCCGAGCACCAGCCGACGGGCTGCGCGCGAGGGATCCGGGGCCGAGTGCGCCATGGCGCCCGGAGTCTAGCGAGCGCGAGCGCGCCAATCGCCGAACCTCACTTGCTCTTCGGCGGGTTCAGCACCGCCATCGGCTGCCCAGCCTCGTCCACGGCGACCATCGTCACGTCGGCCTCGGTGACGTGGACGAACTCGCCGCCCCCGAACCGGCGCTGCGCCCACACGGAGACGTGCACGGCAATCGAGGTTCGGCCGACGCGCGTCGTATCGGTGAAGAACGAGACGAGGTCGCCGACGAGCACCGGTTGTTTGAACACGACCTTGTCCATCGCGACGGTCACGAGTCGTGATGGATGCCACTTGTGCGACTCGACAGCCGCCGCCAAGTCGATCTCGGCCAGGATCGCGCCGCCGAAGATCGAGCCGAGAGCGTTCGTATCGCGCGGCATCATCAGGCGGCGAATCGAAGGCATGCGATCCGCGGGAAAGCGTAGTTCGTCGCTCATGAGTGGGTCGCGTCTTTCGAATCGAGGATGCGTGCCGCGTACGCGCGCACGGTCTCCTGCAGTTCTTGGGTCTGGTCGTCGAAGAAGTGTCCGGCGTTCGCGATCTCGACGGTTTCGACGCTGTCGGGCAGCACGGGGAATTGGCGACGGATCTCGGGCAGCGTTCCGTACGTGTCCTTCTGCCCCATGACGATCAGTGCCGGCACCGTGATCTTGCCGAAGTAGGACATGTCGAACGCCAGCACGGGCAGCGCGACGAGGATCAACCTGCGGATGCGCGCGTCGACGAGCGCTCGCTGCACTGCGGTGCGCGAGCCGAACGAGAAGCCCCCCGCCCAGACTTCGACGCCCGGGTAGCGACCGATCATCCAATCGAGCGCGGCACCGAGATCGTCCGCCTCGCCGCCCTTGCCGTCGTGGGAACCCTCGGAACCGCGGACTCCCCGGAAATCGAAGCGCAGAACGGCGATGCCGGCATTCTGGAGGCCGCGCGCTGAACGGAACACGACCTTGTTGTCCAGCGTGCCGCCGTACAAGGGATGCGGATGGCAGAACACCGCGATCGCGCGCGGCGCGATGCCGCCCGGCGGCTCCCACAACTTCGCTTCCAGCCTTCCGGCCGGTCCGTGCACGACGACGTCCATCGAGCCGCGCAGTCTATCCGGGAGCCGTGGTCGCACGCTGCCCTCCCACGCATCGAACCCACGCAAACGACGCCGCGTTCGCCGCGGTCCCGTGGTCACTTGCAGGTCAGCGCTCGTCGAATGAAGGCCGGTACGACTATGCTCTTCGCCGCAGCCCCCCAACGAACCCTCTTTCCGGTGAACACCATGCTCAAGACGCTCATTCCCTCCATCCTCTTCGCAGCCACGGCCGCGAGCTTCGCTGTCACGGCGCAGGCCCAAGAGAAGATCAACTTCCCCGCCGCGAGCCCGGTCGGCAAAGTCGAACAACGCGTCGGCTTCACCGACGTCGCGGTCGTGTACGGCCGTCCCGGCGTGAAAGGCCGCAAGGTGTTCGGTGAACTCGAGCCCTGGGGCAAGGTGTGGCGAACGGGCGCGAACTCGGCCACCACGATCTCGTTCGGCACGGACGTGAAGTTCGGCGGTACCGACGTTCCGGCCGGCAAGTACTCACTGTTCACGATCCCCGAGAAGGGCGAGTGGACGATCATCCTGAACAAGGCCGCCGACCAATGGGGCGCCTACAACTACGACGAGAAGCAGGACCAAGTCCGCGTCACGGTCAAGCCGACCGCGACGCCCGAGCTCGTCGAGACGTTCGAGATCTCGCTGCGCAACGTCACCGACTCGTCGGCGAACCTCGTCCTGGAATGGGACAAGACGCGCGTCTCGGTGGCTCTCGGCGTCGACGTCGTGAAGGTGCTCGTCCCGCAGATCGAAGCCGCGATGGCCGGCTCGGGCAAGAAGGACTACCTCGCGGCCGCGATGTTCTATTACGAGCACGACCTCGACCTGAAGAAGGCGGTCGGTTGGATGAACGAGGGCCTCAAGGAGTCTCCCGACGCGTTCTGGATGATCTACCGGAAGGGCCTGATCCTCGCGAAGATGGGCGACAAGCAAGGCGCGATCGCCGCTGCGCAGGAGTCGATGAAGATTGCCGAGAAGAAGGCCGAAGGCGATCTCAAGGCCGAGTACATCCGCCTGAACGAGGCGCTGATCGCGCGCATGAAGTCGTGAGGTCGTAGTCGACACGACGCCCGTGGAGTGCGCGCGAACGCGCGGCTCCACGGGCGTCTTCGTTTCGGCTTCTGCGAATCAGTGCCGATCGAGTCAGCACTTCTGAAACAGCACTTCTGAAACAGAGCTGCCGAATCAGCCCTGCAGGACGATTTGGCTCGTCGATGCGTGACCGGCGAAGTCCTTCGCCGACACCGCGAGCACGCCGAAGCGGCCGGAACCGCTGACCGGCGACGCCGAACGCAGCAGGAGCCCGTTGGTCGTCACCGTCTGTTGCGGCAGCAGCCCGCGCAGGCGCGAGATCGACGCAGGCACCAAGTTGTAGGAGACGCGCAATTGCGACTGGTCGAGGTCCCCGAACCCGTCCGGATCCTCGAGGAGAAGGTTCAGGTGACCCTGCGCATCCAGGAACAGCTCCACAACGGGCTGCGTCGCGGTGACGTTCCCGGTGTGGTTGACGACCGCGACCGCGTCGATGTCCGCCGTTCCGGTCGCCCCGCTGTTGTCGAAGATCACGTTGCCGAACGAGTCGAGCGCGGACTCGTGCGGCACGTCCACGATGCGCACGAACTGGACCGCCGCGAGGTCGACGAGCCCACCGATGACGAGCGGGTCCGCGCCCAGCGCC
The DNA here is from genome assembly GCA_038318285.1 of Planctomycetota bacterium. Taxonomy (GTDB): domain Bacteria; phylum Planctomycetota; class UBA1135; order UBA1135; genus JAEUHZ01. The sequence goes on along the minus strand of JBBQCC010000250.1, from coordinate 138 downwards.
GCAAGGTCGAAGCCCTCACCGCCGCCGACCGTCGGGTCGAACGGATCGATCGCGTTCGACAGGACGTTGGCCAGCACGGGCAGGAAGCCGGTCAGGCCCGAGTACGTCCCGAACGGCGCCGTGAACCCGGGCAGACCG
>JBBQCC010000249.1:0-6677 GCA_038318285.1 Planctomycetota bacterium | reverse complement strand
ACTCGTCGAACACGATGCGTCGGAAGAACTCGGGTCGCGCCAAGGCAAAGGCCTGGTTCACGATGACGACGTGCGACTTCTCGGCGCGTTTGCGCGCGATCTCGGCGCCGCACGTCTTGCGGTCGGCGCTGTGCGAACAACAACCGGCCTGGCTGCGCACCGAGCGCAGGATCGTCTCGAACGCTTTCAAGTACGGCGCCGTGCTCGACACACGGATCGGCGGCCGACGCGGCAAGCGGTCGAGGTCGCCGTCCAGGTCCGCCATCGCGAACATCGCGAGCTGCGTCCAGGCCAGCCACGCTTCGCCCGCATCGTCCTCGGGCACCGTCGTCTTCAGCGCGCGCCAGCACAGATAGTTGTCGCGACCCTTCAGCAACGTGACGCGCATCCCCGGTTCGACGCCCGCGCGCGTCAACGCGGCCAGCGCGCGCGGCACTTCGCGGTCGAGCGCTTGCTCCTGCAGCGCGCGCGTGTACGTCGCGATGCCGATGCGCACGTCGTGACGACGCGACCAGAGGAGCGCCGGTACGAGGTACGCCAGCGTCTTGCCCGTCCCCGTCGGCGCGTGCACCAACAGGAGTTCGCGTGATCCGAGCGTGTGCGCGACCTCGCGCGCCGTGTGGTGCTGGCTGGCGCGGTAGGACCCGTGCGTCACGTCGTTCGCGCCGAAAATCGCCGGCAAATGCTGCTCGAATACCTGGTCGAGCAGCTTCATGTCCTCGTGGTCGAAGGGCATGTCGCCCTCACGGTCGGGCGGCACGCTGTCGAGTCCGCTCCAGCGTTCCATCTCTCTCGCGCAGCCGGGTCGCGCGTCCTCCAGCAAGCCGCCGACGTCGGTGTCGTGCCGGGCGAACCGCGCGAGCCGGCCGTCCTCGACGCCCGCGAGCGTCACGCCCGACCACGCCGACGTGGCGTCGAACAGCGCCAACGCGAGCCCGATGCGTCCCGCCGCGGCGGAATCGGTCGCGGCCATGCCGCGCCACGCGCGCGTGCAACTGGCCGAGAAGAGGCGCAGCACCGGCTCTTCGAGCGCGTGCACGCGCCGCGACAGCTCGCGCGCGGCTTCGCGCAGGTGCTCGGGCCCGTACGCGCGCTCGGGCACATCGGACGCGAGCAGCGCGACCAGCCCTTCGCGGCGTCCCGCGAGTCGTCCGGGCAGGAACAGGCCCGCCAGTTCGTCGAGCCCGATGCACGCGCCCACCTCGCGGCCCGTCAAGTGCTCGTGCCACGCGCGGAACGTCTCGCCATCGGGCACGACCAGCGGCAGTGCGCCTGTGAACGCGAGCAGTTCCTGCCACGCGTCGCGCGGCTCGCGCGCATCGTCGACATCCACAGCTGCGGCGCCGAAATCGCGTGCGACGGCGTCGGTGCAGCCGCCCGTCGCGCAGGGCACGTCGAGCGCTTCCCAGCTGCCCGGCTCGCGACCCGGCCGCAAGGCGCGCAGGCGCACGAGCACGTCCAGCCCCGGATCCGGGCCAGTGGTCCAGGGCACGACGAACGCGGGACGCGGCCCGCGCGCGAGGGCAGGATCGGGCTGCGGACCGGCCTGCGAGCTGGCCTGGGACGTCGAGGAAGGCGGGCGGATCACGGGCGGCATCATGACACGGAGCTCCTGCTCCGTTGACGCTCGGATCACGCGCGGGTCGCGGTTCTGGTTGCGGCAATCGTTCCCGTCGCGGGCGTCCAGGCCGCGGAAGAGCAATCCGCACCGACGAGTGCGCGCGTAACTACGGCGACCCCCGACCCAGGCGCGACCGCAGATGTGCGCGCGCGACGCAATCACCCACGGATCCCCACCAGGACGGAACCCATGAAGACTCGATATTGCATCTCGGCGACTGCCGCGGTGCTCGCCGCTGCAGCATCGTCGGCCTTGATCTCGCCGGCATCTGCATCCAACCACCGCGAAGCGCCGATCACGGCGCTGGATCACAAGGCTGACATCACGGACCTCTACGCGTTCGTCAGCTACGACCCCTACGCGACGCAGGTCGCGCCGCCGACGAAGGTGACGCTGATCCTGTGCGTCGATCCGCTGCTCGAGCCCGCGAACGGCCCGACGTTGTTCCCGTTCGACCCGAGCATCCTCTACGAGATCCGGGTCGACAACGACCACGACGGGCGCGAGGACAAGATCGTCCGCTTCCGCTTCTCGACGCAGTACCAGCTGCCCGATGTCTACACCGCGGCTGCGGGCATCGGCGCGTTCGGCGCGAATGCCCCAGGAACCAGCACGCTCGTCGTCCCGCCGCAGATCCAGACGTTGTCCGACATCGGCCTGAACCAGCGCCAGACCTACACGTGCGAGATCGTCGACCTCGGCACCGGCGCGATCACGTCGCTGACGCAACCGAACGGTTCGGCGCTCATCGCCTGTCCGGCGAACGTCGGTCCGCGCACGATGAACTACGACGCGCTGTTCGCCGAGGCCGCCTATGCGCTGGCCGGCGGCATCCGAGTGTTCGCCGGGACGACGGACGACGCCTTTTGGATCGACCTCGGCGCGGCGTTCGACACCGCGAACTTCCGCACGCTCGGCAGCGGGATTCCGGGCGTTTTGACGGCCGCCGAGGATGCGGCACGCCAAAACTTCGCCAGTGACACGGTGTCGGGGTACGCAGTGAACACACTCGCGATCGAGCTGCCGATCGGCCTCCTCACGTCGACCGGCGCAGTCGAGCCGTCGACGTCGCCCGCGGCAGTGATCGGCGTGTGGGGTGTGACTTCGCGTCCCATGACGACGACGCGCCTCGCTCCGAACCCCGCGCTCGAGACCGGCCCGTTCGTGCAGGTGCAGCGCGTCGGCAATCCGCTGATCAACGAGCTCGTCATCGGCATCGGCATGAAGGATCGCTTCAGCATGGACGAGCCGTCGAACGACTCGCAGTTCGCGAGCTTCTTCCTCGATCCGCCGATCGTGCACATCGTCGAGGCGCTGTACGGCGGCGCGCTGTCGGTCCCCGCCGCACCGCGCATGGACCTGCTGCCGCTCGTGACGTACGCCGCGCCGATCGCGCCGCCGGGCACGCCCGCGGGTCCGATCGCCGACCTCCTGCGACTCAACACGGGCGTCGCCGCGACGCCGCTCGCAGCATCGAGCCGATTGGGCCTCATCGCGGGAGACGCTGCCGGTTTCCCGAACGGACGCCGCGTCTTCGACGACGTGACCGACATCACACTGCGCGTCGCGATCGGCGGCGTGCTGGCCGCGCCCTTCCCGGGCTTCAACCCGAATGTGAACGGCCGCCTCGGTGACGGCGTCAACGTGAACGATCAGCGCTACACGGGTCGCTTCCCGTACGTCAGCCCGTGCCCGAGCGGCCGCAACCGTCGGCATGTGGACCCGGGCGAGCGCGGCGGCGGGCCGGTCGACTGAACGTCGAGCATCCTCTGCGTGTGCACAGTCGGACCTCGCTCGCAGGAGCGGGGTCCGGCCCATTTCCGGCCCTGCGTGGCGACGGAGCGCCGTCGTCGGACAGCGTCTCGACGGAGGACGTCTGGAGCGGCTATCCTGCTCCGCCTTTTCCTCGCGGCCGAAGCCGTGTGGACGCCGCACGGTCGGCCGCCCCCCTCGAACCCAACACGCGCACCCAGACGATCCACATGGAGATCACGACGATCCAGTACGACGGTTACGAGAAGGTGGTCCGTTGCCGGGACACGAAGTCCGGCCTGCACGCGTTGATCGCAGTGCACGACACCACGCTCGGGCCGTCTTTGGGTGGAATGCGGATGCTGCCCTACGCGCGCGAGGACGACGCGCTGTTCGACGTGCTGCGACTCGCGAAGGGCATGACGTACAAGTCGGCCGCGGCCGAGACGGGATTGGGCGGCGGCAAGTCCGTGATCATCGGCGACCCGGCGACGCTGAAGAGCGAGAACCTGTTCCGTGCGATGGGTCGCTTCGTGGACAGCCTCGAAGGCAAGTACATCACCGCCGAGGACATGAACATCGGCATCAAGGACCTCGAGATCGTGCGCAAGGAAACGCGCTGGGTCACGGGGCTCTCGCTGGAGTCGGGCAGCTCGGGCAACCCCAGCCCGTACACGGCGATCGGTTGCCACCACGGCATGCGCGCCGCGCTCGAAGAGCTCGACGGCAAGGCCGATTTCAAGAAGAAGCGCATTCTGATCCAGGGCGTCGGTGCGGTTGGCGGTCGCTTGGCCGAACTCGTGCATGCGGACGGCGCGCACGTGATCGTGTGCGACATCGACGAAGCCAAGGCGAACAGGCTCGCGAAGCAGCACGGCTGGGAAGTCGTGGCCGACGCCGACCACGTCGGCATCGAGTGCGACGTCTACGCGCCCTGCGCGCGCGGCGAAGGCCTCAACGACACGACGATCCCGCGCCTGAAGTGCCGTGCGATCGCCGGCGCAGCCAACAACCAGTTGCTGGAGCAGCGTCACGGCCGTGATCTCAAGGCGCGCGGCATCCTGTACGCGCCGGACTTCCTCATCAACGCCGGCGGCATCATCAACGTCTCCATCGAGATGCTCCCCGGCGGCTACGACGAAAAGAAGTCGCTGGCGAAGATCGAGAGCATCCACACGAACCTGAAGAAGGTCTTCGAGATCGCGCGCACGGAAGGTATTCCGACGCACGAAGCGGCCGTGCGCTTGGCCGAGCAGCGCATCGCGCAGGGTCGCGCGGCGAAGCTCGCGGCGAAGGCCTGAACGAGACGCGAGCCCGCGTGAGCCTTTCACCGCGTCTGATCCTCGTCGCCCTGGTCCTCCTGGTCCTGCCCGCCGCGGTGACGGCGCTGTTCTTGGCTCGGCAAGCGCGTTGGGCTGTCGCACCCGGCGCCCAGCCCGGCGGAAGGATCACGGGACGGCTCGCGCCGATCGGCGGGGTTGCAGGCGACGCGTCGCTGGAAAACCTCGCGGTCGAGATCGTCGGCGTCGCCCGCGACGGATCGACGCACACCGAGTCGTCCGGCCTGACGAACGCGAGTGGGCGCTTCGAGTTGGAGGTTCAGCCGCTCGACGGCCACTACGAAGCGCGCATCGAGGGCGGGGGCTGGCAGACGATCAACGTTCCCATCTCGCTCGTCGACGGACTCGGCAAGGAACTGCTGATCCCCGTGCGGCCTGCAGCACGCATCGAGCTGACGTTCGTGCGTCGTTCCGGCGTCCCCGTTCGCGGCGGTGAATGGTCGCTCGACGGCGAGGTTGGGCGCAGTTGGTTCTCGGCCTGGAGCGGGCGCCTCTTCGAGCGGCGCGGCACGTTTACCGGTCCTGACCTCGTCGTCGACGGATTGTCGCCGATGCGCGCACACGTCGTCATCCGCCTCGACGGCGGCGACCGGACCGAACTGGTCATGGACCTCGTGGTCGGACCGAACCGGCACACCGTCGACCTCTGACCCCGGCCGCGGGCGGTCCTCCGGCGGCTTTCTGGAGGGCGTGGTAGGGTTCCCGATGGCGCGCGAAAGTCGCGCACCGGAGCCCCCCCATGCTGAAAATTCTTGTCATCGCCGCCTTCGCCGCGGTGTGTGCGGCCCCTGCGCCGGCTCAGTCGTTCGTGTTCCAGATCGCGCAGCCCTCGAGCAACTTCACCTGGAGCGGCACGACGACGCTCGGGAACATCGTCGGCAACCCGTCGAACATGTTTCAGTTCGCGGGGACGATGACCCTCGACCTCGGCCTGCAGAGCGGCGCGCAGCCCTTCGCGACGGGCGCGTTCAACGGCGGCGTCGCGGCTGCGGTGCCCGACCTGCACGGCAAGATCAACAACGTGTTCCCGTTCCTGCCGCCGCTCGCGACGATCGACGTGACGGGACTCGTGCTGAGCCCGTCGTCGCCCGTATTCGTGGTCGGATCGGGCGGTACGTTCGCGGGTTCCGTGACGCTGACCGCGCTCGCCGGCACATTGGTGGTGGCGCCGCTGGGCAGCACTCCGACGAACACGCCACTCGCCGGCAGCTCGTCTGCTCCGTCGCCGGTGAATGGGACGTTGACGCTGATCGGCACGGCGCTGCACTTGAACGCGCCGGTCAACTCGTCGTTCGCGTTCTCGGATCCGGGCAGCGGCGCCAGCGGCACGATCACGGTCGTCGGCACGATCGTGGCCGACTACGCGCTCGTGCGCTCGTTCTGCGCCGGCGACGGCTCGGGCATCGCGTGTCCGTGCGGCAACACCGCACCGGCCGGTTCGGGGCGCGGATGTCTGAACTCGACGGGTGTCGGAGCGCTGCTCGCGGCTACGGGTTCACCGGCGGTCGCCGCGGACACGCTCGTGCTGAACGGCAGCGGGATGCCGTCGAACGCGTCCGTGCTGTACTTTCAGGGCACGAGCGAGTCGGGCGCGGGTTCAGGCACGGTCTTCGGCGACGGCAAGCGTTGCGCGGGCGGCTCCGTGATCCGCTTGGGCACGAAGACGAACTCCGCCGGCTCGTCCAGCTATCCCGCCCTGGGCGACACATCGGTCAGCGTGCGCGGCGCGGTTTCGGCCGCGGGAGCGACCCGCACGTACCAGGCTTGGTACCGCAACGCGGTTTCGTTCTGCACGCCCGACGGCTTCAACCTGACGAACGGGCTGAGCGTGACCTGGGTGCCGTAGCGCCGAGCGGACCAAGGATTCGTCGAGTTTTCGCGGCGGATTCGCTCGCCGCCGCCGCCCAATCGGTAGGGCCCACGGAGCCTCCTCATGATTTCAATCTCCAGCCGACTCCGGCTCA
>JBBQCC010000248.1:0-6862 GCA_038318285.1 Planctomycetota bacterium | reverse complement strand
GCGGCGCGCGCCGTCGCCCACAAGGACTCGTCGAACGCGTCGTCGGCGAGCAGCAGTCCGTCGGTCGCCAGCTCGGGTCCGCCGACGATCGCGACCGCCGAGAGCCCGTGCTCGTAGTCGAACGGCGTGTCCACGCCCAGGATCGGACGACCGCGGTCGGAGAGCACGCGCAGCTCGCCCAGTCGGAAGCCGTCCGCGCGCGCGCGGCGCTCGGCGCGTGCGCCCAGACCGACTTCGTGCACGACAACCGCGCCGGACTGCACGGGTCGGTTCTCGAAGCGCGCTCCGAGCGACAAGAGGTCCTTGCGCCGTGCGCGGCCGGCGACGAGTCCGCCGACGACGAGCTGCACGGGACCTTCGTTGCCGTCGAGCACTCTGCCATCGAGCACTCTGCCGTCGAGCACACTGCCGTCGAGCACACTGCCGTCGAGCACACTGCCATCGAGCTCTCTGCCGTCGAACACCGCACCATCGAATACGGCGGCACCGACGCGCAGTCGCTCGTCCGTCACCAGTTGCACGATGCCTTCGCCCGGACGCAGCGCGTCGACTTCGCACACGCGGCCGACGTAGGCGTTCCCGCACACGACGGGCATGTCTGGCGCGACGCCCGCGCCGCGCGGGAAGCGCACGCGCAGGAGGTCTTCGTCGAGTGCGTCGCGCTCGAGAACTTCCGCGACGAGGAACGCGCGACCGGCTCGCAACGCGGGCTCGCTGGGGAGCGCGGCCTCGATCTGCGCCGCGAGCAACGCGCGCGCCGCGTCGCGCTCCGCCGGCAACGCGCCAGCGGCCTCGTCGAGCGCCGCGCGCACCTCGCGCACGGAGAGCCAACCCAGCGGCCGCAGGATCTCACGCGCCCACGTCGCCGGCAGGAACAGGATCTCCGCCGCGCGCTCGACCGGCGGGAATGGACGGAGCGATAGCGCAGCGAGAACGAACACTCCGGCGAGGACCAACGTCCTCGATCTCAACCACGACAGCACGCGCGATCCCCCCTGCGTGGGCCGCGCGGACATTCCGGCGGCGCGTGGTCCTGTCTACCATTCGCGCGGGCACGAGTCCGCACCTCGTACGGAGCCACGGTACGGAGTCCGGTGAATTCGTTCGGGGTTGCGCAGAAACCCCGGACGAAGTTACCTGGCTCCGTACGGGGTTTCTGCGGGCGCTCAGTCCTCGTCGTCGGACGAGAGCACAGGCGCGAAGATCTCGAGGTTCTCGAGGAAGATGCCCGTTCCGCGCGCGACCGCCGTCAGCGGATCGTCGGCGACGCGCGCCGGGATCGAGAGCATGTCGCTCATCGCCTCGGCGATGCCGTACAGCATGGATCCGCCGCCGCAGAGCGTGATGCCCGAATCGACGAGGTCGGCCGAGATTTCCGGCGGTGCCTCCTCGAGAACGCCGCGCACGGCCTCGCAGATGAGGCGCACGGGCGCACTGAGCGCCTCGCGGATCTCGATCGAGGTCACGGTCGTCTTGCGCGGCAGGCCGCTGACGCTGTCGCGGCCTTTGACCTCCATGCTGAGCTCTTGCTTCATCGGCCAAGCCGAGCCGATCGTCAGCTTGATGCGCTCGGCCGTCTGCTCGCCGATCAGGAGGTTGTGCTGGCGGCGCAGGTGCGCGGTGATCGCCTCGTCCATCTCGTCGCCGGCGATGCGCAGCGACGTCGCGACCACCATCTCGGCCAACGCGAGCACGGCGATGTCCGTCGTGCCGCCGCCGATGTCGACGATGAGGGCACCGTAAGCCTCGCGCACGGGCAGCTCGTTGCCGAGGCCCGCGGCCATTGGCTCGTCGATCAGGTACACGCGGCGCGCGCCGGCCCGCTCGGCGGAGTTGATCACCGCGCGCCGCTCGACGGCCGTGATGCCGACGGGCACCGCGATCACGATGCGCGGCTTCACCCACGCGCGACCGCCGTGCACCTTCGTGATGAAGTAGCGCAGCATCTTCTCCGTCACGTCGAAGTCGGCGATGACGCCGTTGCGCAGCGGGCGGATCGCGGCGATGTTGCCGGGCGTCTTGCCCAGCATGGCCTTGGCTTCGTTGCCGACCGCCATGCCGTTGTTCATGACCTCACCCGTCGACTTGTCCACCGCGACGACGCTGGGCTCGTTCAGGACGATGCCGCGCCCGCGCACGCTGACCAGCGTGTTGGCCGTGCCGAGGTCGATGCCCATGTCGACCGAGAATCGACCGAGCGCCCATTGCACGGGCCGGAGGTAGCTCTTCATCACGAGGGGGCGGAGCGCGAGGGGGCGAATCTTCGCAGGAGCGAACGATTCGATGTGGCTACGGCCAGCGCCGCAGCGTTGCGTCGGAGTCTACCGGTGCTGCCCCCTCGATCAAGGCGACGGACATGAGGTGCGACCCGATCGCGGGGCAAAGCCAGGAAGTCGCTTTGCTCGGGGAAGGCGCCCGAGCGCGCGCGCACTGCGTGGGTAGGACGCGCTCGACGGCACGGCGTCAGCCGGTTCACGCAACGTTCGCGCAGCGCGACCCTTCCGGGCCAGGAAGGGTGTCGCAACGACGACGAGGGCTCCCGGAACGCGAACGAGCCGCTCTCGCGAGCGGCTCGACGTTCTGCTGCCACGTTCTGCTGCCACGTTTTGCTGCGGCGTTCTACTGCGGCGTCCTGCCGCGTCAGTTCCGGTCGGTCAGGGCTTGAAGAACATCCCCTCGCCGTAGTGAACGCCGAGGTACTTGTCCATCAGGATGATCGCGGCGACCAGCAGCAGGAAGCTGACGATGCCCATCGCGTCGCCCAGGCTCAGGCCCGGCTTGGCGTCGACGGTCGTCTCTTCGCTGCCGTCGGCCATACGCGACGTGACGCGGGCTTCACGGGTCGTGGTAACGGTGCGGCGTGCGGCCATGAGGGTCTTGCTTTCGGCTCGTGCCAGGATCAGGGGATCGTGAGGGGGGTGGGAGAGCGCGCGCGGGCGAGCCGGCCCTTGTGCCAGGTCGGCTCGCGTCGGCGCGCGTCAGATCACAGCGCTTCGAATCAGAGGCGCGTCGTGGCGCTGTCGCCCTGGGCGATCGTCTGGCCCTTTTCCGTGTGCGTGATCAGGCCCGAGGACACGTCGCCGTGCACGAACTCGATCTTGACCTCGCCCTTGTAGGTGGCGCCGTCGAAGATCGCGAAGGTGTAGCCGCGCTTGACGCCCTTGGACGTGCCGGCGTTGATCGCGACGAGGCCTTCCGGGATCGAACGGTCGACGCCCATGACGGCGGCGTCGATCTTGGGGACCGCCTGGAAGTCCTTGAGGTTGGCGCCCGTGTTGGCGACCAGCGTGTCCAGCGTCGTCTGGAGCGAACCCGTCTCGTTGACGAGCTTCGTCTTGTCCTTCTCGAGGCTGGCGATCATCTCCTGCGCGTCGCGCATGCTCGATTCGGCGTCCGCCTGGGCCTTCTCGGCCGTGGCCTGGGCCAGCTCGGCCGAACGGCGCGCCGTCTCGGCGGCGTTCTGGGCCGAGACCGCCTTGGCGCGATCCGCCTCAGCCTTGTCCTTCGAAGCCGTGATCGACTCGAGGGTCGTCTCGATCTTCGTGACCGAGGCGCCCAGCGAAGCGACGCGCTGGTCGAGTTCGTTCTTCTCCGTCGTCAGACGGTCCTGGGCGCGCTTGGCCTCGTCACGGGCCGAGACGGCCGAGCGCAGGTCGGTCTGGGCCAAGCCCAGGTCGGCGCGGACCTTCTTCAGCTCCTCGTCGAGGACCGTCTTGTCCTTGCCCGCCAGCTCGACGGCCTCGGCGTACTTCTTCTTCCAGTCGCCGCTCGTCGAGACCGCGTTCGCGGCCCAGCCGACGAAGGCGGCGGCCAGGACGAGGTTCAGCACGACAAAGATCTTTCCGATGGTGCTCATGCGTGGACGCCGTTTCCGGGATGCCGTTTCGGTTGGACCGAAGTTGGGGATAGCTGGGGGGGGGTAGGCCGCGAGGACATCGCCGCGGCCGGATGGGAATCAGGGTGACTCGTGCCCGACGCATCGACTCCCGCGCGGGCGGAAGGACGTCGAACACCAGAACCAGGGTTGCAGCCAGGGCGAAAAAGGACGCGTCCTGCGACGCGTGCTTCTGTGTGACGAGCGCCCGGGACGATCACACGGCCGGTCTCGGCGAGACCGACGCGCTGGTACAGCGGGTCTCCGCGAGACCGCTGCGATCGACCGAACTCATTGTCACACAAGGACCTAGGTGGGCCCTTTGCCTAAGCTAGACAGAGCGAGGAGGCGGAGTCTAGCGGCGCCCCACCAGAGGGTCAAGCGACGCGGCGCGGTTCGGATCCGATCCTCTCCGACGCCTCCCGAGCCGTCCCCTACCGAACGGACGGGCCTGGGTAACCGCTCCGTCGCCGTGTCAGGACGTAGAGCGCGAACGGCAGCACGATCCAGGCGCCGCGCAACCACGGTTCCAACGTGACGTACGGCGTGGTGCTGGCCGCGTCGACGGGTACGGGGACGTCCGCGACCAGGAACCCGGCCACGTTGCGGTCCTTTCCGCCCGCACCGACGAGGCGCGCGACGTCGCGCCCGTCGGGGCCGATCACGATCGAGATGCCCGAGTTCGTGGCGCGCACCATCGAGCGCCCGGTCGCGGCCGCGATGCAGCGCGAGAACGCCAGCATCTGGTCGAACTCCCAGGTCTCGACGTACCAAGCCTCGTTGCTGGCGATCAGGTGGAAGTCGAGCGGCCCGCGCCGCAACGGTTCCGTGTACGGCCCGTCGTAGGTGTTGTCGAAGCACACCGTCAGACCCATGCGCACGCGCGTCCCGTTGCGCAGCGGGAGTTCGACGACGCCCGTGTGCTCGTCGGCGACCAGGTCGGGTACGTAGCCGGCCAGCTCGAACGCGCTGTCGCGCACCCAGGCGAAGCGCTCGAGCCCGGCCAGCGACTCCCCGCCCGGCACGAGGTGGATCTTGCTGCCGCTGCCGAGGCGAGCGCCGCCCTCGCCGAACACGAAGATCGAGTTCGCGCGGCGCGCGAGGCCGTCGCGCTCGACGTATTCCTCGGCGCCGGTGACGAACAGCGTCCCTGGCGGGAGTACGCGGTCCTTGCCGCCGACGCCGAAGAGGACGCGACCGATCAGCACGCGCTCGGTCTCGTGCATGCGCTCGACGTGCTCGAGCTGCAGCGGATGGCGCGACCAGGGCACGTCGTGCGTGCCACGGCGGAACGCGTCGGCGAGCGTCGGTTCGGCCAGCGAGAACGGGAACACGGTCTCGCCCCAGGCCACGAAATCGGCCTGTTTTCCGCCCTGCGCGGCCGCCGCGAGCCCGCGCCGCGTCAGGTCGACGGCCTCGTCGAAGCTGTCGAACGGATCGGCGTTCTGCTGCTTGCGCACGGCCTTGAAGTCCGGCTGCACCAGCACGGCCCGCGGTCCCATGCGTATCGTTGGCGGCGAGGTCGCGAGGCTGGCGATCACGCACACGAGTGCGGCGGCTCCAGCGAACCCGATCGCGAAGCGCGACAGTCGACGCCCGCCGGCGCGCGCGGTCCACGCGTCCGCCGCCAGACCGCACACGGACGCCAGCGCGAACCCGACTCCCCCGACGCCGACGACGCGCATCGCGCCCAGCAGAAACGCATGGTCGTGCGCGTGGTGCCCGAAGCGCATCCATCCGAAACCGAACGGCGGCTCGACGACGCCGTTCAACGTCTCGAGGCCGATCCAGGCGACCGGGGCCGCAATGGCGAGCGGGAAATCCCGCGCGAGGCGGCGCAGCACGACGCCCGCGAACGCCATGTACGCGCCGGGCACGATCGCGACGGCGAGCAGCGTGATCCACAGGACATTCACGTTCCAGTAGACCTGCGCCGAGAGGCCGATCGCGGCCGCGAGCCACTCGATCCAGAACGCCTTCGGTCCCGGTCGCGAAGCGAACAGCGCCCACGGGACGAACGCGACGAGCGCCAGCGTCAGGAACCCGTCCGGATGGACGAAGCCCGGCGTCGCCAGCAGCAGCAGGAACCAGGTCGTCCCCACCGCCAGAAAGCGGGCGCTCGGCCCGAGCGGCGCGCGCTCGACGCCGTTTCGGGGCGTTCCGGCTGGAGTGGGATCGCGGTGCGGGTCGATGCGGGAATCCTCGAAGAGGCCTCGGGCGGCGGAGGAGACTGGATCGGCGTCCGCGGGTCAATCGCGGCCCGCCGCACTTGTCAGCACCGCGCCGCTCCGTATCGTCCTCGACTCACTCAGCCGAGCCCGTATCGTCCTCGACTCGCTCGGCCGAAGCTCCCCATGCCCCAGTACCAACTCGACCACCTGACCGCGCTCGAGCACGAGGCGATCCACATCCTGCGCGAGATGGCGGCGGAGCGGGAACGCCCCTGCCTCCTGTTCTCGGGCGGCAAGGACTCGATCGTGCTGCTGCGGCTCGCCGAGAAGGCGTTCCGGCCGGCGCGCTTTCCCTTCCCGATCATGCACGTGGACACGGGGCACAACTTCCCCGAGGCCATCGAGTACCGCGATCGACGCGTGAAGGAGCTCGGCGAACGCCTGCTGGTGGCCAGCGTCGAGGAATCGATCCGCAAGGGTCGCGTCGTCGATCCGCAGGGTCCGCGCGCGTCGCGCAACCGGTTGCAGACGACTGCGCTGCTCGACGCGATCGCGGAACACCGCTTCGACGCGTGCATCGGCGGCGCGCGGCGCGACGAGGAGCGCGCACGCGCCAAGGAGCGCATCTTCAGTCACCGCGACGAATTCGGTCAGTGGGATCCGAAGAACCAGCGGCCGGAGTTGTGGAGCCTCTACAACACGCGGCTCAAGCTGGGCGAGCACTTCCGCGTGTTCCCGATCTCGTATTGGACCGAGCTCGACGTGTGGGAGTACGTGAAGCGCGAGCTGCTCGAGCTGCCGTCGATCTACTTCAGCC
>JBBQCC010000247.1:0-6867 GCA_038318285.1 Planctomycetota bacterium | reverse complement strand
TCCGTTGCACATCGCGCGCGGCGCCGTACGCTCTGGCCTCGGAACTCACCCCGCATGCTGCTCGAAAGCCTCGTGGCGCCGCTCGCCACATTCCTCGCGCCCGCGAGCCCGCTCGCGCCGCCGCCGGTGCAATTCCACGGCGCGGGTGTCGTCCACACGACGGTGTACGTCGGTGGGCGCGACATGAAGGCCGAGTTCGAGCCGGCGGATCAGCCGTTCACGTTCGGCATCGCGCTCGACATCCACGAGCCCGGTCGGTCGACGAGCTTCGAGGCCGGCTACTTCTATTCGTCCGACGACGCCAGCACGCGCTTCGGCGCGAACTCGGTGGACATCTCGACGACCGTGCACGAGCTGTGGGCCGGCGGACGCTGGGCGTTCGATCCGTGGGACGGGCCGCTGCGCCCGTACGTCGGGTTGGGTGGTTCGCTGCTCCGGGCGAAATTCGAGACGAGCGGCGGGGGTGGCTCGGACTCGAACTCCGGGACGGCCATCGGAATCTACGCGCACGGCGGACTCGAGTTCGAATTTGGCGGCGGGTGGTCCGCGGGCATCGATCTGCGCGGCCTCTACAGCACGGAGGCGAAGCTGCAGCAGTCAACGCCGCTCGACTACGTGCAGGCGGCGCTGACACTCAGCTACGCCTGGTGACGGCTGGTCCTGACTGGGTACCCCGACCCAGCCGTCAGTTCTTGCCCGGCTGCCGGAAGTTGATGACCGTGCTGGGTGGCGTGACGAGGCCCGACAGCTTCACCGGCGAATCGCCGGACGTGGCGCGGTAGAGCACGACCGAGCCGGATTGCGAAACGCGCAGGTACACGAGCGTCGATCCGTTCGGCGACCACTCGTAGTCGAGCACGCCCGGAGCCGCGCTCGAACTCGACACGCGGTGGCTGCCGCCCAGCGCGCCCGTGACGTGCGCTTCGAGCACGTTCTGCACGTTCAAGTCGGCGAGGTACGCGATCGATTGCGAACTCGGGTTCCACTGGAACGAGTCGACGTGACCCTGGACGGTGAAGTCCTTGGAGACCTTCACGTTCTGCGAGCCGTCGGGGCGCACGGTGTACAGCTCGTCGAAAAGGAACGATCCCTGCCGCGCGAGGTACGCGAGCCGCGCACCGTTCGGCGACCACGCGAACGCGCTGACGCCCGCGTCTAAAAGCGCACCCGACACGGTTGTCGCCGTGCCACCCGTCGCGCCGACGGTGTGTAGCGACTGTTGGCCGTCGACGACCTGGTCGGCGAGGTAGGCGAGGCGGTCGCTCTGCGGCGACCACGCGAACGACTGCACGTTGCCGCCCGCGACGAGGTCGGCGGAGACGCGCTGCAGATCCGTTCCGTCGGGCAGCACGGTGTAGAGGTCGATGCGACCGGGCGTGTCCTGGTCGGCCAAGTACGCGAGGCGCGCGCCGTTCGGCGACCAGGCGAACTGATCGATGCCGACGTTCACGGGGCCTGATACGCGCACGTTCGTCGCGCCGTCGCGCGAGGAGACGTACAGCTCGTCGAGCCCGTCCGTGTCCTGATCGGCGCGGTAGGCGATCTGGGAGCTGTCGGGGGACCAGACGACGGCCGGGAACGCGTCGAACGTGATGCCGCCGCCCGGGACCGGCGTGCCCGACACCTTCACGGACGCTGTGACGCCGTCGGAGGGCGCCACGAACAACTCGACGACGCCGAGCGCGTCCTGGTTCGCGACGTACGCGACCTCGGCCGAATCCGGCGACCAGCGGTAGGTGAAGACGGATTGACCGGCGAGGAACGGCGGAGTCAGGCGCACGCGTCCCGTGCGATCCGGTCGGATGGAGATCAGGTCCGTCGCGCCGAGGAACTGCGTCTCGGCGCGGTACGCGAGGCGATTGCCGTTGGGCGAAAACGCGAAGTCGAAGGCGTTGCCGCCCGCGACGACGTCGGTGGAGATCTCGACGCGACCGCCGCCGTTCGCGTTCACCAGGAAGAGCTGCGCGAACGTGTCCGCAAACGCGTCCGCCAGGAACGCGACGTGCCGTTCGTCGGGCGACCAACCGTAAGCCAGGATGTCGCCGTTCTGCGTCAGCGGACCGGTGAGATCGCGCGTCTCGCCGTCGTACTGCGCCAAGTAGATGCGGAACTCCTGGAAGTTCGTGCGGTCGGACAGGAACACGACGCGTCGCGCGTAGGCGGTGGAGGGCCCGAGCAGGGCATCTCCGCCGCCGCAACCGGCGAGGACGAGAAGGGGGATCGCGATTCGTGCGGTGCGCATCGGGTGCAGGGGAGGATCGGTTCGACCTCCCCACGAACCTAATGGAGGCCCGTCTCCCGCACCAGGACGGACCTCGGACGCTCGCTTTCCTTGCGGGGACCTCGGAGTCCGTGCAGCGATCACGGACTCTCGTGCTGCGGAAGAGCGCGACTCGCTCCCGAGAGCCCGCGCGATCGATCTCGGCCTGCTCCTACCGGGCTCTCAGCGCGCCCCGGGAATGCGCGTCAGCGCGATCAGCGCATACGCGGTGCCGTACGCATCGTGGTAGCCGTACAGCGGGTAGTCCCAAAACGACCCGTCGGGCTCGCGGCAGTACATCACCGCCCGGGCGAGGAGCGGTCCAAACTTCACTTGGTCGGCGCGCTCGAGCCGCTCCAACGTGTAGGCCGCGTACGCGTGGCCGTAGAGGTAGAAGTACCCCGAGATCGAATAGAACGAGCGGTGCGGAATCGGTTCGCGCACACCCGCGCGTTGCAGCGCCGCGTGGCGGACGAGCAGGTCCTCGAGCGCCTCGCGGTATTCGGTCTGCGAGACCTTCTCGCCGCACTGTTCCAACGCGAACAGGCAGGCCGGCGTGCGGCAGGCCGAACCCTTGCGCTCGTTGATCTCCATGCGCGGGCGGTACTTCAGGTACTCGCCATAGAGGAACGCGCCGTCGGGCAATCGCGAGCGCTTCAGGTGATCGACAGCCTTCGCGCGCAGCGTCTCGGGCACCGCCGTGCCGGCGACCTCTGCGGCCTGGATGCCGATGAGCACCGTCGCCGTCGTGAAGCTCATCGACGTATCGGACGGATGATAGGTCGGCACCTCGTCGAGCGAGAGGTAGCCCCAACCTCCGTCCGTCGTCTGGTAGATGCCGGTCTTCTCGATGAGCTTCGCGGCCATCTTGCGCAGGCCCGCCGCGCGTGGCCCGTCCGGCGACTGTTGCAATTCGGCGCCGATCGCCTGCAGCGCGTAGCCGAAGGCCCAGACGTTGTAGTGCTCCAGTCCGCTCTGCCTCTTGACCGCGGCCTTCTCGATCAGGAAGTCGAGCGCGCGCTCGCGTGCCGACTGCACTTCCTGCGAAGGATCATGCGCATCCTGCAGCGCCAGTACGCACAGGCCCGTCGTCGCGACCTGGAACGCGTCCTGAGATCCGGGCACGGACGCCAGGACTTCGTACGGTCGGCTGGAGAGGTGCGTGCCGAACGAGCCGTCCTTGTTCTGGTGCGCGACGAGCCAGGCGACGGCCGTGCGGATCGCCGTCGGCACGTCGACGTGCATCGCGGGCGTGTCTCGGTCGACCGTGTACCTGGGTTTGTCGGTCGGCTTGTCCGTCTGCTGCTCCGCGGGCGGAGTGGCAGGCGGATTCACCGGCGGTGTCGCGGGTTGTTGCGCGAACGCGGTCAATGAGCCCGCGCACAGTATCGCCGCGCACAGTATCGCCGAGCACAGTGCCGCCGCGCGCAGTGCCGCCGCGCGCAATGCCGCCGCGCGCAGTGCCGCCGCGCCCCGTGCCGCCGAGCCCCGTGCCGCCAGACGAGCCGATGTGTTCACGGTGCGATCTCGACGTCGGCGCGCGTCCCCGCGTGCATGGCCGCGGACGCGGCGTCGAGCTCGACCGTCGCGTCGAAGTTGCCGTCGCCGCGCGGCCACGGATCCACGTGCAGCTTGCCCTTCGCCTTGTCGCCGCCAGCAAACGTCACGTCCACGCGCGCGCCGTCCTTCCACGTCACGAGGTCCGTGCCCGCGAGGTCGAGCCGCAGCTCGCGCACGCCGGCGTCGGCGACGGACGCGACCTCGGCCTGCACGCCCAGGGTGGAACCGCGCTCGATCCGCGCCGGCGTGCGGCCCGGTCGCCAGTCGCGCGGCGCGCCGTGCAGGAACACGCCGTCACTCGCCGACTTCGCGTCGAGCGCCGCGCGATCGCGCTTCAGGCGTGCCAAGCGCGCTTCCTTGTCGGCCAATTCCTCGGCCGAACGCGCCATCGCGTCGGCGCGCGCGCGCGCCTCGATCGCCTGCGAGCGCGCTTGACGCTCGACGGCTTCGCCCTGCGTGCGCGCGGCTTCCTCGCGCTGTTCGAGGTCGAGCGCGAGGTCCAGGTCCAGGCGCTTCTTCGCGCGATCGCGCGACAGGGCCGTGGAATCCAGCGCGATGGCGAGACCGCGCCGCTGGCGCTTCAGCACGATGTCCTCGGTGCCATCCACGAGCTCGTCGCGGTTGTACATCTCCTCGAGCTGACCGAGTTCGTCCTGCTGGTCCTCGACGTACGAGCGCTCGCGGCGCTGCGCAATCTCGTCGTCGCGGCGTTGGAACGCCACGTCGTTCTCCTTCCACGCCGCCAGCGCACGCTCGGTCCGCGCCTGCGACGCGCGCGCGACGGCCAGCGCAGATCGCGCGCTCTCCTCCTCGATGCGCTGACGCTCGACGAGACCGGCGTGGCGCACGCGCGCGCTCTCCGACTCGAGTTCCGCGTTGCGGATCGCTTCGTCGAGCGGTCGCAGATCGAACTGGACCAGCGTGTCGCCCTTCGTCACGCGCGCGCCGTGCGGCAGCGCCTCGGTCACGAGCAGCGGTCCCTTCCACTCTTCGGGCCAGTACGACCACGCGGTCGGATTCGCCGGCGCACACACGGCCGACTTTTTCGCAGCCGGCGCGATCGGCGCGGTGCTCGTCGCGCGTGCTGTGTCGGGCGCGTCGCTCCGCGCAGGACTGCCTTGCGGCGTGCTGCAGGCGGCGAGAAGGACGAAGGGCAGCAGGACCGGGTGGCGCAGGATCGTGTGTTTCATGGGGGTTCCAGGGACGAGAGGCTAGCAGGGCGTGGTGAAAGTCATGCCACTCAACGAATCGTGCCTAAGCGATGCGACGAGGCCGACAGAACGCCAGCGGAGGCGGCCTCCTGGCCACTGAGCATGGCGTGACGAGGCCGACGAAGCAGCGCGAAGGCACGATTCGTTGAGCGGGAGGACTTTCACCACGGCCGGCTGGCGAATTTCGAAGCCCGCCGGCTCTCGTATGCGTTTTCACGTCACGTCATGAAGCTGCTCCGCGCACACACTTTGCTTGTCGCAATCAGAGGAGCCAGAACACGAATATCCCGCTCGTGATGTTGAACGTGGCGTTCGTGCAGAACTGCGCCGAGTTGCGGTACATGACCTGGTAGTAGCGATGCGC
The DNA here is from genome assembly GCA_038318285.1 of Planctomycetota bacterium. Classification (GTDB taxonomy): domain Bacteria; phylum Planctomycetota; class UBA1135; order UBA1135; genus JAEUHZ01. Next base: position 1,472 of record JBBQCC010000247.1, on the reverse strand, counting down.
GCCGGGCGCGGGCACGAGTCCAGTCATGGAAACGGGGGGCTCGCCCGCGCTCGGGAATACGGCGACGCCGGCAGCGCTCGCGGACTTCGTCCGGATGCGGATCACGTTCCCCGAGACACAGCGCAGGCCGTCGCCGAATGGCACGCCCGACCCATGGGACGTCCCTTGGAAGAGCGTGCACACGGTATTGGAGGGCATGTCCACAGCTGTGAACACCATCGTGTCGCCGGGACCCGGCTCCGCGGCTCCCGTCGCCAAGAGGTAGGCCCCGCTGAGGAACTGAGAGTTCGCACAGCCGTGCGTGGGCACGGCCCCGAAACAGGGGCACAAGATGCCGATGCCCCAGCAAGTCGAGCCGTAGCTCCCGCCGCCCGGCCGGTCGTAGAGGCCGCCGACGATGTCGCGCTGTCCGCCGGCCGCGATCCGGTCCCAGACGGCGTAGAAGCGTCGCGAGCCGAGGTCCCCGCCAGAACGCCGTGCCACGATGTCGGTGCGCGCGCTCAAATCCGGGCCGACGTCCAACGCCGTTCGCGCTTCCGTCACCCAGATGTCTCCGCCGTCCGCCGCGAAGCTCATCACGTGCGTGTCCCAGTCGGAGGCGCCGACTCCGACGCTCTGGGCGAACGTGATGGCCAAGCGCGTCCCGTCGGTGTCGACGCTGTGCTCGAACTGGTTCCCTCCCGGATAGAGGTCGAGCTGGCCGGCTGCCGTCGGCGTCATCCCGTTCAGGAAGAAGTAGTTCAACCGGTGGGAGGACCCGTTGTACTTCGCGAAGACGACCAGCACCCGTCCGTCGTCGAGCGGCGACGACACGCTGGCGTAGTAGTCGACGCCCGGCGTCGACGTCGGGATGGTTGTCGAGGCGTTGAGCAACGTGCCATCCCAGGCGAGGCGAGCCGCGTGGATGCGGTACGTGTCCAACGCCCCGTAACGGTGCCACGCGATCGTCCAAGCGGCCCCGCTCCCCTGCGTGCCATTCGACTTCGAGACCGAGGGGAACCAGTCGATCGAGGAGCTCGTATTGTCGATCAGGATCGTCCCGGGCCCGGCGAGGGTCGCGTCCGATGCCACGAGTCGAGCATGCACGTCCTGGTCCGTGGGCGTCAGGTTTCGCTGCCAGACGACGCAGTACCACGACGTCCCCGGTCCGTCGTTCGGGTCCCCACCGACCTCGCAGTACAGCTTGTCACCGCTCTGCTCCGGCGTGCTGACGTTGAACTTCGGGCTCTCGGCAAACGTCGCCGCAGCGATGGTCCGGGCGCGGATGACGGAGCCCGAACTGCCGGGAACGTTCGTCGCCTGCGCCGCGCACAGGAACTGGTCGTAGCGGTTGAGGTTCGCCGACTGCGGTCTCTGCCAGCTCTCGTTCGAAACGTCGACGTAGTCCGCGCCGACGAGATTCCCCGTGGCGTCCCACATCTGTGCACGCACGTCGGAGTCGATCGCGCTGAAGACCTCCGCGTAGACGACCA
>JBBQCC010000246.1:0-6867 GCA_038318285.1 Planctomycetota bacterium | reverse complement strand
CCGATCAACCGCAGCCAAGGCCTGTGGAACTTCGTGCTGGTCTGCGCTGCCAGCCTCGCGATCGACGCCGTTCTTCGCCGCGAAACGACTCGCGCGACGTTTACGGCCGCATGGTTCACCATCGCTTCGGTGCTCGCCGTCGTCGCCGCGCTGATCGGCGCGGACCGCCTGATCGCCGCGTACCAGGGCGTGCCCAGCCCCTTTCACGATCGTTTCCTGCAGTTCGTGCCGCAGCACCTCGCGTGCATGACGCTGTGGACGGCGATCGGCGTCGCGGCCGTCGCGGTGATGCTCGTCGTCCCCGTGCGCATCGTGCGCGCATCGCTGGCCGGGCTCATCGGCGTCGCGATCTTCGTACAGACCGGTTGGCTGCTGCACGACTACAACCCGGTCAGCCCGGACGAGTTCGTGTTCCCGCGCACGCCGAGCGTCGTCGCGTTGAAGGAAGCGATCAGTGACGAGCGCGTCGCCATCCTGGGCAACGACGGCCTGCCGCCCGACAGCAACCTCGTGTACGGCATCTCGCAGCTCGCCAGCTACGACGGGATGTGGATGCGCGACCTCGACTTCCTGTACCGCGACCACTTCGGCGACAGCAACAACTGGCGACCGATCCTGCGCGGTTCTTCCCGGTCGTTGTCGCTGTTCGGCACACACTATGTGCTGGCGAAGTGGGATTGGAACTTCCTCGACAGCGGGTTGAAGGACTTTCAGCGCAACCTCTCGCTGAAGCCGCAGCGCCTCGAGCTGCTGCCCGGCCGCGGCGCCGTCCAGACGTTCCACTGCTACGAGAGGGGTCTCTCGTGCGTGATGGTCGTGCTGTCCACGCCGCCCGACGTCCGCGATTGCACCGTGCGCATGCGCATCGAAGACCCGGCGACGAACGCTGTTCTGCGCGAGGTCTCCATATCCAGCGCGGACGTGCAGTCCACCGTTTACACGCAGAATCACGGCGTTTTCCCGGGTGAATGGAACCTGAACCCCCGCGGCCGGCCGGTCGTGTTCCGTTTCGAACCGATCGCGAGCTCACGCGACGTCGATTTCCGCCTGCGGCTCGAGTGCGACGACGGCGTCGGCGGGAACACGATCTGCGCCTGGAACATGCCCGTCCTGGGTTACGGACTCGGTTCGTCCGCGTACGCGAATCGACCGCTCCCGGGCGAGCTTCTCTTCGACTGGACGTGCAACCAGGACGCCCGCTACCGACGCGTCCGCGCAATCGGCGACTTCACCCTGTTCGAGCTGACGTCCCCGGCGGCGATCTACTCGCTCGTCGACGCCTCCGTCGCCGCGAGCTCGGACGAGGAAGGCTTCGAGCTCGTGCGCTCGTACTCCTTCGACCCGCGCAAGATGGTCGTCCTCGGCGTCGGCGACGAGGCCACGCGTGCCCGCGTCGCCGCTGTGACGGCCGAAGCGCACGCGCGCCGCCTCGTGCAGTTCGCCAGCTCGCCGTACTGCTACCTCGTCTCGAAGGACGGCCAGCGGCTCGCACACATCGACGACGAGGCCACGTTCCTCGCCCACCGCTTCAGCTGGGACCAGATCGAGCGCCTGCCCGATGCGCGCCGCGCCGACTTCGAGTTCGTGCCCGACGACGACTTCGAGGGTCGCCTCGCCGTCGGCCTACGCGCCAGCCCGGCCGCGAACTCGCGCACGCCGCCCGAGATCCTCGAAGAGACGCCGACGCGCGTCCGGATGCGCGTCGAGCGCCGGACGACGGGCTACCTCGTTGCTGCCAACGCCTACGACCCGGGTTGGAAGGCCAAACTGGCGGGCGAGGATGTGCCCGTCCTGCGCGCGAACTACGCCTTCCAAGCCGTCGAAATCCCGCCCGGGACGTGGGAGCTCGAACTCCGCTACTGGCCCGATTCGCTGACCCTCGGGCTGTGGATCGGGACGGCGTCGCTGCTCGTGGCGATCGCCGCGGGCCTCGCCTCGCGTCGCGCCGCCCGCCGGGAGTCGCCGGCCTGACCCGACCCCCTCCCCGAGACCCAGGGCGACCGTCTATGCTTCATGGTGGACACGAATCATCCGAAGAATGAGCCGGCCATGAGGAGCGACGCCACGCCAACAGCGACTCACGCGAGCAGCCTCGACCAGCTCACCATGGTGTTGGACGAGGGCTGGCTCGCGATTCACACCGTGTCCGTGCGCCACGCGTTGCGACTCCTGTCGACCGGCGCCGCACGCGGCGTCGTCCCCGAGTCGAGCATGACGCTCGACTTCGACTCCTGGATGGAACAGGTGGTCGATCCGAGCGAGAACTCGATCCAATCCGTGCGCAAGAGCGTGCGCATCCCCGAAGTGATCGTGTTGACGCGCTACCGCGGCGTACCGGTGCGCACACCCAGCTTCAGCCGGCGCAACCTGATCCGCCGCGACCGCCACCAGTGCCAGTACTGCGGCACGCGCCCGGGCATCCACGAACTGTCGATCGACCACGTCATGCCGCGTTCGCGCGGTGGACGCAGCACGTGGGAGAACTGCGTCTTGGCGTGTCGACGCTGCAACAGGAAGAAACGCAATCGGACGCCGAACCAGGCCGGGATGCTCCTGTTGCGCGAGCCACGCGCACCGCGCTGGTCCCCGTTCGTCGAGGTGCCCAAGACGCATCTGCGGGCGAGCTGGGAGCGGTTCGTGGACGCGAAGGTGTGGCAGAGCGCGGTCGCGAGCTGAGTTCGAGGCGAAAGCGACCGAACTCGGGCCCGAATCGCGGAGTGTGCAAACCACGATCCCTGCGCTCACGATCGAGCCCCGAGTCTGCCGATCTGGATCTTCCCGCGGCGCGTGTTCACGCGCCGTTTCCGTTTCGGCCACCTGTACGATCCCGTCCGTGACATCTGCCCTCCCCATCACGCACAAGTTCGGCGGTTCGAGCCTCGCCGATCCGTCGCGCATCGCGCACGTCGCGAACATCCTGCTGGCGCGTGACGAGCGCCAGGTCGTCGTCGTCTCAGCCATGCAGGGCACGACGGATGCGCTCATCGACTTGGTGACGCGCGCGGCGGCGCGCGACGAAGCCTGGATCACGGCGTTCGAGAAGCTGTGCGAGCGGCATCGCGAGGCAGCGCGCACGCTGCTGGCGGCGAATGCGCAGCCGGTGCTGGCGATCCTGGAGACCGAGTTCCGATCGCTGCGCGACCTGCTACACGCGCAAGCGCTCGTCGGGCACGTGTCGGACGACTTGCTCGACCTCGTCCAAGGGTTGGGTGAGGTCTGGTCGTCGTTGCTGCTCGACGCGACTCTGCGCGCGAGCGGTGCACGCAGCACGCGCATCGACGCGCGCGATGTCTTGGTGGTCGAGCCGGGCGACTTGGGCGTCGTCGTCGATTGGGACGCGTCGCGCGAGCGGCTCGCGCGCCTGGACCTCGGCGCTTTCGAGCGCATCGTCGTCACCGGTTTCGTCGCGCGCACCGCCACCGGTCGCATCACGACCCTGGGGCGCAACGGCAGCGACTTCTCCGGCGCGATCTTCGCGGCGCTGTGCGAAGCGAGCGAGCTGCACATCTGGACCGACGTCGACGGCGTGCTGTCCGCGGATCCGCGCCTCGTGTCGGAAGCGCTGCTGGTCGAGCGACTTTCGTACACGGAGGCGTGCGAGCTGTCCTACTTCGGCGCGAAGGTCATCCATCCGCAGACGATGTCGCCGGCCATCGCGCGCGGCATCCCGATCGTCATCCGCAACACGTTCCGTCCCGAACATCCGGGCACGCGTATCTCTGCCGAATCATCCGCGACACCGCCGGTGAAGGGCGTGACGACGTTCGGCGCGCTCGCGCTTCTGGACATCGAGGGCGCGGGCATGATCGGCGTACCGGGCACGGCCGAGCGCGCATTCGCCGCGCTGAAGCTGGCCGGCGTGTCCGTCGTCATGATCTCGCAGGGCAGTTCGGAACATTCGATCTGCTGCGTGATCCGCGAGAAGGACGCGTTGGCGGCCGAGCGCGCTGTGCGCTACGCGTTCACGCGCGAACTGGAGGCTCGTCAGCTCGAAGACGTCTCGGTGCGCGGCGGAATCGCCGTGATCGCCGTCGTCGGCGACGGCATGGCCGGAACACCTGGAACGGCTGCGCGATTGTTCGGCGCGCTGGGCCGCGCGCGCGTCAACGTGCGCGCCATCGCGCAAGGAGCGTCCGAGCGCAACATCTCCGTCGCGATCGACGCGGTCGACTCCGTGCGCGCGCTGCGCGCCGTGCACGCCGGTTTCTATCTGTCGCCGCAGACGATTTCGATCGGACTCGTCGGTCCCGGCAACGTCGGCAAGGCCTTCGTCCGCCAGCTCGCCGCCGCACGCGAGCGCTTGAAGCGCGAATCGAACGTCGATCTGCGACTGCGCGGCATCGCGACCAGTCGCGCGATGTGGCTGGGCGAGTCGGCGGTCGCGCCGCTGCAGGCGCTGGCGGGCTTGGCGAGCGCGCCGATGCCGCTCGACATGCAGCGCTTCGCCGACCACGTGCGCGCCGATCACATCCCGCACGCGGTGATCTTGGATTGCTCGGCCAGCGGCGAAGTCGCCGATCGCTACGCCGAGTGGCTGGCGCGCGGCATCCACGTCGCAGTCGCGAACAAGCAAGCCGGCGCGGGTTCGATCGAACGCTACGACGCGATCCGCCGCGCGGCAACCGCGGGTGGCGCGCGTTGGCGTTACGAAGCGACGGTCGGCGCGGGTTTGCCGATCCTCGGGACGCTGCGCGACCTGGTGGACACCGGCGACGAGCTGCACGCGGTCGAGGGCATCCTGTCGGGAACGCTGGCGTGGCTGTTCAACGCGTTCGACGGCCAGGAACCGTTCTCGAAGCTGGTGCAGCGCGCGAAGGACATGGGCTTCACCGAACCCGATCCGCGCGACGACCTGTCGGGACTCGATGTCGCGCGCAAGCTGGTGATCCTGGCGCGCGAGATCGGTTGGAGCACCCAGCTCGCCGACGTGTCCGTCGAAGGCCTGGTGCCCGCGTCGTTGTCGCAGGTCGGCGTCCCCGAGTTCCTCGAACGGTTGAACGAACTCGACGGCCCGATCGGCGCACGCTTCGAAGCCGCGCGCGCGAACGGCAACGTCCTGCGCTACGTCGCGCGCCTATCCAACACGGGCGAGGCGCGCGTCGGATTAGCGGAATTGCCGGCAAATCACGCCTTTGCGCACGGTCGGCTGACCGACAACATCGTGCAGTTCACGACCGCGCGCTACCGCGAGAATCCGCTCGTGGTGCAAGGTCCAGGCGCGGGTCCCGAGGTCACGGCTGCGGGCGTGTTCGCCGACTTGTTGCGCATCGCGACCAGCGTGGGGAACGCGCAGTGAAGCAGGCCTCGGCATTCGCGCCCGCATCCGTCGGCAATGTCGCCGTCGGATTCGACGTGCTGGGCCACGCACTCGCGGGCGCGGGCGATCGCGCGCACGTCACGCGCACGACGAGCGGCATCGTGCGTGTCACGGCGATTCGCGGCGTCGTGACCGACTTGCCGCTGGAGGCCGAGCGCAACACGGCCGGACGCGCGTTGATCGCGCTGCTCGAGCATGCGCCGCGCGGCATCGGCTTCGACGTCGAGATCGAGAAGGGCATCGCGCTCGGATCGGGCATGGGCGGCTCGGCGTCGTCGGCAGTCGCGGCGCTCGTCGCTGCGAACGCGACGCTCGAGGTGCCCCTTGCGCAGCAAGTCCTGTACGACTGCGCGCTCGACGGCGAAGCGGTCGCATCGGGCAGCCGACACGGCGACAACGTCGCGCCGATCCTGCTGGGCGGGCTCGTCATCGCGCCGGCCAAGGGTGCACCGGTGCGTGTACCCGTGCCGAAGGATCTGTGGTGCGCACTCGTGCATCCGCACTTCGTACTCGAGACACGCCGAGCACGCGCCGCGCTCACCGGCGCATACGAACTAAAGGACTTCGTCGCGCAAAGCGAAGGCCTCGCGCTCGTCCTGGCTGGGTGCTACGGCGGAGATTTCGACCTGATTCGCCGCGGTTTGCGCGATGTCCTGGTGGAGCCGCGTCGTGCGCCCCTGGTGCCCGGGTTCGCCGGTGTGAAGTCGGCGGCGCTCGACGCCGGCGCGCTGGGCGCGAGCATCTCCGGTGCGGGCCCGAGCGTGTTCGCGTGGTGCGCAGGACGTGCGCTCGCCGAGCGTGTCGCCCAGGCGATGCAGTCCGCATTCGGCGCCGTCGACCTCGAATCGGACGTATTCGTTTCGCTCGTCGCCTCGCCGGGTGCCACGATCGAACGATGAAGGTCCTCAGCACACGCGGCGGCGACACGACGACACTCACGGACGCGATCGCCGCCGGTCTCGCACGCGACGGCGGCCTGTACTTGCCCGAGCGACCGCTGCCGCGCCCCGTCGGCGAACCGGCATCGCTCACGTTGCCCGACGTCGCGCGCTGGTTCCTTGCGCCGTTCTTCGCCGGCGAGTCGCTCGAGCCCGAGCTCGACGCGATCTGCGACGCCGCGTTCACGTTCGACTCGCCGACGTATTGGACGAGCGAGCGCAACGGCCAACTCGAGCTCTTCCACGGCCCCACTGCAGCGTTCAAGGACTTCGGTGCGCGCTTCCTGGCCGAATGCCTCGCGCGCACGCCCACGACGCATGCGCTGCGCACGATCCTCGTCGCGACGTCGGGCGACACGGGCGCGGCGGTCGCGGCCGCCTTCCACGATCGTCCCGGGTTCCGCGTCGTCGTGCTCTATCCCGACGGACGCGTGTCGCCGCGCCAAGCACACCAACTGGGCGCGTTCGGCGGCAACGTGACGACGTACCGGGTCGCCGGCACGTTCGACGACTGCCAGCGCATGGTGAAGGCCGCATTCGCCGACGCACAGCTGCGCGAATCCGCGGGACTTTCGTCCGCGAACAGCATCAGCCTCGGCCGCCTGCTGCCCC
>JBBQCC010000245.1:0-6880 GCA_038318285.1 Planctomycetota bacterium | reverse complement strand
CAGGACGAGGTATCCGGCGACGCACAGCGAGGACGTGACGATGGCGGCGCGCACGAGAAATCGCGCCGAGGAGTTGTGAGCGAACATGCGAACGACCTCTCTCGAGGAGCCTGGCCAGGACCCGGACCTACGTCGAGGCGGCGATTGCGTGAGACCCGTCTTCCGCATCTTTCGCCCTGTGCGCCGTCGACCCACTGCGCCAGCTCGGAGTCGAGCCGGATTGCGGGGCGAGCACGCCCGCAAGGGGATTCCGCAGGTTCTAGGCACGGTTGGAGACGCTCCAGTCGCACACGGACGTTGCGCGCGGCCCTCGGCCCATCGACAATCCGCGCCGCCGGACCCCTCGGCGTGCCCCTCGGAATCCCAGCATGAACGTCGTCCTTATTTCTCCCGGCTATCCGGCCGAGATGCCGCACTTCACCCGCGGCCTCGCCGAAGTCGGCGCTCAAGTCCTGGGCGTCGGCGACCAGCCGCGCGCTGGGCTCGATCCCGAGCTCAAGCGCTACCTGGGCGACTACCTGGCGGTCGAGAACCTGTGGGACGAGGACGCGACCGCACGCAAGATCCGCGACTGGACGCGTGGCCGCACGATCGATCGCGTCGAGTGCCTGTGGGAGCCGGGGATGATCTTGGCCGCCAAGGTGCGGACGGCGCTGGGCGTGCCCGGCATGACGGTCGAGGAGACGCTGCCCTTCCGCGACAAGGTCGTGATGAAGGACGTGCTGCGCAAGGCCGGCGTGCGCACGTCGAAGCACCGCCGCGCGAACAGCGCCGATCAAGTGCGCGAGGCCGCCGAGGAGATCGGCTACCCGCTGATCGTGAAGCCCGTCGACGGCGCCGGTTCGTCCGACACGTACCCCGTGCGCGACCGCGGCGAACTCGACCGCGCGCTGGCCGCGCTGCGCAACGTGCCCGAGGTCACTGTCGAGGAGTTCATCGAGGGCGAGGAGCACACGTACGACACGATCACCAGCGACGGTGACGTGCTGTTCGAAAACGTCGCCTGGTACCGGCCGACGCCGCTCGTCGCGAAGCTGAACGAGTGGATCAGCGCGCAGTCCACGTGCTTGCGCGACATCGAACGGCCCGACGTGAAGATCGGTCGCGAGCTGGGCCGCCAGGTCCTGCGCGCGCTGGGCTGGCGCAGCGGTTTCACGCACATGGAGTGGTTCCGCACCGCGAAGGGCGAGGCCGTGTTCGGCGAGATCGGCGGCCGTCCGCCGGGCGCGCGACTCGTGCACTTGATGAACTACACGTGCGACGCGGACCTTTTCCGAGGCTGGGCCGAAGCCGTGTGTCACGGTCGGATCTCGCAGGACCTCACGAAGAAGTACAACGCCGGCGTCGTGTTCAAGCGCGCCGTCGGACAAGGACGCATCCGGGCGTACGAAGGCCTCGACCGGTTGATGGCGCGCTATGGCGAGCACGTCCCCGTCGTCGACCTCGCGCCGATCGGCTCGCCGCGTCGCGACTGGAAATCGAGCGCGATCGGCGACGGTTGGATCGTGGTGCGCCATCCCGATCGCGACACGTGTCTCGCCCTGGGCGACGCGTTCGCGTCCGAACTACGAATCGTCGCGGGCTGACCCTCGTTCATGCACAAGACGCGCGTGGTGCTGCTGGGACCCCAGCGGCTGAATCGAACCCTGAAGGCTGCCGTAGAGGAGCTGTGTCCGAGCGGCACCGTCGCGGCCGTGACGGCGGGTTGGGAAGAGCGCGAGGGCGAGGACCAGGACCTGCGCGAGCACCTCGGCGGTCGCACGGTCAACCTGCGCATCTGGGGTCGCGCCGAGGACGTCATGGAGCGCGACAAGGAGCTGTCGCTCGCGCTGCGCCAACGTCATGACCGCCTGCGCGAACAGCACGAGCTGTACCGCCTACGCCTCGCGCACGCGATGGCGGCCGCGCACGAGCTGCTGCGTCGCGAACCGACGCCGGGCCGCGAGGAGATGCTCGAAGCGGAGCGCGAAGGCGCGATCGAGGCCTTGCGCGATCTCGACGAGTTCCACCTGCGCCGAGTTTCGCTGATCCACCGCGAGTTCGAGGAGGAGTGGAAGCCGACCGAACGCGATTCGGTGGTGCGTCACCGCCGCGAACTGGCGCAGATCGTCGAATCCTGCGACTGCGTGTGCGTCACCGGCGGTCACGTCGTCGTGCTGCTCCACCGCCTGCGCCTGTTCGACGCGATGTCGATTTTCGGCGGTCATCCGATCGTCGCATGGTCTGCCGGCGCGATGGCGTTGGGCGAGCGCGTCGTGCTGTTCCACGACAGCCCCCCGCAGGGGCAGGGCTCGGCCGAGATGTACGAGGAAGGCCTGGGTGCCTACGCGGGCGTGCTGCCGTTCCCGCACGCGCGCAAACGACTCCTGTTGCACGATCGTCGTCGCATCGCGCTGCTCGCGCGCCGTTTCGCGCCCGATCTGTGCGTCGCTTTCGATCCCAAGACGCGCATGGACTGGGACGGCGCGCACTGGACCGGACAACCCGGGACGTTGGCGCTGCGACCCGAAGGCGTCCTGATGCAGGCGGGGCGATCTTGAACGCGACGCTCGTGCAGGACATCGAGCGCCACGCGCGACTCGGGCCGTGGGCGCTCGAGAATTGGCTGGCCGGCCAGCAGTTCCCGGTCGTGGAAGGCCGCACGGTCACGTTCGTCTTCCGCGGCAACGTGGACGAGGTGAAGCTGCGTCACTGGATCCACGGGCTCGCGACCGCGCTGCCGTTCCACAACGTGCCGGCGACGGACTTGTGGTTCCTCGCGATCGACGTGCCCGAGGGTTCGCGCCTCGAGTACAAGCTCGAGATCGTCGCGCGCGGCGAACACCGGCTGATCCAGGATCCGCTGAACCCGAACCTGGCCAGCGATCCGTACGGCGTGAACTCCGTCGTGTACGGCGCCGGATACCAAGTGCCCGAGTGGTCGATGCCCGATCCGGAGGCGCGCCCGGGCGAGATCGTCGAGCACGAAATCGTTTCGCACGCGCTGGGCACGAAGAAGGTGCAGGTGTACTTGCCCGCGCGCTTCCGTCGTTCGCGGCGCTACCCGCTGCTCGTCGTGCACGACGGCGTCGATTACGTGCGCTACGCCGCCCTGAAGACTTCGCTCGACAACCTGATTCACCGACTCGAGATCCCGTCGATGGTCGTCGCGCTGATCCAGTCGCAGGATCGCTTGCGCGAGTACGCCGACGATCCGCGACACGCCGACTACTTGGCGCAGGACCTCGTGCCGCAACTCGAGAGCGCGTTCCCTCTCGTCGGCAAGCCGTCCGCGCGCACGCTGGCCGGTGCGTCCTTCGGCGCCGTCGCTTCGTTGGCGGCAGCGTGGCGCTATCAAGGCTTCTTCGACCGTTTGATGCTGCAGTCGGGCTCGTTCGCGTTTACCGACATCGGGCCGCACGACCGCGGTCCCGTGTTCGACCCGGTCGTGCGTTTCGTGAACGGTTTCCGCCGCAATCCGGGCCATCCGGCGGCGCACATGTACCTCTCGTGCGGCGTGTACGAGTCGCTGATCTACTACAACCGGTCGATGGTCCCGCTGCTCGAACGCGCTGGTCTGGACGTGAAGTACAGCGAGGCACACGACGGTCACAACTGGGAGAACTGGCGCGACAGGTTGCGCGAAGGGCTCTCGTGGTTGCACCCCGGACCGCTGTGGATGGTGTACGAATGACGGAGACGATGCGATGAGTGGCGGCGTGCTGGGAGCGAAGGCTCTGGCCCGCTATCGCGTCGAGGACGGGCGCAAGTTCCGACTCGCGGACTACGACCCTACGGACACGGGCGATATCGACTCGAAGGGGGATGCGGCCGGACTCTTGGCGCTCGGCGTCGATGCGCTTTCCAAGCACCAGGAACGACTCTTCGCCCAGGACCGCTGGTCGCTGCTCGTCGTGCTGCAGGCGATGGACGCGGCGGGCAAGGACGGCACGATCGAGCACGTCTTGTCTGGCGTGAACCCCGCTGGCGTTCACGTCGCCTCGTTCAAGGCGCCCTCGCACGAGGAACTCGACCACGACTGGATGTGGCGCCACTGGAAAGCGCTACCCGAACGTGGGCGCATCGGCATCTTCAACCGCTCGCATTACGAGGAAGTGCTCGTGGTGCGCGTGCACGAAGAGATCCTCGCGGCGCAGAAGATTCCGAAGTCGCTCGTGACCAAGAAAATCTTCGACGAGCGCTTGGCCGACATCGCGAACTTCGAGGACTTCCTCGGTCGCAACGGGACGCGCGTCGTGAAGTTCTTCCTGCACGTGTCGAAGGCGGAACAGAAGAAGCGCTTCCTCGCGCGCCTGGACGAACCCGACAAGAACTGGAAGTTTGAACTGGGTGACGTCGCCGAGCGAGCGCACTGGGACGCCTACCAGGCCGCGTACGAGGATGCGATCCGACGCACGGCGACTCCCGCCGCGCCCTGGTACGTCGTCCCGGCCGACAAGAAGTGGTTCACCCGCCTCGTCGTCGCGGCCGCGATCGAGGACGCGCTCGACCGCCTGGATCTGAGCCTGCCGCCGGCAACGCCCGAGAGGACCGAGGCCCTGCGCGCGGCGCGCGAGCAACTCGACGGCGAGAAGTAGCCCGGGGCGGGCGCCGTCGTCGCGCCCCATCCGCGTGGCTGCTGGTGGGCTGCGTACTTCCGGCTCACCCCACTCGTGTCCTGGACCGCAATTCGTAGACGAATTCGGGTCCTCTGCGGTCCCCGGCGGCGTTGTCGCTCCTCCGCGTGTTGCCGGGAACACGCGGAGTCGCGGCGCCTTGCCAGGAAACCGCATGCGACCCGAATTCGTCCACGCACTTCCGGTCCTGGACACTAAGCTGCTCGCCCTTTGTGGCGGCCCGACGGGTCGTCGGAATCACTTGGTAAGGAGCATCGTGGGCATCGTTACACGCAAGATCGGGTTGTCGCTGGGCGCGGACATCTGTTGGGCCAAGGCCTACGAGGACATCTTGGCGCGCCTCGATCTCGCGATCCCGATGGGCCGGGACCGCGTGCGCTTCCACGTCGAGCGGACATCGATCGTCCCGTTCCACTTGGCGCCCGAATCGAAGTACGACGTCGTCGTCGATCGGCTGACGCACTGGTTTCCGCTGCAGCGCGAGTGGATCAAAAAAGCGATCCTGCTCGACGGGACCTACGTGCTGAACAACCCGTGGACCGTGCAGTCCATGGAGAAGCACACCACGTACTGCGCGATGATGCGCCTCGGCCTCCCGATCCCCGCGACGGCGATGATCCCGGCCAAGGACTACGAGGAGAAGGCCGACCTGCGCGTCACGCTGAACCGCTACGCGAAGTTCTTCGACCTCGGCGCGATCGGTGAGGAGATCGGGTTCCCGGCGTTCTCGAAGCCCTACGACGGCGGCGGTTGGGCCGGCGTGACGAAGGTCGACGACACGGGCGAGCTGTCGCGCGCGTACGACGCCAGCGGCCGCATGATCCTGCACCTGCAATCGGGTGTGATTCCGTACGACCAATTCGTCCGCTGCATCGGTTTCGGCCCGCAGACGCACGTCATCAAGTACGACCCGAGCCAGCCGCTGCACCAGCGCTACACGAACGAGAAGGGCTTCCTGACGAAGGATGACCGCAAGCTGATCGAGGACATCACCCTCACGATCAACTCGTTCTTCGGCTGGGACTTCAACTCGTGCGAGGCGCTGCTGAAGGACCACGTCTGGCACCCGATCGATTTCGCGAACCCGTGCCCCGACAGTCAGATCACGTCGCTGCACCGTCACTTCCCGTGGCTGGTGAAGGCGTACTTGCGCTGGTCGCTCTACTGCGCCGCGACGAAGCGGCCGATGCACATGAACTTGGATTGGGCGCCGTTCTTCGCCATCGCGGACAAGAAGTGGCCGCTGCGCAAGAAGATCGCCGCCTACGGCAAGATCGCGCGCGCGCGCTTCGAAACGGCCGCATTCCAGAAGTTCTGCGACAAGCACCTCGCGAAGCTGGACAGCATCGTGAACGACTACTTCGGCACCGAGGACGCGAAGGACGCCGTGCGTCAGAAGGTCACGGCGATCTTCCCGGCGCACGAGGTCGAGCAGTTCACGGAGCACTTCTGGTCCGAGCTGCAGGCGTGGCGCGTCGAGGACGCCGAGTCGCGCGCGCCCAAGAAGCGCAAGTCGAGCAAGAAGGCTGCGGCTGCGAAGTCGAAGTCGGCGAAGTCGCCGATCAAGACCGCGAAGTTGCCGATCAAGACGGTGCGCGCTGCGAAGCGTGCGCGTCCCGTGGCCGCGAAGTCGCGTGCGAAGTCGGCGGCCGTCACCAAAGCTGCGCCCGCGAAGAGATCACGCGCCAAGCCCGCGAAGCGCTCCACGAAACGAACCGTCAAGTCCCGCTGATTCTCGACCCCTTTCGCTCCGAATCCCCCCGCACATGAGCAAGGAATCCTCGACGTGGCGCTCCGAGCGCCTGGGCAACAAGGAAGTCAAGGTCGTGCGCTGGGGCGAGAGCGGCGTGCCCGTGCTCATCTACCCGACCGCCGCGGGTGACTGCGAGGAGACCGAGCGGTTCAAGATGATCCACGTGCTCGCGCCGCTCCTGTCGGAGGGCCTGATCAAGGTCTACTCCGTCGACTCGATCGGCGGGCAAGCGATGCTCGACAACGAGCTGCCGCGCCACGAAGCCGCGCGCACGCAGAACCGTTTCGACTCGTTCATCTACAACGAAGTCGTACCCGCGATCCGCGTCGACTGTCGCGACAACGACGTCGAGATCATCGCCGCCGGCGCATCGATCGGCGCATTCAACGCGCTCGCGTCCGTGTGCCGCCACCCCGACGTGTTCCGCGCCGCGATCTGCATGTCGGGCACGTACGACCTGAAGAAGTTCATGGGCGACGACATGACGCTCGACTACTACTACAGCTCGCCG
>JBBQCC010000244.1:0-6883 GCA_038318285.1 Planctomycetota bacterium | reverse complement strand
AGCAGTTCGTAGCGCCCGGACGGCAGCGCGATGCGGCGTTCGAAGAGACCTTGCGGGATCTCCAGGCGACGCACGGCGCCCGCCGCGAACATCTCCGGCAGCGCGCGGTGTGCGCGCACCACGATGCCCGCCGGCTCGATGCCGACCTCGACCTTGCCCGCCTCGACGCCGGGCAGCGCGACGAGCACCGCGAGTTCCGTCTCGCTTTCGGCGACGTCGACCGGTGGTTCCCAGCACACACGGGATCCCTCGGACGACAAGTGGAAGAAGTGCCTTTGGACGCGGTCGGCGCGTTCGAGCAACTCGGACGCGCGCGCCCACATCCATTCCGACGGGTCGCGCTGTTTCGTGGCCATGGCGGGCCCAAGTCTAGTGTTTCGAGCGCTCCTGTCGCGGTGAACTCGCGCCGCGCCCGCAATCTCGCACTCGAACTCGCACCGTTCGCGGCCGCGGCCGCGGATTCGCTGCAGGCCTTCGCGACGCAAGATCCGCGCTTCAGCGCGCGTCGATCGGGTCGAGCCAGACGACTGTGCCGGGCCAACCCGCCGCGAGCGGATCCCATGCGAGCGCCTTGTACCCCGTACACTCGACGCGCACGCTGGCCGGCCATGCGTCCGCGTGCAGGGCCGTGCGCCCCGACGCGTCCGTCGCTCCCAGCACGCCGCCCTTCGCAAAGAAGACGGCGTCGGCCAGCAGCGCGCGCGAGATGCGGTCGCGCACCTCGACCTCGCGCTGGAATCCCGGCCGCATCGCGATCTGCAGGGCGCGGCCTTCCTCGGTCGCTTCGATGCGGTCGGTCAGGTCGCCTTCGACGCGCAGGTAGCCGGGTGCATCGACGGCGAAATTCGTCTCGCCGCCGATCGGGAGTTGGATCCAGGTGACGCCGCTCGGCGCGCTGAAGCGCTGCACCGCGAGCGTTCCGACGAGCGCGGCCGATTCCGGTCGCGCGAGCCACACGGCGGCGCGCGGACAGGGTGCATGCGTCGTCGCATCCACGATCTCGATGCCGATGGAACGTTCGGTGCGCCGCTCGACGCGACGGACCGCGAGTCCGGTAGCGCCGAACGCCGCGGTCAACACGCCCGGTTCGTAGCGGTCGTCGAGGAACGCGCCGCCGAAGCCGAGCAGCAGTGTCGAGCTCGCGCGACCCCAATACTGGAAGCGGCCGCTCGAGTCCGTCGCCAAGTCGACCGGCGCGGAACCGGCCGGCTGCACGTGCACGACGACGCCACCGAGCGGGATACCGTTCTCGTCGGCCACCGTGCCCTCGGCGCCGAGGCGCAAGTTCGCGACGGAGAGGCGCAGGTCGACGTCCGCGTACTCGCCGACGCCCAGGTCGACCGCGCGCTCGACGGCCTCGCCCGTCCACGGATGGACGGCGGACACGCTCCAGCACGAATTGCGCAATCCGTCGAACAGATACTCACCGTTCGCGTCGGTCTCGCCGCGTCGCCCGCTCGCGAAACGGCCGGACTCGGGCGTCGAGAGCCACAGCGAGACGCCCGGCACGCCGCGACCCTCGTCGTTCTTCACGCGCACACGCAGGACGCCGCCCGGGAAGAGATCCATGCGCTCCGTCGAAGTAGGCAGCGGCGGATCGAACTCGCGCGGCTCCGCGACGAGCGAACCGCCGTGCTCGGCCTCCAAGCGATACGTGTTCTGGAACGCGTCGTCGCCGAACAGCGCGAAGCGCGCGCGGCCCAGTGCGTCGGCGATCTCGAAGTCGCGCGAATCGGGGACGAACGCGCCCGAGTCGTCGCGTCGACCGGACGAGAGCGACACCGTCGCATCCATCGCCGGCGTGCCGTCAGGGCGGCGAACGTCGACCTCGAAGATGCGGCGCGGCGCCCGTGCGAAGATCGTCACGACGTGCGCCGGAGCATCTTCATCGGCGCGCGGCAGCAGGAACTCGCCCGGTTCGACGTCGAAGCGACCGGCGTAGCGCGGGTGCGAGACGTCGGGCTGGTGGCTGATCGCGACGACTCCGCTGGCGAGCGCACGCTCCGTCATGAACTCGCCGGCGGCGTCCGTCTCGACGAGCACGTTTCGCGGTCGCCGCGAGAGGAAGCTGAGGCGGAACCCGGCGAGAGGCTCGCCCGACTCCGCATCCAGCACACGACCGCCCACGATGCGCAACGCGTCGGGAATGGGTGCCTCGATCCCGGCGCGACGCCCGCCGTCGAACCGCGCCGACGCGAGCACGGAATCCGACGGTCCGCCGTCGAGCACGGCCCCCGGCTGCGCCTCGTTCCAGGGCAGTGCCACTCCGCGCGGTGCAACGGCAACGACGCGGCGCGGGCCAGAATCGCCATCCCCACCGGGCCCGTTCAACACGAAGAGGAGCACCGCCGCGCACAGGCACAGCACGGCGATCACGGCCGCGAGCGCGGCCGTCGAGCGACCGCCACACGCAGGGCGGATATCGGAACTGCGGATGTGCGACACGCGTCAGCGGCTGCCGAACCGTCCCACGAAGGCGGCATTCTCGCCGGGACGCGACCAGTCGCGTCCCAGGGATGGAGCGTGCACGCGGAACGCGGTGTCGAGGCCGACGAGCGGCGCGTCGACGCGATCGAACGGCGCGTACCAGACGTCTTGCGGCATCGCACAGCACGCGCGGTCCGGCAGGAGTTCGCCGCGAAGTTCGATCGTCCCGCTCGCGACGACCGTGTACCCATCCCCGTCGCGCTCGAACTGCAACGGGACCGAGCGTACCTCGATCACGGCGCCGAGCAGGTCGGCGCGCGTCGCGGCGAGCCAGCGCACCGCTGCGGCGGCACGCGCGGGCGCGAGCGCCGCGTCCACGACGATCGTGCTACGCCGTGCAGCCGAGCGCTCGTCGAGGTTCGCATCAGCGGTCACGATCGCCGCGATCGCGACGCCGGCGAGGTCCTGCCCTGCCCACGCGCCCGAACCGATGCGCCATGCGCACACGGCTTCGCGACCGGCCGTGACGAACTCGCCGTTGTAGTGGCACGCTCCGGCGAAGACGCTCGCGGTGCGCGCTTCGACATACTCGCCCGCGCAGTCGGAAGCGCTGCCCGCGGCCGGCAGCAGCGGGAAGAGGAGCGGAATCAGGAGAGCAGCAACTGTCACGTTCCGTCCTCGGTGGTCCAGGCACGCCTTGCGGCATGTCGGTTCGACGCTCTGGGGGGGGGCCTCGGGAGGCGGCCCGCATTCTACAGCACGGACTCGAAGCAGCCGCGGCCGACCCGGCAATCCGCCGGATCCACGACCCCGCCGTCCGGGCCGAGCGCCAGCATCGTGTGCCGGCACCAGCAGGACTGGCTGGCGTCCAAGAGCTCGCTCTCCGTGTTCGGCGGGCGGCCGAGGAAGTAGGCCCTCTTGCTCTGGATGTGCGCGCAGAAGGGTGCGACCTCACGCGGCTCCGCCGTGCTGGCCGGGTTCTGGGGCGTGGCCGTGTTTTCAGGCGGGTTGGGATGGGCCATGGGATCAGCGCGCGAGCGCCATCAGCGCGCGTTCGACGAGGGTCTGGGTCAGGGGGATCTTGTATGCGTTCTGCGACAGCGGCTCGGCGCCGTGCAGCGCTGCCGCAGCTGCTTGCCGCACCAGGTCGGAGTCCAGGGTGCGCCCAACGAGCAACTGCTCGGCGCGCGCAGCCCGCCACGGGATCGGCGCGACGCCGCCCAGGCAGATGCGCGCGCTCCGGACCGTGGATCCGTCGAACGTCAGCGACGCGGCGACGGCGGCCAACGCGAAGTCGAACGACTCGCGCTCCTTGAACTTGACATACGTCGAGCGCGAGCCCTTTTCGGCCGCGGGCAGGCGCAGCTCGGTGACGACCTCGCCCGTCGTGAGCACGGTTTCCTGCGTCACGTCGCCGTCGGCCGGTAGGACGTAGAACTGTTCGAGCGGCATGCGGCGCTCGCCCGACTTCGAGCGCAACACGATCTCGGCATTCAACGCGACCAGCGCCGGCGCGAGGTCGCTCGGGTGCACGATGTAGCTCGGTCCCCCGCCGAGAATCGCGTTGTATTTGTTGTGGCCGCCGTACGCGAAGCACTCCGTGCCGCCCTTCTTCAGGCAGCGCGCTTCCTCCATACGGTAGTACGGACAGCGCGGCCGCTGGCACAGGTTGCCGCCGACCGTCGCGCACGAGCGGATCTGCGGGCTGGCGATCGACTCCGCTGCTTCGGCCAGCGCGGTCCAGTGCGCGCGCACCGTGGCATCGTGCTCGATGCGCGCGAGCGTGGTGAGCGCGCCGATGCGCAACTCGCCGCCGCTCGAATCGAACTCGGCTAGACCCGGCACCGATTTCAAGTTCACGACCCGATCGGGCGTCGCGAGGTGCTCCTTCATCTCCGTCAGGAGGTCCTGCCCGCCCGCGAGGTACTTCGTGGCGCCCGCCGCCGGATCGACGGCCAGCGCGACGGCCTCGTCGAGCGACGTGGGGTGGACGAGTCGGAAGGAATGCATCAGACGACCTTTCCGAGTGCCGCGAGGACCTTGTCCGGCGTGATGGGCAGCTCGCGCACGCGCGCGCCGCAGGCATTGTGGACCGCATTCGCGATCGCGCCCGCACCGGGGATGACGGGCGGTTCGCCGACACCGATGACTCCCGAACTCAGGTCGTCGTCGTCGATGATCGTCGTCATGCGCGGGATCTCCAGCGCGTGCGGCATCTTGTAGTCCTCGAAGTTCGCATTGAGTTGCAGGCCGAGGACCGGGTCGAGGACGCGCCCTTCGGTCAGCGCGTATCCCAGCGCGGTGATCATCGCGCCCTGGATCTGGCTCTTCAGCGCCATGCGATTCAGCGGCAGGCCGACTTCCTGCACGCACACCATGTGCAGCACGCGCACGCGACCCGTACCCGGATCCACCGCGACGCGCGCGGCTTGCGTGCAGTGCGCGCCGCGCGAGGCGAGCGACGCGACCCACTCGCCCTGCGCGCGCAAACCTTCGGCCGGCAGCGTGCCGCAGGCCTTCTTCCAAGTCATGACCGTCGGCGTCTTCGCGCGCTCGTGCACGACGCCCTCGGGCAGGAAGCGAAAGCCCTCGGCGTCGAGCCCGAGGACGCCGGCGAGGTGCTTCGCCAACGCGTTGCGCGCCTTCGTCGCAGCGTCCATCACGGCCGGCGCCAGCGACGCGGTCGTCACGCTGCCGCCGGAAGCGACGCCCCGGCCGAGGCGCGAGTCGCCCAGCACGGCCTTGACGTCGCGAACTTCGAGGCCGAGCACCTCGGCGGTGATCGCCGCCATGTACGTGCGCGTGCCGGTGCCCAGGTCCTGGATGCCGCACGACGTGCTGACGCTGCCGTCTCGCTCGAGGCGCACCTCGACCTCGCAGTCCGCGCTGCCGCCACCGCCCCACGTCGAGATCCCGAACCCGATGCCGATGCACTCGTCGCCGGTCGGCTCGCCGGGACGGGTCTTGTACGGATGGTCCGCCCACCCGATCTCGAGAGCGGCCCGGTCGAGCTGACGGCCCCAGGCGGGGTGCGGCACGTTGCGCTTGCGGATCTCGACCAGGTCGAGGTTGCCGGCGTAGGCGAGTTCGTCGAGCACGGACTCCATCGCAAAGGACGCCTGCGGATGCCCCGGGGCACGCATGGCCCGGTTGGCGTCCAGGTGCATGCGCACGGAGCGGACGCTGCGGTGGTGCGTGGCGGCGGTGTAGCAATACGGAAACGTCGCCAGCGACCCGCGGCCGACGCCGCCGTGCTTGTAGGAGTCGGCCACGATCCCGGTGATCCGCCCCTCGGCGTCGCAGCCGATCTGGAGCGTCTGGATCCCGCCCGAGCGGTTGCCGGCCATCAGGAACTCCTCGCGGCGGCCCAGCATCAGGTGCACGGGTCGTCCGATGGCTTTCGAGATCCGGCACGCGACGAGTCCCTGGAGGTCGAGACCGAACTTCGATCCGAAGCCGCCGCCCATGTGCTCGACGATGCCGGTCACGGCATTCGCGGGGAGGCCGAGTTCCTTGGCCGCGTCTGCGGCGAAGCCCTGCGCGTACTGCGTCGAGCAGTACACGGTCGCCTCGGAGCCGCCGCGGTAGTCCACGACGACGCCGTGTGTCTCCAGGCAGGCGTGGTGCTGGATCGGTTCGCTGTAGGTCGCCTCCACGTGCGTGGGGCTGGAGAGCACCGCCTCGCGCGCCTCGTCCGCGTCCCCGTCGAGTTCGGGCTTCGAAACGTTGCCGCCGCGCGTGACCGCCGGAGCGCCGTCCTTCACCGCCGAGTCGTGATCGACGACCCAGGGCAGCGGCTCGAAGCGTGCAGCGAGCGCGCGCAGGCCATCCTCGGCGGCTTCGAGCGTCTCGGCCGCGACCGCGGCCACGGGATCACCGAGGTAGCCGCTCTCGCCGTCCTTGACGACGAGCACGTGCACGACGCCCTTCACCTTGCGCGCCGCCTCGACGTCGAGGTTCGCGACCTTCGCACGCGGCAACGGCGAGACGAGCAGGCGCGCCCACACCATGCCGGGCGCGCGCACGTCGTGCGTGAAACGCGCGACACCGCTGACTTTGACCGGACCGTCCACGCGCGGGATCGGCTGGTTCAGGACGCGCAGCTTCGACCGCTCGGGCCAAGCGACCGCCGCGACGTCGTCGACTTCGATCTCGACCTCGGTGTCGATGCCGTTGACGACCTTGGTGACCTTGATCTTCTTCTTCTTCGGAGCGTCCTGCGCGGCGCTCGCCGACGGGTGCAAGGGTTCGAGCGCCATCACTTGGTCTCCGCGAGGCGACGTCCGGCCGCGAGCGCGGCCTCGAAGATCTGCGGTTGCGTGCCGCAGCGACACAGGTTGCCCGCACACGCGCGTCGGATCGCGGCCTCGTCGGCGCGCGGGTTCTTGCGCAGGCAGGCGGTGATCGCGACCACGAACCCCGGCGTGCAGAAGCCGCACATGGAACCGTCGTGCGC
>JBBQCC010000243.1:0-6966 GCA_038318285.1 Planctomycetota bacterium | reverse complement strand
CCCATCGCGACGAACAGTCGGTCCGCCGACACGGGGTCGACGGCGAGCGCGAGCGCTTTCTCTCCCACGGCGCCGGCCATCGGCACGAGCGGAACGCGCGCGCGCAGTGCGTGCGGCGGATCGCGATCGAACACGAACACTTCGGAAGTCCCGTAGCCGACGCGCGCGCTCGTCACGGCCGCGACGAAATGCCCGTCCGCGTGACCCTCGAATGCGACGACATCGAGGAACAGCGCGCCGTCCTCGTCGCGGATCCGGACCTCGTCGGGCCACGCACCGCCCGAGTCGAGGTTTCCGTCACCGATCGTCACGCGCCACAGGCCCTGCGTCCCGCCGGCGACGAACACGTAGGGCGGATCGCACACGAGCGCCAACGGCGCGGCACGGATCGGGGCGCGTCCGCGGACTCGGGCGCCGGATTGGCCCGCGAGGAGCGAAGCGGAGTCGAGCACCGCGAGCGAGGCGCCCTCAGCGGCGACATAGGTCGATCCGTCGGGCGACAGCGATCCGCAGAGCGCGTCGCCGAAGGTCAGCTCGTCGGACTCCTGGAGTGGACCGACCGCGCTCGCGGGCGGTGCCGTCGAGGACTCGGAGCCCGAACCGCTGCACGCCGCGAGGAAGAGCGCGACCCCCGTCGCGATCGAGGCCGCGGAGAAGGGGCGTGTCGGCCCACGACGTGAGTCCGTTGTAGAAAGTGATTCGATGCGAGTTCGTGTGGGGTGGAGCTTCACGGTCTCTTCCTTCGCGAAGCGAGGGGCGGGCGAGGTGCACGAGCATCGCGGACGTGGGGCAGCGCGGGTGTTGGGATTCTGCAAGGATCCGCAACGGGCGTGCCGCGAACTCCCCGCTCAGCGCGCGGATTCGCTCGTGCCCGCGGTCCGTTCCGCGGCCGCGCGCAGCAGCTCCATGAGTGCGTCGGGATCGACCGGCTTCACGAAGTGCTGGTCGAAACCGGCATTGACGGACGCCTCGCGGTCCAGTTGCGTCCCGAACCCCGTAAGTGCGACGAGCAAGACGGCTCGCCCGTTCTTGAGAGACCGCACGCGGCGCGCCACCTCGTAGCCGGTCATGTCGGGCATGCGGATGTCGCACAGCACGAGTTCGGGACCGAAGCGTGCGAACTCCACGATCCCCGCCTCCCCGCGGAACGCCGTCCGCACGTCGTGACCGCGGAGGCGCAGCAGCATGGCCGTGCTCTCTGCGGAATCCTCGTTGTCGTCGATGACGAGGATGCGCAGCGCACGGGTAGCGGTCTCGGCCGGTCCCGAGGGCGTGCGGACATCGGAGTCGGGCACAGAGACGAGGGGCAGCCGCACGGTGAATTCGCTGCCCATTCCGACGCCGTCGCTGTGCACCTCGACGGTGCCATCGTGCAACTCGACGAGCTGCTTGACGAGCGTCAGCCCGATGCCGAGTCCGCCTTCCGCGCGTTCGATTTGACCCGAGCCCTGTAGGAACAGGTCCCAGATGCGCGGGCGCAGGTCCGTCGCGATGCCCTGTCCCGAATCGCGGACCGACACGAGGTACCGCATCCCCTCGCGCTCGGCGGTCAGCCAGATCTCCTCGGACGCGCCGCTGTACTTGATCGCGTTGCTGAGCAGGTTCGTGAAAACCTGGTTCAGCCGCACAGCGTCACCATGGACCCACATCGGCCCGCTGAGCACCTTGACGTGCAGGCTCTGATTCTTCCTCGCGGCCCTCGGGGTGACGGAATCCACCGCCTCGCTGAGAACGAGACGGAGATCGATGCACTCGAGGCGCAACTCGAGCTTCCCCTGACCGATGCGGCTGACGTCCAGCAGGTCGTCGATGAGACGGACCATGTGCGCCACCTGGCTGTCCATCATCTTGATCACGCGCGGCGCATCGGATTCGCTGCGCGACTTGAGGATCTCGAGACCGTTGCGCAGGGGTGCGAGCGGATTGCGCAGCTCGTGCGCCAATAGCGCAATGAACTCGTCCTTGCGGCGACCTTCGTCACGCTGCGACTGCTCCGCCCGCTTGCGACTGTCGATGTCGTGGTTCATCCCGATCCACTCGCGAATGGTCCCGTCGTTGTCCCGGACGGGGACGGCACGCACCACGTTCCAGCAATAGGCACCGTCCGCGCGCCGCAGGCGATATTCCGCCACAAAGGGACGCTGCTCCGCGATCGCGCGCTTCCAGCCGAAGAGCGTCCGCTCGCGATCGCCAGCGTGTAGCGCATCGAGCCAGCCGAAGCCGCTCCACTGCTCGTAGGTCTGTCCGGTGTACGCGCGCCAGCTCGGGGAATCCTCGCGCACACGTCCCTCGGCGTCGGTGGTCCAGACGATCTGTGAAGTCGCGAGCACGAGGGAGCGGAATCGTTCATGACTGCGCGCCAGCTCGCGCTCGCGCTCACGACGCGCGGACACGTCCCGCACGACGAGCACGACACCCTGGCTCTGGTCGTCGTGTCCCTGGATCCGCGCTGCTGTCGCGTCGATCTGGATCTGCGATCCGTCGGACAAGCGGATCTCCGTGTCGACCGTGGTCCTGTGGATACCGCCTTCTTCGATGGCACGTCGGACGATCGAACCGGGAATGTCCGATGCGCCCCCGGAGATCGACGTGATCAACTCCCCGAGCGGCCGACCTAGATCCTGCGATTGGAGTTGAAGCGTCGAACGACAACCGTCGTTGCAGTAAGCCAATCGACCTTCGCGGTCCGTGACGATGACGGCGTCGCCGATGCTTCCCAGTGCGACCTCGAATCGCTGCTGTGCATTGGCGATCTCGAGCGTCGAGCGGTTCCGCAGCTTCTCGAAGCGGAGAATCAGGTTGTAGAGGACGACGATCAGGAACACGCCCGAGATCGCGATGAGGAGCCCCGTCAGATCGGCCGTGCGAAAGCTCCGACTCGCCAGCGCACGTCGTTCGCCCAACAACTCCTGCTCGCGCTCGGTGACCCGGTCGATGACGTCCCGAATGCCATCCAGCAACTGCTTGCCGTCGCCCGAGCGCAGGGCCTCGATCGCGGCTTCCCTGGCGCCGCCGAGCCCGGAGGAAACGATCCGGTTCAGGAACTCGAAGTGCGCGTGCACGCGAGCCGTGAGGAGTTCCACCAACTCGCCCTGGTTCTCGTGCTCCGCCGCCAGCAGCGACAGCTCGGCCAAGCGCGCGTCGACGACCGGGATCGCCGCGCGGTAGGGATCGAGGTACGCCTCGCGCCCGGTCGCGATGTAGCCGCGCGCGCCCGTCTCCGCATCGACCGCCGTCGCCATGACGAGCTGCAATTGCGCCAGCAGTCGGTACGTCTGCGAGACCTGCGCCTGATTCTCGTACAGGAGACGCGTGTGGTAGTGCGCCAACCAACCGCCGAGACCGACGAGCACGACGAGCAGGAGGAAGACCAGGTGGATCGGCGCATCCAAGCCCAATCGCGTGTTCCGTGCGAGGTGTCGCACGTCGAACAGGTCGATGAAACGGTCTTGATTCTGCGGCGACATGGTCAGGACGAAGGAATGCGACGCGTGCCGACATCAGCTCGGCTGGTCAAGTGCGCGACTTCGCAGCGCTCCAATGTAGCAACGGCGGTCGTGCGACGACGAGCTCCGGCGGCTCATGGCTGATCTCGATGATTCCGACGAGTACGGGGGAGCGCGATCCGTCTGTGTTCATCCGCACTCCGCGTGTACATCGACAGGCACTCGCGGTCCACGATGTCGTGTGCGCTCGGCAACCACGGCCTGAATGGTCGCTGCTCGATGCAAGTCATTCAGGGCAAGTCATTCAGGGCAAGTCGTTCAGGGCGAGTCGTTCAGGCGGCGGCCGGGATCCGCATTCGAATCCCTGAACCTGCCCCCGGACGACCGAACACCTCGAGTTTTCCGCCGTGGCGGATGACCAGTTCCTCGGCGAGGCCTAGCCCGAGCGAGTTCTCGAGTCGCGCGGGACCGCTGTTGTGTCGCAGGTACCCGGCCAAGTCGACGAACTCGGATGGCGTCGCTGCGACCAACTCTGCGGTCGATCCGCTGTTCAGTTCGACGAGCAGTTCGGATCCATCCTGCGCGACGATCACCTCCGCGGCGTCCATCGGTTTTCCGGAGGAGTCCGACTCCACGGCGACGTACGCGCGCCAGGCGAATCCGATCACCTCCGCGTCCACGTCCAAGATCGGTGCCGCAGATCGCGCCGCGAGGTGAACGTCGCCGCGGCCTCCGCTGTCGCCCAGGATGGATCGCGCCAGCACGGTCAAGTCCGTCGAAGCCGGGCGCAGTGGACGGCTCGCCAGACCGACCACGGTCGCGAGCAGTTGGATCATGCTCGCTGTGCGCTGCGCGTTACCGCGGATGCGACGGCCCAGATCACGAATCTCGCCGGCGTCCGCGCCCTGCGTCGCTTCGAGGACGGCGGCGTAGTTGACGATGCTGCCGAGTGGCGTCCGCATGTCGTGGGAGACGGTCTGACGGATGCGATCGAGAAAGCGCGCCAGCCGGTTCTGGCCGTCCACGTACTGGGCTGATTGAGATCGGATCGATTCCATGTCGGGTCGAATCTGCTGCGGGGCTCCTGGATGTCTAGCAAGTTGCAGGCGGCGGAACACAGCCTGCGCGGCTGTGTGGACGGAACTCGATCGCGATCAGGACATGGATGGCGACCCCCCCCCCGGTAGCTGCGAGAACCGCCCGCATCGATCCGGAGGGATCCGACGCGAGCGGGTCGATCGTGCACCGCCTCGATCACGGGATGGGCGTCTTCTTTCCAGAGACGAGGCTCACGAGGAGTGAGATCACGAACAGCACGACGAAGACCCAGAAGAGAGTGCTCGCAATGCCGGAAGCGGTACCTGCGAGGCCACCAAAGCCGAGAGCGGCAGCGATGAGCGCGACGACGAGGAAGATGAGTGCCCAGCGAAGCATGGTGGCCTCCGAGAATGGGGAGCAAGAGTGCGCTCCCGTGATTGTTCGTTCTGATGCGGCGCAGCCGTGCGCCGCGTACGACGGGGAGATTGCACACGGCGTGCCACCGACAGGAGCCGATGCCGGAGGGCTCTGCTCCCCCACCTCCCCCGACGCTTCTACAAATGCGCATGGCTTTCAGGGGCCAGCCGCCTCGTAGACGTTCAGCCGGTTGTATAGCGTCTTCAGGCTGATCCCGAGCATCCGCGCCGCCGCCGGCTTGTCGCCGTCCAGATGCGCGAGCGTCGCTTCGATGAGCACGCGCTCGACGTCCGCGATCGAGGCTCCGACCTGGACCACGATGCCGCCGCCCGGAGCCATCGGCGCGGCCCTTTCGGGACCGGCGACCGCGTCCTCACCGCGCAGGATATCGTCGGTCAGGATGTATGCGCGCTGCACCGCGTTGCGGAGCTCGCGCGCATTGCCGCGCCATTCACGTCGCGCCAGGAAATCCAGCGCTCCCGGGGCCCAACGCTTGTCCGTTCCGCTCGATTGGTTGTGTCCGTCGAGGAAGTGCTGCGCCAGCAAGGCGACGTCCCCTTCGCGGTCGCGCAGCGGCGGCAGGATGATCGGGAAGACCGCCAGTCGGAAGTAGAGGTCCTCGCGCAGCTTGCCGGCATCGATCGCTTCGCGCGGGTCGCGGTTCGTCGCGGCCAGAACGCGCACGTTCGTCTGGATCGGCGTCGTGCCGCCGACGCGTTGCACGGTTCCCGTCTCGAGCACGCGCAGCAACTTGACCTGCAGTTGCAGCGGCATCTCGGTGATCTCGTCGAGGAAGAGCGTGCCGCCGTCCGCACGCTCGAAGAACCCCCGGTGTTGGCGGTCAGCCCCGGTGAAACTGCCCTTTTCGTGGCCGAACAGCTCGCTCTCGATGAGGCTCTCGGGGATCGCGCCGCAGTTCACCGGGACGAGCAAAGCCGACTTGCGGCGACTGAGATCGTGCAGCGCCTGCGCGACGACTTCCTTACCGGTGCCGCTCTCGCCCTGGATCAACACACTCGCGTCCGTGGGCGCCACGCGTTGGATCATGTCGAAGACGGGCTGCATCGCGGACGAGCGTCCGACGATCGGCCCCAGGCGGCCGCGGTCGCGCAAGGCGTCGCGCAAGTCGTCGACTTCGCGGCGCAGTTCGCGCACGTGCGCGAGCCGCGACAGCGTGGCCTTGAGCGCCGTCGGATCGGTGGGCTTCGTCAGGTAGTCGGCGGCGCCACGGCGCAGCGCATCGACGGCGGAATCGACGGTCGCGTTCCCCGTGATCACGACGAATTCGGTCGCCGGCGGTCGATGAGGATCGTCCAGCAATTCGGCTCCGAGCCCGTCCGGGAGTTCCTGGTCGACGAGCACAGCGTCAAATTGGCGTTCGGACAAGGCGGTGCGCGCCGAAGCCAGATCGCCCGCACCGCGCACGTCGTGCTTCGCTTGGGCGAGCAGCCTCATCAGGCTCTCGCGGAAGTCCTCGTCGTCGTCGACGACCAGCAGGACGAGGGGCATCTGGGAAGTGGAGGTCATCGTTGGGGAGTCCTCGATCGGGAATGGTAGCGCCCCCGGCCACCGGGACTGCGATCGGCGCGCGAGCTCGTGGTGAGGCAATTGGGCGTGGCAATTGGGGTGGATTGCAATCCTGAGGCCGAACCATGCAGCGCTGTGCAGAAATTACCGGACGGCTCTCCCTGCGGCGGTTCGCAAAGGCGGCACGCAGGTTGCCCCGGACGATTCCAGCGCTGGTCCAGCAAGCGCCGTCGAACGCCCGTCCCTCGGGGCACGCGGCCACGCCCTCCGACCACTCACCTCCCACCCGTCGTACGCGACGAGGAAGGCCACACGAAGATGAAGCTGCAACAGTCCCTGATCGCCTGCGCCACCGTGACACTCGCCGGTTGGGCCGGTGCTGCCCAACTACAAGACCCCGCGCGAGCGCGCGACGCGACGAGCGCGTACTTGATCGCACCTTCGGCCAAGGTCGTGGGTCTCGAACTCTCGACGCCCACCAAGAAAAACGTGGGCCAGATCGGTGATCTCTTGGTGGATCCCCGTTCGGGCGAGATCC
>JBBQCC010000242.1:0-7016 GCA_038318285.1 Planctomycetota bacterium | reverse complement strand
CGAACGCATCGCTGGTCGGGTCGGTATCGGGCGCGCCCATGCTTACGAGTGCAGCTGGGTCGTTTCCGCTTGGCGTTCCCGGCGGAATCGGTTCCCTAGCAGATGGGAGGAGAAGGCGGCCCTCCGTCCTTGCACTTCGAGTGCGTTGAGCTGTTAGCGGCGCGTTCCTGGAGAGCCAAGCATGGCTCACCGAGCGGGCGGCCTTCTCATCCCATCTGCCTAGGAGGTAGCGCAGTCGCGCCGCTCATCCAACGAGGCGAGGTCGCCCCTCGAATACGCGGCTACCGAATCCGCCGGCGCAAGTGCCCGATCAGGCGACCGGCACAGGCCGACCGCTGCTCGGACCAGAACCGATAGGTTCCAGCGGCCGCGACGTGAGGCGCGGCAAGTCGATCGTGAAGACACAGCCCGTGGCCAGGTTCCGCGCCCCCAGCTTGCCGTGCATCGAATCGACAGCGCGCGCGCTGATCGAGAGCCCCAGCCCCAGGCCGGTGTTGTCCGCCCCTCCGTGATGGAACGGCACGAACAGGCCCGCCACGATGGAATCCGGCAGGCCGTTGCACTCGTCCTGAACTTCGATCTGGACGCGGTCTTGCGAGGCGCTCGTTTTCAGGCTCACGTGACCACCCCTCGGCGTGTACTTCAGTGCATTGTGCAGCACGTTGGTGACCGCGGAACTCAGGAGTTGCCGATCCCCGAGCACCTGCACGCCCTGATCGCCCAGTTGAGTCGATAGGGCTATGCCTGCGGAGTTCGCGGCGATTGCTGCGGCCAGCTCGATTTCGCCC
Source organism: Planctomycetota bacterium (assembly GCA_038318285.1). Taxonomy (GTDB): domain Bacteria; phylum Planctomycetota; class UBA1135; order UBA1135; genus JAEUHZ01. Next base: position 6,228 of record JBBQCC010000242.1, on the reverse strand, counting down.
AGGAAGAGCCTCACGTCGATGGGGCGATCATCGTAGATGTGAGCGTCGAGGCGCACCTCGGCCAGGCTCCGGTTGATCAGGGCCTGCAAAGACAACAGGCTGCGGCTCAAGACGTCCCCTGTGCTTCCGCCGATGCCGACTTTTCCTTCCTTGAGGATGTAGTGAGCCAGCATCGCGGTGTTCAGCTCGTTGCGTAACTCGTGTGCCAGGATGCCCAGTTGTTCCGCGTTGTTGCTGGCGTGCTGCGCCTGGCTTGCCCGCGCGAACTCGGTGACCGCCCCGGCGATGGCTTCGTCCAGACAGCGGTTCAGCACGCGGAAGTCCTCTGTGCTGACGGTCGCCCCGCGCTCGATCGCGAGTTCGGTCACGACCTGGCACACGTCGCCGTAGTCGTGCACGACCTGCGTGATCGTGAACCCCGTGTCGAACCGGTCGCTACCGTGGCGCGTCGCCGATCTGTCGATGATCGCGCTGCTGTGCAGGTGATCTCGGAGCATCTCGACGAGCTCGTCCAGGAAGAAAGGGATACCGCTCTCGATCTCGTCCGTGGTCGGTTTCGGCGCGGGCCTCGACGCGACTCGGGATCGTGTTCGGTGCAAGATCTCGGCGCGGTTGGCTCGAATGAAGTCGTGTAGCAAGAATAGTCCTCATCAGCACCCTACGCCGATTGCCTCCGGGTTGGCGCGAATTCGGGCATTGGTGTCCAATCGTTCGCGGGACACGCTTGGTCCTGAACGGCGCAGCGCGATTCGCAGATCTCGCCCCGAGTGGGGAGAGCCGGAAGTATGCAGCCAAAGTCCCGCGCGCGCGTCGGCAGCGCGGTTGGCCAGGAAACGGCATTCTGTGGCCGCGCCGCCTCGCTAGCGCGTGAATTCGCGCGTGACGACCGTCGCGTAGCTGCCCTTGGGCAGTCGGAAACGGAGCCACAGGCCTTCGGGTGCGCGCTCGCAGGCGAACTCCTCGAGCGCCACGCGCGCGGCGCGGCGCGAGCCCATCAGGCGCGACTTCTCCAGCACGTCCCACGCGATCCCGCTCGCTTCCAGCAAGCGGTCCTCGTGCGCACCCGGTTCCGCCTGGGCGCGTCGCATGTCGGATCCGAACAGGGGACCGGTGGGGGTGATCTCGCGGCGTTCCGCGCGCGGCGCTTCGACGGCACCGTCTTCCACGTCGAACAGCGCGCCGTTGTCGAGACGCTTCGCGACGTCACCGGTCAGGACAGTGCCCGACGTTCCGGCGGCGAGGCGTTCGACGAGCCAGGCGTTGAAGAGATCCGCTTGCCAAGCCGTGCGGTGCAGGTTCGACAGCCAGTCGCGCGCGTCGGTCGTCAGTTGTGCGCGACCCTTCGTGACGTTGCGGTTGTCGTCGCCCAGGCGTTGCTCGCCGTAGAAGTTCGGCACGCCTTCCGCGACGAGCCGTGCGCCGATCGCCTGTGCGCGCTCGATCGAGTCGCTGGAATCGACGTCGTCACTGCGGACGAGCACCGCGAAGCGATTGCCGATCAGGTGACCGCGCCGCAACTTGTTGCCGTGGCGTCGCGCCCACACGACCGAGCCGGGCAATTCCGCGCCGACGCGTTGCACGACTTCGTCGAGGTCGGCTTTGGGCAGCGGCAAGGAGAACGTCTGCTCCGCGACCGCGACCTTGTCCTTCAGACCCGCGATGCCGACGTCGAACGGCCGCAGACCGAACATGCGCGCGAGCGCGTGCGCCAGCTCCTGCGTCGTGGCGCCCGAGCGCCGATGGCGCAGGTAGATGTGTTCGCCGACGCCCGAGGGTTCGTAGAGCGCGACCTCTTCGACGACGAAGTCCTCGGGGCCCGTCTTGATCCGGCCGCCGATGCCCGGCAGTTCGTGGGTGACGAGGGGCAGGCTCACGCTGCCGTCCGCGCGGCTGGGGACGGAGCGATCGCGCGAACACGGAGTTGTCGGTACGTCATCGGCGGTCACGATAGCGATCCGTCGCGCCCGAATCGGAGCGCAGCGCGGTGTCGCGCCCGAATCGGCGCGCAGCGCGGTGGATCCGCGCCAGAGCGGCGTCGCTCGCGTCCGAGAACGGCGCGAGGAGCTCACCCGAAGCCGTATGTGCCTCCCCGTGTTGCAGGACGACGGCAGCCGGCGCATCGTCGACGAGACGCCATCCGCCCGTGGCGAGGAACGCGCGCAGCTGGTCTGCCGCGCGGCCCGTGCCGTGAACGGCCAGCGGGAACTCGCGGGGCGGCTCGTGCGCGAAGAGGGACACGTCGTGCTGCGTGACCTCGTGTCGCCGCGCGAACATCGCGCGCAGCTGCGACGCGATCGCGCGGCCAGCGACGAGATCGCCGAGTCGACCGAACGGCAGCTCGTACTCGACCGTGTCGCGCAGAATGGACGCGCGCGGGCCGTCGTCCTCGAAACGGTGCGTGTGTTCCCAGCGCCGGAAGGGGCCGCGCTCTTGCACGTCGCGGAATCCGCGTCCGAACTCGTGCCTGTCGTGGACGGCGACCCAGCGCAGTCCGATCGGACCCAGCGCCAGCACTTTGCGCGCGCCGTCGCCGATTCCGCCCGAGTCCTCGATCAGACGCACGGAACCGTCGGCAGGCGCGAGGCGCTCGAACGCACTCGGGCGCGCGTGCCAGGCGTAGAGTTCGCCGCGCGGGGCGTCGACTCGACACTGGACTTCGAACCGGGTCACGCGCGGATCTCGTTCACGCCGTCACCGGGCCAGTCGTGCCGTCGCATGAGGTGCAGCTTCGCACGCGCGCAGCTCGCCGATGCATGTCTGCATCAGAACCCGTTCGCGAGCGAGCGCGCATACCCCGCCAGTTCCATGTACCCGCTGCCCGCGGCCGTGCCGTCGAGCCGCGCCGGACCTTCCCAGTAGATCGTGCCGACCGTGTCCGTCGCGTCGATCTCGCACGGTTCGATCACGGCGGCGACCTCGCCGTGAATCCCGGCGGAGGGGACGGCGATGTTCCAGCGCAGCGGGTAGCGCGCGCCGCTCGCCGGGCTCGCCCAACGCGCTTCACGCGGCGCGAACTCGAATTCATCAAGTGACAACGAACGCGAGGTGCCGTCGCGTTCGACGAGCGTCCCGGCCGAGAACGGGCTCGCGCTGCCGTCCGCGCGGCGCAGGCGGTAGAGCATCAGCTCGCGACCGTCGTCGAGACGCAGGCCGGTCCAATCCCAACCGACGACGCCGACGCCGAGCTGCGACGAACCCCATTCGTGGTCCAGCCAGGCCGCTCCGCGCACGGGTTGCTCGGCGCCGCCGCGGCGCAGCGTCCCCTGAACCGTCAAGCGCGGAATGCTCGCGTACGCCGACGCATTGCCCGCGTCGGCGCCCTTGCGCGAGATACCCGTGGCGCCGTGCATGACGACGGGCTTCTCGGCGACGAGATCCAGTTCGAGCGCGAATCCGACTTCGCGCGCGCCCGCGGAGATCGCGAACGTGTCGTCGCCCGTTCGTCGCAGCGTCACGTCCTCGATGCCGACGTCGAGGTCCGTGTCTGACGCCCACGCGAGCCCGGCGCCGATCCTCCGCAAGCGCTCGACGTGCGCGAACGTGCCGGCACCGAGGTCCGCCAAGGCGACGTGTGCCGCCAGTGCGTGCCGCGCGCGCAGTGGTGCAGCGCCCGGTTCCGGCTGCGCGGGGTCGAGGCCCTGGCGGAAGACCGTGACCTGGAATCCGAAGCGCGCGCCGTCCTCGGTCGCGAACTCGCCCGTCACGTACCACCATTCCGTGCGCGTATCGAAGTGCGCGCCGTGATCGCGCGGCCAGTGCACCGTGAGCGGCGCCACGATGCGCGACCAACCGTCCGACGCGACGTTGGGTCGCGTTGACTGGATCGCTGGCGACGCGAGTGATGCGGCCAGCAGTGCTGCGCCGGCGAAGAGCGTGTTCATCGGTGGTCTCCGCTCATGCGACGGCCGTCATTCGTCCCGCAGGGCTCCCGCGAGCCGGCGCGGATCCGTGGCGCGCGCGGGGAGCAGGCCCGCGAGCACACACGCGACAACCACGACACCGATCGTCGTCGCCACGACCAACCAAGGTGCACGCACGTCGAGCGTCCACCCGAACGACTGCAAGTTCACGACGATCACCAGGATGAGGCCGACGGCCAGTCCCGCGACGGCGCCCGCGACGGCGCCGAGCAGCCCCAGCAATCCAGCCTGCGCCACGACCACGCCGCCGACCTGCGCGCGCGCGGCGCCGATCGCCGAGAGCAACGCGAGATCCGCGCGTCGTTCGGAGACCAGCGCGTAGAGCACGCTCAGCACCGCGACGACCGCGACGACGGCAGCGACGCCTTGCAGCGCGGACGTGATCGCGAACGTGCGGTCGAACACGGTCAGGACGCGTTGGCGGACCTCGGCGTTGGACAGCACCTCCAGCTGGAAGCGCGCCGCGAGCGCCGCCGTCAGCTCGGCCTGCACGCGCGCGCGGTCCGCGTCGTCCGGCAAGTGCACGCTGACGTGCAGCGGCGCGTCGCCGGGGAAGTACAGGAAGTAGTCCTCCAGCCCGACCGTCATCGTCCCGCGGCTGTCGCCGTAACTGCGGAACACGCCCGCGATCTCGCGCTCGTACGCCTGACCGGCGACGTCGACGCGCACGGAGTCGCCCGCGGCGATGTGGAACCGCCGGGCGAAGGCCTCGTCCACGAGCACGCCGCGGTCCGCGTGCGCACGAGCGAAGGCCGGCGCGGCGTCGCTGCCGTCGAGCAGCGGCGGGCCGCCGCGACGTGATGCGAGCCCGAAGTCCGCGCCGGTGAACGAGAACGTCTCGCCGTTCAGTGTCGCTTCGCCCGAGTAGTACGGATCGATCGCATCGATGCCGACGACGCTGGCCGCCGCGTCGATCACGGCGGGATCGAGGCGCCCGACCGGCAGGCCGTCGCGCGAGGTCAGCGCGCGGATCGTGAAGTCGGCGCGCAAACTGCGCTCGCTCCAATCGACGATCGTCCCGCGGAACGAGTGGACCATCGTCGCGATCGAGATCGACAGCGTGACTGCGACACCTACGGCGCCCGCGGCCCAAGCCGCGCGCCGGCGACCGGCGGCCAGCGCGGCGCACGCCAGGCGGATGGGCGTCGAGAGGAACGGCAACGATCCGGCGCGCGTTCCGAGCAGGTCGACGGCCGGACCGAGGAACGCGAACAGCGCGCCCAGACAGCAGACGGATGCCGCCAGCGCTGCGATGGGCAGTCCGCGCCACGCGGGCAACTGGGACAGCTCCGCGGCCAAGAGCAGGAAGAACACGCCGATGCCGAGCGCGATGCGGCGCGCCCGCGGGTCGAGTGCACGCGGCGCTTCGCCGCGTAGGGCCTGGATCGGCGGCGTGCGTGCGCTCTCGAGGATCGGCAGCCAGGCCGCGAGCAGCGCGGTGACGATGCCGAGCGCGACGCCGACCGCGGCGTGATCCCACGCGAATGCGATCGGACTCGGCGCGCTGGCCGGTACGACCGTCGAAACCGTCGCGCGCATCTGCGGCAAGAGCGCGCGCGCGCCGACGAACCCGAGCACGGTGCCGACCACGCCGCCGGCCGCGCCGATCGTGGCGGCCTCGAACAGGATCGCGCCGCGCACCTGGCCCGCGCTCGCGCCCAGCGATCGCAGCAGCGCGATCGTGTGTGCACGTTGGACGACGGACGTCGCGAGCGTGGTCGCGACCAACACGGCGCCGACCAGCAGCGAGATGCCCGACAGCGCCGTGAGGTTGAAATCGAGGCTCTTCACGAGCCCGCGTGCCTCCGCGCCGCGCTGCGCGGGTTCGGCGACGACCGCGCCGGGCGGAACGAGGGCCTGCAGTCGCGGCAGCAAGCTCGCAGCGTCCACGTTGTGGCGCGGGACGATCTCGATGCGGTCGAGTCGGCCCGGTCGGCCGACGATCTCCTGCGCGCGCGCCACGTCGATCAGCACGATGCGCCCGAACGCGGAACCGGCTGCGTCGTCGAGGACGCCCGCGACGCGGATCGTCACCGGGCGCGCGCGCACGTCGAGCACGAACTCGTCGCCGCGCGCGACGCCCAGTTCACGCGCGGCGTCGGCGCCGATCCAGGCCGATTCCCCGCGCACGAACTCCAAAAAGAGGTCGCGCGCGGTCGTGCGCTCGTTGCCCGTGGCGAACGGCGTCCCGCCGAGCGCGGGCCCGAGGCCTGAACGCGCGCCGTCGTCCACGAGCGCGTCCACGCCCAGGATGCGCACAGGGATGCGCGCGACGGGGCTCAGCGCGATCTCCTCGACGATCGGCACG
>JBBQCC010000241.1:0-7024 GCA_038318285.1 Planctomycetota bacterium | reverse complement strand
CCTTGGACCCCAAGATCTCGGTCCGCGGCGCGGTGCCGCCTGGTTCGACGCGTCACTACCAGGCTTGGTACTTCGACTCGCCCGGCGCGTGCGGGCCGCCGAACGCGAACTGGACGAACGGGTACAGCGTCGTCTGGCAGTGAACCGTCTGGTCGTGACCCGTGGCGGTTCCGTCGGCGACGTCCGCGCGATCACGACGGCGGGATCAGACCCTCTTGCACCGCGAGCAGCGCCAACTCCGCCGTGGAGTGACAGTCGAGCTTGCGCTGCAGGTTTTCGCGGTGCTTCTTGGCCGTGCCGAGCGTCATCTCGAGTTGCTGCGCGACCTGTTTGTTGCTGCGCCCGATCGCGAGCAGCTGGAACACCTCACGTTCGCGCGGTGTGAGACTGGAAATGCGGCTCTGGAAGCCCGATTTCGCGCCGCCGTGCAGCAGTCCGCTCGAAACACGTGGTGAGAGGAACGCGTCGCCGCGCGCGACGGCTTCCAGCGCGATGCGCAATTCTGCGGGGTCCGAATCCTTCGACAGGTAGGCGTGCGCCCCCGCCTGCAGCGCGCGCTCGACGAAGGAATCACCCTCGTGGTTCGTCAGCATGACGATGCGCACGCGCGGCCAGGCTTCGCGCAGCATCGGGATCGCGTCGATGCCCGAGAGACCGGGCATCGACACGTCGAGCAGAACGACGTCCGGACGCAGCTCACGCACCTCTTCGATGGCTGCACGGGCATCGCCATTGCCGCCCACGACCTCGAAGCGCGGGTCGGCGCGCAGAAGGCTCTTGAAGGCCGCGCGGATCATCGCCTGATCGTCCACGAGGTACACGCGGATGACACCTTGGCTCGCCGGTCCGGGGTTCACGCTCGTCCTCCGACGAGATCGATCTCGAAGCGCGCACCGCCGAGGTCGGAAGTCTCCACCTCCAGCGTTCCCCCGTGCGCTTCGACGATCTTGCGCGAGATCGCCAGCCCGAGCCCCGTGCCGTCGTGCTTCGTCGTGGCGAACGGCTTGAACAGCTCGGGCCGCCGCTCGAGCGGGACGCCGGGACCGTCGTCGTCCACGGCGATGCGGACGCCGCGCTCGCCCAGCGCGCGCGCTGACGACGATGAGCGCGTCGCCCTTCGCCTCTGCGGAGTTCAGGACGAGGTTCGCGAGAACCTCTTCGAGACGGCGCGGATCGATGCGCGCTCCCAGGTCCGCGGGCTCGACGATGACGTCCGCGCGGGCGCCCGATCGCAAGAGCTGCAGCCGCAGACGTCCAACGACGCGGTCGAGGTAGCCGCGCAGGGTCACGGCCTCGCACTCGACCTCGATGGGCTTCGCAAAGCTCAGCGTCCCGCGCATCAGTTGCTCCAGGCGCTGCATCCGCGACGACAGCTCCTCCAGCACGACCTTGTGGTCCTCGCCGAGCTGATTCGCGACGGCGCGCAACGCCGCGTTCACCGCCGTGATCGGGTTCTTGATCTCGTGCGCCAGGACAGCGGCCTGCTCGCCGACCGCCGCGAGCCGGCGCAGCAAGTCGGTCTCCAACCGTTGCGCGCGCTTGAGCTCCGTCACGTCGCGACCCTCGGGAATCAGCAGGCAAACGGCCCCATGCTCGTCGCGCACGGGCATCAGCGAGAAGTCCACGTCGCGCGATTCGCCCGATCGCGTGACGAACTGGAGCTCGAACCGCACGAACTCGCCGGCGCGCGCACGCTCGACGGCCGTCCGCACGCGTTCGCGATCCGTCGGTGCGCCGGAGCACCACGGCGCCTCCCAGAACGGGGTACCGAGGATCTCCTCGCGCTGCATGCCGCCGGCCTCCAGCGCCGTGCGGTTGATCTCCAGGATCGTCCCGTCCGGCTCGAGCAGTCCGAGGCATTGGAACGTGCCGTCGAACACGGCGTGGAAGCGGCGCTCGCTCTCGGCCAAACGCGCTTCGGCGACGCGCTGCTCCGTCACGTCGCGGAACGAGCCCGTGAACAGGACGGCGCCGTTCGGCAGGTCCGCGCGCGACACGGAGAGGTCGCACGAGATCTGCGTGCCGTCCTTGCGGACCACCTGGAATTCGCGCGTCAGGCCGAGGATGTGGGTCGCTCCCGTCCTGCGATAGGCCTCCAGGTAGGAGTCGTGCGCCGAGCGATGCGGCTCGGGCATCAAGAGGCGGATGTTCCGCCCGACGAATTCCGTGGGCGTCCACCCGAAGACGCGCTCGATCGATTCGCTGGCGGCCAGCACGGTCCCCCAAGCGTCGATCGCGAACAGCGGGTCGAGGCTGGACGCGACGATCGCCTTCCACAGCGCGAGGTCCGCGACCACATCGTTCGAATGCCCGGCGCCTCCGTGGGGAGTCCGCGCGGGGTGGCCCGCCTCAGCGCTGCGTTGGTGCTCCATGCTTCGCTATCCGTTCGCTCGGGGGCGGAAAGCCCAGGGTAGCACGCCGACACGTCGACCCAGGCTGTGCACCCGGACACGGTGTGGAGCCCTGAAACGAAAGTACTGCGATCCGGGAAGAGTTCCGTTCGCGACGTTCGCAACGATCGGCTGCGGATCTCTGTTCCCACAGTGCGGAAGGTTCCCATCCGATTCGGCCGGAACGACCGGGCGGGATGCGACGGCCCCCGCGCCGCCACGAGGAAGAGAAGGAACGCGATGCACGCTGAGACCAACTGGGGCGAGATGTCCACGGTGTTCCTCGTCCGCGGCGCGCAGGACGGCGTCCGCGATGCGCGCGACGAGCTGTTCGAGCGCTACTCGAAGCGCGTGCTCGGCGTCGCTCGCGCGCGACTCGGCGCGCGGATGAGCACCAAGATGGAGTCGGCGGACCTCGCGCAGGACGCCCTGGTCGAGGCCTTGCAGTCGCTCCCGAGCTACGAGACGCGCGGCGAGTCCAGCCTGATCCGCTGGTTGGCCGCGATCGTCCAGAATCGGATCTCGGCCAAGTCCAAGTACTTCGGCGCCGCACGGCGCTGCGCTCGGCGTGAGATCTCGCTCGACCGTCGCGCGCCGGACGAGAGCGGTCCCGCGATCGACCCGGCCGCCGACGTGCCCACGCCGTCGGGAGAATTCCGCGCGGCCGAGCGGCACGACATCGTCACGGAGTGCCTGAACGAACTGCCGCCCAACTACCGCGAGCTGATCCGCCTGCGCGACTTCGAAGACCTCGCCTGGGAAGAGATCGCCGCGACGATCGGTGCCGCGAGCCCCGACGCAGCGCGGATGATGCACACGCGCGCCCGCACGCAACTCGGCAAGCTGCTGCAGGCGCGCGGCGTCTGACACCGTACGGAATGGATTCCGGGAACTCGGCTCAACGCGCGTCGGCGGGCGGCAGCGGGTCGGGCACGCGGTTCCTCACCGCCGGCAACGTCTGCAAGTACGCGAACATCGCGCGCAGGTCCGCGTCGCTCAGGTTGCGCGTCGCCGCGATCGGCATCGGCTGCAGGACGTCGCGGCCGCGACCCATGTGACGGCCAGACTTCAGCGTCGCCACGAACTCGGCGGCGGTCCATTGGCCGAGTCCCGTCTCGCGATCGGGCGTCACGTTCGCGGTGAAGCTCGTCCCCCACGGTCCTGACCAAGCAGTCATCGTCGCGGCGATCGTGGCCATCCACGGACCGGGCGGCAGCTGGGGCGCGGGCGGCATCACGAGGTGTTCGGGATGGCCGGCTCAGCCCCGGGCGCTTCACATCCGACTCTTTCCCGCAGGACGAGGGCGCGACCTACGACCACGGCGATCACCGCAACGCCGTGCAGAGCATCGTCGAGGACCACGCCGGCAACGTCTGGCTGACATCGATGAGCCATGGAGGCGTGCAGCGTTTCGACGGTGAACGGTTCGAGCGCTGGTCGATGCCCGAGGGCCTGAGCGACGACATGGTGTTCTCGGCGTGCGTCGACCGCAGCGGCGCCCTTTGGTTCGGCATGCTCGGCAACGGGCGCGGTGGACTCGACCGCTTCGACGGGCGGTCGTTCACGCACTACGACGAGGGCGACGGCCTGTGTAGCAACAATGTCGTCGACATCTTCCAGGATCGGGGCGGTGTGCTCTGGCTGGCGAGCCAGCGGGCCGCGCTCTGCCGACTCGTGCCCGGGAAGGGCCGACTCGTGCCCGGGAAGGGTCGACTCGTGCCCGGGAAGGCGCCCGAGAGCAGTCCCGTGATCGAGCCGTTCACCGTCGACGGGGTTGTGTCCGAGCACGTACGGTTCGTGACCGAAGATGCTTCCGGCGCCGTCTGGTTCGGTGGTGGCGGCGGGCAGTTGTTCCGCTACGCGGGCGGCAGTTTGGTGGATCTCCGTGACAATCCGTGACGTGTCGCCAGCTTCGCGGGCGCGGCGGATGGGAAGAGACGACTGCTTGCTCCGCACGACCGGCTCGAACCGGTGAGTGTGTGGACAGTGGAAGGCCCACGACCCGGTGGCGTGGAGTCCAAGTCAGGAGATCCGGCAGGAGTTGGCGCACCACCCGCGTCGGCGCATCGGGGTCCGCTACACACCGGCGACCACACCCCCGCGCACGGGCCGGATAGAGAAAGAGGACCGCGGCCCAGGTGGGCGAGCGGTCCTCTCTTGGACGTGGTAGCGGGGGCAGGATTCGAACCTGCGACCTCCGGGTGTTGAGCGTTTTTTTCGGCGTTTCCCCAACAAACGTAGCAGTCGGAACTTGCGCTTGGAGCAACGGAAACGACTCCGTCGCGACGTTGCCCATGCGACCCATCGTGACCGGGTTTTCCAGCTGGCAGGGTACACGGCAGGGTACATCTGGCCCGGCCGCACCTGCGACCGTCATGGGTGCGGCGTGATGGCGATGATCGTGATGTCACCCTTGTCGGGCCCGTAACACCAGAAGAGCCGGTAGGCACCGGGCGTGCGATTCTGGACGTAGGCCTCGAACACCTTGCCGTCCTTTTCATTCGGGTGCTCGATCGAGTGGTACTCGTGCGTTTGGAGCCCCGGATGACGCGGGTTCTCCAGCAACAGGCGGACGCACTTCTCGACCTGCTTGAACAGCCCCTCGGCCTTCGACGCCTTGGTCTTCTTGTCCTTCGTGCGCTTCGTGATGGAAGCGAGCGCGGAGGCCTGGAGCTTCTCGAACTGCGTGGTCGCTTCGTCCGTCCAGCGCGGCCTGAACGGCATGCCTAGTTGTCCTCGAGCTTGTCAGCGAGCTTCGCAGCGTTGGCGAGATTCGGCCCGTCCGACAACTTGCCTTGCCTCGCCTGCTTCAGTCCGCGACGAACTGCACCGAGCGCGGTCGGGTTGTCGTAGAGCCACGACTCGCGCTCGGGGATGACACGCGCGAGATGGAGAACGATGTCGTCCCCGCGCTCCTCCACGATGATCGTTCGGTTGGCGAAGGCCTCACCGAGGGTGAGACGGCCCTTGGAGTCGGTGTTCTTCGTCTGCGTGGCGCGCTTGCTCATGCCTGGAGTATCGGGCGAATCGGGAGTGTGGGCCAGTGGGAAAGTGGGCAGGCCCTGCTTGTAGCCGCCCAGCCGCACCCCAAGTCTCGACACTGCAAGGACTTCCGTTCGGCCAGCGACAGACGCGAGGCGCGCTCTGCGAGGTCGACCGGCCCCCCACGCTTGCGGCCGCGCATGGTGACAAGCACCGTGCTGCTGAGGCACTCGCCACACTTCCCTTCACTTTTCCGAGGATCTGCTGTGAACAACAAGCTCACGATCGTTGCCGCTGTGGCCGTCCTCAGCTGCGTCTCCTACGCATGGGCAACATCGACTCGGGCTCACTCGGTCGAAGCGGGCAGCGCTGCCGCTGCCCAAGTACAAGACGGGGGGCGGGTTGAAGGTCATCGGGCCTTCGATTTTGATGCCCGCGTCGGCGGTGTCTTGGAGATGTCGATACTTCCCCGTGCCGTCGACGCAAACGCGACCCCCGTACGCGCGATCTCGGCCGTGCTCCTGTATCAGAAGGCAACGGCCTATCTTGGGACGGCAAACTTCCATCAGCTCGTTCCCATCGGCTCGGATCAAACGATCGACCTCTCGCTCAGCGGCCTCGACCTTTCGATCGATCAACTCGAAGCGATCGCTCCGTCGGAAATGCGATCGTTTCGCGCAACTCTGAAGCCGCGCGCCGGCCTGACTTGGGACTCGGTAAGAACGTTCAAGGACGACGTCGTTCTCGAATACTCTGCGCTCTGAGGCCGGTACCTTCGCCAAACGCTTCGAACGCCGGTCGTCCAACCCCTCGGGATGGTACGACCGGCGAATTGCATCACGGGTTCGTGCTCAGACCGTGATCGGTCCGGGTCCGGGCGAGCCGCTGGCGCCGGACGGTGCCGTCGCCGCCGGTCAGCGCACCGCGTTCGTGCGCGCATCAGGCGCATGTCGAGTGCGCCACGCGAGATGCCGACGCGCCGTGCGGCTTCCTCGATCGAGAGCCCCTGGAAGTAGACGAGGCTTAGCGCTTCGCGGTCCTCGGGCTTCAGGAGGTTCCCGACGAGTTCGAGCGCGGTGCGCTGCTCGTCGGTCTCCAACGCGCCGATTCCGCCCGAGGCACCGAACACGCCCGACAGCGTGCGCGACTCCGCGTCGGCGAGCCGCACGACGTCGCGACCGGGGCGTTGCATGCGGTTCACGAGCAGGCGCCACGCCGACGTCCACAGGTAGGCGCGCAGCGCGCGCGGATCGTCGAAGTTCGGCGCTTCCTCGAGGCGCAGCAGACGCAGCACGGCTTCCTGCGCCAAGTCGGACGCGCTCATCGAGGCACTGATCGGCCCGCCCACGCGCGCGCGCAGTCGTCGCGCCAGGACGTCGATCTCGCCCCGCAGGAGTTCGTCGAGCGCGTCGACGTCGTCGGCCCCCTGCCACCGCGCGAGCAGCGCGCGCGTCGGTTCGTCGGCGGATGCTTCGGGATCCGGGGGCGGAGCGCGCATGCTTCGATTCTCGCGCCTCCGCCCGGCGCGTCACAAGGCAGACCGGCGCGCGCGGACTCCGGCGGCACCGGGAAAGCGAATTCCAAGCTGGCGGGCCTCCCGGAGCCTCTTTCCGGGTCCGAGGCGGAAAGATCGAGCCGGTCCCTGAAAGGCC
>JBBQCC010000240.1:0-7040 GCA_038318285.1 Planctomycetota bacterium | reverse complement strand
GATGCCGTGGCCGTGCGATTCGGCGGCGGGGACGAGTTGCGCCAGGCGCTGGCCCAGATGGGCGCGTCCGTGACGCAGTCGGTGATCAGCGCGACCGTCCAGATCTTCGCCACGATCCTCGTCAGCGTGATCGTGCGCGCGGAGTTCATCGGCGAACCCATCAGCCTGGGTGAGGCACTGAGCCTCGTCGCGCGACGCTTCCTGGCGCTCGTCGGTTGCACGATCCTCGTCGGCATGATCTCGATCGTGGGCCTGCTCGCCTGCGTGCTGCCGTACTTCCTCGTCCTGTGGCGGCTCTCCGTCGCGCCGCTCGTCTGCGCGGTCGAGGGACGCGGGCCGATCGAGAGCCTGGGCCGTAGCTTCGACCTCACGCGCGGCAGCTTCCTGCGCTGGGCCGCCATCGTGATCGTGAGCGCGTTCCTGCTCGGCCCGTTGAGCGGCATCGTCGGCGGCGCGACGCAGATCGGCGTGCGCGCAGCGGCGTTGGAGCACCTCGCCATGCCGGGCACGTTGTTCAACGCGGTGCTGTGGGCCGCGGCGACGCTGTTCCTGGCGCTCGCGACGGCGGCGTCGGCTGCGATCACGACCGCGTACTACTTCGACTGTCGCGTCCGCCACGAGGGTCTCGATCTCGCCGAGCGCCTGGCCGAGATCACCGGCCAGCGCTCGGTGCTCGACGACGCGGACGCTGCGCCCGCCGCGGGGAGCACGGCTTGAGGCGCGCGCCGGGCGGCGTGCGCAGAGTCTCGCTGTACGCATCGGCCGCTTGGATCGCCTTCGCCACGGCATCCCTCGCTCAAGCCTTGGATGAGGGCGCGGAGGCAGCGACGTCCTCCGCCGCTCGACCCGCGTTGGTGCGCGCGTCCATCGACGAGATCCTGTCCGCGGAAGAGTTCTCGCGGGTGCCGACGATCGGTGATCGCGTCCGGGAATGGCTGGGTGACCTGTTCTCGCGACTTCTGCCGGACATCGAGAAGAGCACGGCGGAGACGATCGCCGCCGTGGTCGTGTGGACCGTGCTCATCGTTGCGGCCATTTTGGTCCTGTGGAGCATCGTGCGCATCGTGCGCAGCGGTCTGGCGCGCAAGGCTGCCGCCGTCGCCGCTCCCGATCCCGTCGTGTTGCGCGCGCGTCGCGTCTCCGAACTGCGGGCGCGAGCTCGCGAGGCGAACGCGCGTGGCGAGTACGTGTTGGCGCTGCGGCTGGAGTTCACCGCCCTCGTCGTGGGCCTCGGTGAGCGTGGGGACCTCGAGTACCGGGACGCCTTCACGAACCGCGAACTGCTCGAACGCGGCCGTCCGGGGCCGGGCGCCGAGGCTGTCCTGCGCCCGCTCGTTCCCGGCCTCGATCGCAAGAGCTTCGGCGGCGAAGCGGCGACGGCCGCGGACTTCGCCGATCTCGCGGCGCTGTGCGACCGCCTCCTCGCCGGAGCACGAGCGTGAAGCAGACTTCGCGCGGACCGGCATGGATCGCGGCCGGCGTGCTCGCGCTCATGATCGCTTTCGCGGCCTACCTCTTCTTCGCAACCTCGGGTTCGGGGGGGACCCGGGGTTCCAGCGCATCGTCCGCCGGGGACGGGCGTCGCGCCTTCGCGCTGCTCCTGACGCGGCTCGGCGTGCGCAGCGAAGGGTGGCGTCAGGTCCCTGCGGCGTTGCCTCGCGGGCACCAACTCGTCTGGCGCGCGGATCGCGGCGCGAAGTCGGACTCGAAGGGGCTTCCCCCGATCGGCATGCACGCGCCCGAGCACTATGCGGAGTTCGTGCTGCGCGGCGGCACGCTGGTCGTGGAGGGTGAATCGGGCCTCGAATTCCTGCGTGATGCCCTCGAGTTCGAAGAGGCCGCGGGGCTCGCGATCTCGAAGATTCCCGGAGTCGGACCGCGCGACGTGCGCATCCCGAGCGGCGAAGTGTTGCGCGTGGACGCGGACTTCGCGTTCGATCCGATCGACGCGAACAGCCTCGTGCGCGAATTCGCCGTCGTCGTCGGTGGCGAAGGCAAATCCGACTTGCCGCTCGCGGTCGAGATCCCGATCGGCGCGGGGCGCGCGATCGTGATGGCCGATCCAGAGGGCTTCGACAACGCGCACATCGGACGCGTCGACAACGCGCTGTTCGCAGTGCGCCTGGCCGAAGCCGCGCCGCCAGGTGCGCGCGTGCTGCTCGACGAGTACGCGCTGGGCGGATGGAGCGCGGAGGGGATGCTCGGCGTCGCGATGCGGCCGTCGTTGATCCTGTTTTCGCTGCACGCGCTGCTCGTCATCCTCCTGTGGAGCTGGCTGCGCGCGGCGCCGCGCGCGTTCCCGCGCGACCCCGAACCGCTGGAGTCGTTCTCGCCCGTGCTGCGCGCGCGCGCCCAAGCACGGCTGCTCGAACGCGCGAACCACGTCGAGTCGCTCGCAGCCGCAGCGCGCGGCGTTGCGTACGACCGCATCGCGTCGCGCTGGCGTCTGCCGCCGCGCGACCTGCGCGGTGCGGCCGACATGTTCGGCGGAGCCGCACCGTCGGAATCGGACGTGGTGCGACTCGTGCGCGAATTCCACGGAGAACGCGCGGCCGAACTGGGCGCACGCGCGGCCGAGCTACTGCGCACGCGCCGCGTCGGCCGGCGCGCCGAGCTCGACCGGTTGGCAACGGATCTGGTCCGCTTGGAAGCGGACGTGGGCGCGATCGCGGCGCTGGACCGTGGAGAACGCGGGGCGGAGCTGGGAAGCTAGGGCGATGGATTCGAATGCACAGGGAGCGACGCAACTCGCGCAGCGTCTGAACGAGGAGGCGCGCCGCGTCGTCGTCGGGCTCGAAAAGGAAGTCGAGGCGTGCCTCACAGCCGTGTTGGCCGGCGGTCACGTGTTGCTCGAAGGGCCGCCTGGCGTCGCGAAGACGCTGCTCGTGCGCACGATCGCGACGGCGCTCGGCGGGCAGTTCGGACGCATTCAGTTCACGCCGGACCTGATGCCGGCCGACGTCACGGGCACCAGCATCTTCCACCCGGGCGAGGGCGCGTTCCGATTCCAGCCGGGACCCGTGTTCGCGAACGTGCTGCTCTGCGACGAGATCAATCGCGCGCCGGCGAAGACGCAATCGGCGCTGCTCGAGGCGATGCAGGAGGGCTGGATCACCTCGGACGGTCGTCGCCACCCGCTGCCGCAGCCGTTCACCGTCTTCGCGACGCAAAACCCGATCGAGCACGAGGGGACCTACCCCTTGCCCGAGGCGCAGCTCGACCGCTTCCTGTTCAAGGTGCTGATCGGCTACCCCGCGGCCGAAGTCGAGGCGCGCCTCTTGACCGAATCGCACGGGCGCGACGAGCTGTCCACGCCGGCGGATCTGGGCGTCACCGCCGTCGCGACGACCGCGGACGTGGCCCGGTTGCGCGCCGAGGTGCGCGCCGTCCTGGTGCGCGAAGATTTACCCGCGTACGTCGTGCGCCTGCTCGCCGCGACGCGCAAGCCGGGCGCGCTGGTGCTGGGCGGCAGCCCGCGCGCCGGCGTCATGCTGATCCGCGCGGCCAAGGCGCGCGCCGCGATCCAAGGGCGCGATTTCGTGCTGCCCGACGACTTGAAGGCCGTCTTCCTGCCGACGCTGCGCCACCGCGTGATGCTCGATCCGGCGGAAGAGATCGAAGGGACGACCAGCGACGTCGCGCTGCAGCGCATCCTCGACAGCGTCGAAGTGCCGCGCTGAATGCCGTGATGAAGCGCATGGACGATCTCGTCGAGGCTCAGGACGCTGCACGTCGGCGCGAGGCAGCGTGAGTTCCTCGCGATCCATGCGACCGACCGCGAGGTTCGTCGCGTGCGTTGCCGGAGCGGGCGCGATCTCTCTCGTGGCGGCGTACGTGCCGGCCATGCGGGCCGTCGTGTACCTGGCCGACTTCGTGCTGCTGGTCGCGCTCGTCGTGGACTTCGCCCGCACGCCGGATCCGAGCCGGCTCGACGTGCGGCGCCGCGTTCCCGAGCGATCGGCGCTCGGTCGCGACCTCGTGCGCACGCTGCGCATCGACGCCAGCGACGTCCGCGGCGCGGCGGGGCTCGTGTTGGAGATCGACGAGGCCTTTCCGCCCAGCTTCGAGGTCGTTGCGCGCACGCGGCTCGTGCCCGGTGTGAGCGCGCGCGCCGCGACGGAGGACCGGCCCGGGACGGTTCCGCCCGCAGTCGGCGACCCGAGCGGAGGCGCGGACGCCGCGCTGCTGCCGGCGTCCGGCCCGATCGACCTCGCGCGCGTCTACGTGCCGCGCCTGCGCGGCGTGCACGCGCTCGGCGCACTGCGCCTCTCGCTGCGCGGACGACTGGGCCTCGTCGAGCGCACGGCGCACGTGCCCGGCGCGCACACGACTGCCGTCGAACCGGCGCTGCTCGGCCTGCGTCGCAACCTGCTGCTCGCGGCCAGCGAACGGTGGCGCGACCTGGGTTCACGCACGGCGCCGCGCCGCGGCGGCTTGCAGGAATTCGACGCGCTGCGCGACCACGTGCACGGCGACGAACTGCGGCTCGTGGACTGGAAGGCCTTCGCGCGCCGCGGTCGCCCGATCGTCCGACAGTACCGCGAGGAACGCGGTCAGGAGCTCGTCGTCGCGATCGACTGCGGACGGCGCATGTCGGCGACCACGGCCGAGGAGGTGCCGCGCGGCGGTCGGGCCGCGAGCGTGGCGCGCGGCATGACGAAGCTGGATCACGCGCTCGACGCGGCGCTGCAACTGGCCGCCGTCGCGCTGGAACACGGCGACCGCGTCGGCGCGCTGGCGTTCGACGCCGACGTCGTCGCGTGGATCCCGCCCGCGCGCGGACGAGCACAATTGGCGCGCATGCGCCGACAATTGTTCGCGCTGGAGGCCTCGACGCGCGAGTCGAACCTGGAGCGCGCGCTGCGCGAGCTCGCACTGCGACACCGTCGGCGCGCGCTGGTCCTCGTGCTGTCGGACGTCGCGGATCCGCTGTCCGTCGATCGCCAAGCCGCCGCGTTGCGCGCGGGGTCCGGCCGCCACCGCGTGATCTTCGCGGGACTGGACGACCCGGCGTTGCGTGCGATCGTCGACGGTCGCACCGCGGCAGATACCTCGCTTGCGGCCAGCTCCGCTCTGCTGCTCGCCGAGCGTCGCGCGGCTTTGCGCCGACTCGCCAGCCGCACCGTGCGCGTTCTCGACGCGCCGCCGGCCGAGGTCGCCGGCCCAGCGATCGCGGCCTGGCTAGGTGCGCGCCGCAGCAGTTGAGACGGGGATCGAGAGCGTGTGAAAAGATCGAGCCTACACGCTCTCAGAATCCCGTGGAGACGCTTCGCGCAAGCTGAGAGCGTGTGATTTCTTCACACGCTCTGCGTGGGCTTCGCGCCCGCCGAGCAGCGCCCACGCGAACAGCAATACGCCCGTCGTGACCGCGACGAGCAAGCGCACGTTGGTCGGTGCGTTCGGGCTGACGAAGCCCTCGATCAGCCCAGCGAAGAACAGGATCGGGAACACCGGCGCGAGGAGCCGCCACGACGTGCGCGCGCCGAGTCGCAGCGCGTGCCGGCGCGACCAAGGTCCGGGGAACGCGATGCCGCGAGCGAGTACGAGCCCGGCCGCGCCCGCCAGAACGAATGCCTGGATCTCGAGAACCCCGTGGCACCACAGGATCGACGAGATGTCGAGCCCGCGACCCCAGTGCGCGGCGACGGCGGTGTAGGTGCCGAGCATCAGCCCGTTCACCGCCAGCAGGTACGCGAACAGCGGGGGGATCAGTCCGCTGGCGAAGAACAGCGCACCGACCTGCATGTTGTGCGACATGATCCAGCCCGATGCGATCGGCGCAGTCCCCAGTCCGAACGTGAAGTTGCCGCGGAACGGCTCACCCGCGGGCGTCTCCTGCAGCTGACGGATCTCGCCGGCGACCATCTCGGGCGACAGCAGCGACCAAGCCAGGTCGAGGTCGGCGCGCACGGCGAAGTACGAGATCAGTGCGAGTCCGTACACGATCGCGAACGCGATGGCGATCGCGCGCCACTCGTCGCGGATCGTGCGCGGCACCTCGCGCAGAAAGTAGTTCCAGACGCGTTCGACGAGCGGACTCGGATCGCGGTCGAGTCCCTCGAAGATCAGCACGTGACCGCGCGCCATGTGCGCGCGCAGGGCGCGAGCTGCCTCCGGGTCGCGGCCGCTCGTCTCGACGTGCGCGAGTTGGGTCGCGGCGTACCGGTACAGGCGCGGCAGTGCCGCGGCTTCTTCCGCCGTCAGCGAACGCACGCCCGAACGCCGAGCCTTCGTGCACAGGGCGGCGAAGCGCGCCAAGTGCACATCGGGGTCGCGCGCCGCCGCTGCGGTCCGACCGCGAGGCGGACGCACCGCGCTGCTCGCGTTCGTCCCGTTGCCTCGGGCAGGAGGTCGAGGGGTCGCCACGCGGCAACTGTGCACGCGCACGCGGTTCGGCGCCAGATCGGAGGCGCGTCGGGCCGCGCTCGTTCCCGCGTGCGCAGTCTGGCGCAGGGCCGCGCCCCGCGCGTACGCTGCGCGCGCATGGTGAAGCTCGTCGTGCAGACTCCCGAGGGCGTCGAGATCCGCCAGGACTTGGCCGGCGTGGGCAGTCGCGCGGCGGCGGCGTTCGTGGACGGCCTGTTCTTCCTGGTCGTGGTGGCCGGCCTGGGACTTCTCATCGCGATCGCCGCCAGCGTGCGCGGCGGCGGGGCCGAGACCTTCCTTCTCGGGGTCTACCTGGGCGGGATCCTGTTGCTCGGACTCGCCTACCCGTTCGTCTTCCACGTCGCGCAGGACGGACAGACGCCGGGCAAGAAGATGGTCGGTATCCGCGTCGTGTCGGCCGACGGTTCGCCCGCCAGCACCGCGCAGCACCTCATCCGCTCGCTGCTCTTGCTCGCGGACCTCCTGCCCGTGCCGATTCCGCTGGGCTTCTGGCTGATCGCGATCTCGCCGGAGCACGCGCGCCTCGGCGATCTGGCCGCAGGCACGATCGTGCTCCGCGTGGGCGACGAAGCGCGCGCTCCCGAGCCACGACCGACGGATCGTTGGTCCACGCTGATCGATCGGCGGCTGCCGCTCGAGCCACACGCGGCGCG
>JBBQCC010000239.1:0-7077 GCA_038318285.1 Planctomycetota bacterium | reverse complement strand
ACGCCTTGGTAGATCGGTACGGCGGAGGCGACTGTCACGATCGCGAGCAGCACGACGAACCAGCGGTGCCGCATCGAGAAGCCGAGTACGGCCATGTACGCGCGCTCGAGCAGTGCGTACGGCCCCGACCTGGATTTCGCGACACCGTGGGATGCAGGCGCCGGCCGCAGCAGACGCGCGCTCATCATCGGCGTCAGCGTGAACGACACCAGCAGGCTGACGAGCACCGCCGCCGCGGCCGTGATGCCGAACTCGTAGAGGAAGCGCCCCGAAATGCTCGACATGAACGAGACCGGCACGAAGATCACGACGAGGCTCAGCGTCGTCGCGAGAACGGCCAGAGAGATCTCGGCCGTGCCCTTGCGCGCCGCTTCGAAGGGGTTCATGCCCTTCTCCTCGATGAAGCGGAACACGTTCTCGAGGACGACGATCGCATCGTCGATGACGATGCCGACCATCAGCACGAGCGCCAGCATCGTCACGCCGTTCAGCGTGAAACCCAGCGCGCTCATCACGCCGAACGTCGCGATGACCGAGCAGGGGATCGCGACGGCTGCGATGATCGTCGAGCGCCACGAACGCATGAAGAGCAGCACGACGAGCGTCGCCAGTAGGCTGCCGAGCACCAGGTGCAGTTCGATCTCGCTCAGAGCGGCGTCGATGTAGACGGACTGGTCGCGCAAGATCTGCACGCGCACGTCGTCCGGCAGTTCGGCGCGCACGGTTTCGAGGCGCGCCTTCACGGCCTCGATCGTGCGCACGGTGTTCGCGCCCGACTGGCGCCGGATCTCCAACGCGACGCATGGTTCGCCGTCGAGCCGCGTGACCGACCGGATCTCTTTCGTGCCGTCCTCGACGCGCGCGACGTCGCGAATGCGCACGACCGAGCCGTTCACGGTCGCGACGACGAGGTTGCCGAACGCCGCCGGGTCCTGGATGCGACCCATCGTCCGCAGCACGGCCTCGTTGTCCCCGCCGGTCACGATCCCGCCCGGCACCTCCGAGTTCTCGCGCGACAGCGCGCTGCGAACGGCGGTGATCGGCAAGCCGTAGGCACGCAGGCGATCGGCGTCGACCCAGATCGAGATCGCGCGCTCGGCGCCGCCGTTGATGCGGACCTCGCCGACACCGCTCGACCGCTCGATCTGCGGTTTCACGATCTTGTCGGCGATCTCCGTCAGCTCGCGCACGGGTCGATCGGCCGACAGCGCCAGAGTCAGGATCGGCGACTGGTCGTTGTCGAACTTCTGGATGATGGGCGGCTCGGCCTCGGGCGGCAGGTCGCGCAGCACGGTCGCGACGCGATCGCGCACGTCCTGCGCAGCCGCCTCGATCTCGCGGTCGAGCTGGAACGTGATCAGCACGACCGACGCGCCGCTCGTCGAAATCGAGCGCAGTTGGTCGATGCCCTCGATTGTGTTGACCGCTTCCTCGATGCGCTGCGAGACGAGCGTCTCGACTTCCTCGGTGGAACCGCCCGGAAGGACGGTGCGCACGTTGACGGTCGGCAGATCGACGGCCGGGACGCGGTCGCGGCCGAGGTGCAGGAATCCGGCGATGCCGATGACGACGAGCGTCACGATCAGCATCGAAGCGAAGACCGGGCGCCGGATGCAGACGTCGACGAGGCGCTGCACGTGGAGTCGACCTACGGTGCGGCGCGCACGGTGGCGCCGCTCTTCAAGTTGCCGGGGGACAGGACGACGCGCGCTCCGGTGCTGATCCCAGACAGGATCTCGACGCGGTCGGCAGCGCGGCGGCCGACCTGCACACGGCGCTCGGTCGCGATGCCGTCCTCGAGCTGGAACACCTTCTCGACGCCGGCGAACGACACGAGCGCCGCGACTGGGATCGCGAGCGCCAGGCGCTCGGGATCGACGGTGATATCCACCGCTGCGAAGGAACCGGGACGCAGCGCAAGGTTCGGATTCGGCAACTCGAGCTCGACGAGCAATGTGCGACTGCGGTCCGTCAGCGCCGGCGCAGTGCGCACGATGCTCGCCTGGGTACCCGCAGCGAGCCCGGCGAGTTCGATGCGCGCGGTTTGGCCCACATGGACGAGCGCCGCATCGCGTTCCGGCACCTGGATGCGCACCCGCAGCGGATCGAAGCGCACGAGCCGCGCGATCGGATTGCCGACCGAGACGTAGTCGCCCGCGCTGGCGAGCCGCGCTGCGATGGCGCCGTCGAACGGTGCGACGATCGTGGCGTCGGACAGCGCCTGCTGCGCCAGCGCGAGGTCGGCGCGACGCTGCTCGACGATCGCGCGACGGTTCTCCGTCGTCTGGCGCGCGTCTTCGAGTCCGGCTTCAGCGGTCGCGACCCGCGCTTCGGCCTTGTCGAGCCCAGACTTCGAGAACACGCCGGCCCGCGTCAGTTCCACTAGGCGATCACGTTCGCGCCGCGCGTCGTCGAGTTCCGCGCGCGCGCTACGAATCGCGGGACTCGTGTCCGGATCGAATCCGGCTTCGTCGCCGCCGACCGGCAGGCCGAGCAGCGTGCGCGCGGCGGCGAGCGCGGCCTGACTCTGCGCGACGCGCAACTCGAACTCGCGTCCGTCGATGCGCGCGACGACGTCACCGTGCTTCACGCGCGTGCCGAGGTCCACGTCGACGCTCTCGATGCGGCCGGCGACCTTGGTCGACAGCGTGGCGACCTGGTCGGCGACCGTCTCGCCGGTCGCGCGCAGCACGAACGGCCAGGCGGAGTCGGTCGCGACGGCGACTTGGACATCGCGCGGTTCCACGCGGCCGGCCGTCGGAGTCGGACTCGTCTTCGGAGCGGTGGAGGACGGCCCGCAAGCGACGAGCGCGACTCCTGCGAATGCGATCGTCCAGACGAGTTGGGCCCGCATCGTTCCCGACATCATGTGCAGTGGCCGACCGCTCCGGTAGGGGGCGTCGGTGCATTCCGTGTACGCCTTCCGACTCGGCGAGCGAGGACCCGAACGTCAGGAAGGTCGCGCGGGTCGGGATCGCGAATTCTCGCAGGAAACCGCGAGATCTCGATCCGATGACCGGCGCGGATCCGCGGCTACGATAGGCGTCCGATGAACCCCCGAGTCCGTTTGAACGTCTGGTCCGGGCCGCGCAACGTGTCGACTGCGCTGATGTACGCCTTCGCGCAGCGATCGGACGCGCGCGTGGTGGACGAGCCGCTCTACGCGCACTACCTCTGGGTCACGGGCGCGGACCATCCCGGTCGGGACGACGTGATGGCTGCACAGGACCAGGACGGCGAGAACGTGGTGCGCGACGTGATCCTCGGGCCGTGCGACCGACCGGTCGTCATGTTCAAGCAGATGGCGCACCACCTCGTCGCGCTGGACCTCGGATTCCTCGCGCTCACGACCAACGTCCTGTTGACACGCGAGCCGGAGGAGATGCTGACGTCGCTCGTGCACAACATCCCCGCACCGACGTTGCGCGACACGGGCTACGCCGCGCAGACCGAGATCGTCGAGCATCTCGAGCGTGTCGGCCAGGAACCGGTCGTCCTGGTCGCGCACCGACTGCTGCAGGACCCGCGCGGCGTATTGGAAAAGCTGTGCGCGCGCATCGACATCCCGTTCGAGGACGCGATGCTCGCGTGGGAGCCCAGCGCACGTCCCGAGGACGGCGTCTGGGCGCCGCACTGGTACGCGAACGTGCACCGCTCGCGCGGCTTCCAACCTTACGTGAAGAAGGACGCACGCGTGCCCGCACGGCTGGCCCCGTTGCTCGCGACGTGCCACGCGCACTACGCGCGGCTCGTCGAGCGCGCGATCTGACGCGCCCTGCTCGAAACAACCCTGCTCGAAACACCCTGAATCGCCGCGGAAATGCGCCTCAGGGCTGAGTGAGGCTCGCCGGCGGCGTGGCCAGCACGGCGATGCCCGTGATCTCGCGCTTCGGTCCGCGCTCGCCCGACAGGTAGATGTCGCCGTACTTCTTCCAGCCCGTCCAGGGCGAACTGATCTTGGGCTGCGCGTCGGCCTGGTCCGCGTAGTACGCCCACTCGGCGACGCGGTGCGTGTCCTGCGTGACGAACACGTCGTAGGCGTTTCGCGGCGTGTCGCCGACGGCGTCGAACGTCAGGCGCAGCACGTCCGCCGGGGCCCCCGTCGACAGCTTGCGTTGACCCGCGTCCTTCAACGTGACGCCTGCGTCGAGCAGCTTGTACGGCATGACGAGCCAGTAGCTGTCGTTGATCCAGATCGACTTGGCGCTCGCGAGCTCGTCGGCACGGCGCGCGGCGTCGGTGACCTCGACGCCGTCCTCGAACACGCGGCCCGCGCCCGTGTTCAGGTTCATCAGCACGACCTTAGTGCCGGCGTCGAGCCGGTAGTCGCCGGTCCACTTGTCCCAGACGTGGCTGCGGAGTCCGAAGAAGTTCCACTCGAGCACGCGCGTGGAATTCCATGCGGCGCGTCCGCCGAGCGACTCGACGACTTGCTCGGCGATCGCGACGGCGCGCGGATCGGATCCGCGCGCGATCGACGCGGCGGCGAGATCGTCCTGCGCGACGGTGTGCGTGCAAGCGGCGAAGGCGAGCGTGGCGAGGACCCCCGAGAGGGCGATGGCAGCGAGCTTGTGCATGCCGGGCAAGATCGCCGAGATGGGCTGCCGACGCAACGCGCTTGCCTCTGCGGCGTCGGATCGTGAGAGTGCGCACGATCATGGAAGCACGCCTCGATGCCCGGAACGACACGATCTTCGTCCACGTCGGCGGCCACCTCGTGCCGCGCGCCGAAGCCAAGGTGTCCGTCTTCGACAGCTCCGTACAGGGCGGCGACGCCGTGTGGGAAGGTCTGCGCGTCTACGACGGCCGCATCTTCGAGCTCGACGCGCACCTCGAGCGTTTGGAGCACAGTGCCAAGGCGATGGCGTTCGAGCGCGTCCCCGGCCGCGACGAGATCCGCGCCGCACTGTTCGCGACGCTGGCCAAGAACGGCATGCGCGACGGGGCGCACGTGCGCCTCACGCTCACACGCGGGGAAAAGGTCACGTCCGGCATGGACCCGCGCAACAACCGAAGCGGCCCCTGCCTGATCGTCCTGGCCGAGTGGAAGGTGCCCGTGTACGGCTCGGGCGGGTTGAAGCTCATCACGTCGAGCGTGCGCCGCGCGCCGCCGGCGGTGATGGACTCGAAGATCCACCACAACAACCTCGTGCACAACATCCTGGCGAAGATCCAGGCGAACGTCGCCGGCGCCGACGACGCGGTGATGCTCGACGTCGAGGGCTACGTCGCCGAGACGAACGCGACGAACCTGTTCCTCGTGTCACGCGGCGAGCTGCACACGCCGACGGCGGACCACTGCCTGCCCGGCATCACGCGCGGCGTCGTGCTGCGCATTGCACGCGCGAACGGGATCCATGCCGTCGAGCGCCGCATCTCGCTGATGGAGTTCCAGACCGCCGACGAAGTGTTCACGACGGGCACGATGGGCGAGCTGGCCTGGGTGCGCGAGATCGACGGCCGCGGGATCGGCAGCGCGAGCGGCGCGGTCACGGGCAAGCTCTCCGCGCTGTTCGCCGAGGTGGTGAAGCGCGAGGGGACGCCGATCTCGGGATGAGGCGTGTCGCTCTGCGCAACGTACAGGGATCGGATGCGGAGCGGCCGAGATCGCCAAACTTGATCGGGCATCCTTTCGTAGTCTCGGGCTGGTCGGACGAAGGTGCCGGTCATGAGCGACGAACTCGCGATCGGACGCGCGTACTCAACGCGGTCGGACACGCTCGCGAGAGTTGTGGCGGTGGCCGGTGTCCCGAGTGAGCGCGCCATCCGCATGCACTCGTGCGGAGCGGCGACTGAGCGCGCACATTGATTCCGCACCGTTTCTGGTGCTCGCCCCAGCGATCCGCCCGCTGAGTCCATCGTCTCGGCGGCGCGAACCGCTCTTGGATCGGCGGTAACCCACGCGGGCGCGAACGGTAGGGCTGCGGGATGCTCGCGCGCCTACGACTCCTCTTCCGACTCCTCTTCGCTGTGGCGATCTTCGGGTCCGCACTCGCGCTTGGCCTCTATGCCCTCGTGGTGTCGAAGGTCGGGCGCAATCGGGACTGGCCCGCGATTCAGAGCGCCGAATTCGAGCTTTCTCCCGGAGCTGAAGGTTCGTGGGAACTGGCCTGGTCGCCGGCGCCGAATCGGTGGGAACCAGCGGAGTTCCGTCTCGTCGTCGATCCGGAAGTCGACCCCGCGGCTGTCGATGTGCTCCTCGTTGCCGAGCCTGCGACCCACCTGATGCACGCTCGAGAGTCGATCGGAGTCGTCTCTTCTTGGGTCTTGAGTGGAACCGCTTTGCTTCCGGCCGAGGTGCATAGGCCGCTCCTTGTCTCTGGGCCGAGCGTGCAGCGCGTGTCGTGGGTCGTGATGCGCGTCGGACCCACCGCATTCGGCGCCACGGCACACATCGTTCTCGCGCAGCACGAGGACCAGCAGAAGCTCCACGAGGAGCGTGCACGCGCGCCGGCCGTGGCGTTCCTGCCCACGGCTTTGCTGCTCGCGATCGCCGCGACTGGAATTGGCCTCCGCTTGCACCGCGTGGGGACGCGAAAGCCTGCAGCCGGCCCCCGAGACGTCGTGCTGGCGGGCCTGGTTGGCGTGGGGATCCTCCTCATCGCCATGGTCGTCGGCGTGTCGATTTCGCTCGCTGGCCTGCAACGATCCTGGGCAGATCCTGTCGGCGAGCACTCCTCCTGGGGAGGTTGTTCGAGATCGACGCCGTTCACCCTGAATCCGGGAGCGAGCGGGATGTGGAAACCCGAGCCGCCGGAACGCACCCACGACGGCCGTTGTGCGTTGCTCTGGCTCGGAACGGACTTCATGCGCGAGCGTCCCGACGAAGGCGACATCGATGTCCTCGTGCGCGCCGATCCACCGGATAGCGCATGGAGTTTCGAGCCCGGCCGGGAGTCGCAGCCGGACGACTGGTGGCGCGTGGGTTTGGAGGAGGACTTCCGCGCGGCTCTGGTCGTCGATCTCGCACGACTGCGAAGCATCGCATGGCGCGTGGAGTCGACCGCTCCGACATGGAATGGCGGCGGCGCGTGGATCGAAGCCTGGAGAGATCGCGACGCCCGCGAACCCACCGAC
>JBBQCC010000238.1:0-7156 GCA_038318285.1 Planctomycetota bacterium | reverse complement strand
GGCGCATCGGGCACTTCGCGGGCAACGAGGCGGTGCGTCTGTACTTGGCGGTCGAGGGCGACGAAGGCGGCACGCTGCGCCTGGCGTTCCGCAGCCTGCGCGGTGGGCACGCGGAGTTCGACGTTTCGCTCGGCCGTTGAGCGCACATCGGCTCGCGTTCGGCGTGGGTGCGAAGCCCTGGTGCGCTCTCCGCCGGGGTCAGCGCGGCGTCAGCAGC
The DNA here is from genome assembly GCA_038318285.1 of Planctomycetota bacterium. Taxonomy (GTDB): domain Bacteria; phylum Planctomycetota; class UBA1135; order UBA1135; genus JAEUHZ01. The sequence continues at coordinate 6,939 of JBBQCC010000238.1, read as the reverse complement.
GCTTCGAGGTCGGTCAGACCCCGCAACGTGATCTTGCCGATCGCGTCGAGGCTCTCTTTCGAGCAGTGCTCCAGCGAGTCCTTCGCGGTGTGCCAGTACTCGTTGTCGGGCCCGAACTCGAGGTCGATCAGGTCCACGGTCCGCACGCGCGCCATGAGGAAGGGGACGTGGTCGTCGCGCACCTCCATGGTCTTGCCGCCGACGTGTCGGCCGAGACCGATGTCTTGCGCGGCCTTCGTGAAGACCTCCATGAACTTGCGGTCGGACAGCGAGTCGTTCGTCAGCCGCAGATCCTTGTCGCCGACCATGTCGAGCAGCACGAAGGCCTTCAACGCCTCGATCTGGTTCGTGTCGCGCAGCTTCGTGACGTGATGGCGCGAACCGTACGTGTTGTCCTGGCCGACCCATTCCTCGCGCACCGCTTCCTCGCCATCGAAGAACACGAACCGGTAGCCGAACGCGCGCTTGGGGCCCTTGGCGATCACGCGCGCGACTTCGAGCAGCACCGCCGTGCTCGACCCGCCGTCGTTTGCGCCCAGGAAGGGGAACGGCATGCGCTTCGTATCGAAGTGCGAGCCGAGGCAGATCCACCCGGCCTTCGTGTCCGTGCCGGCGAGTTCCGCGCGGACGTTCGCGAACTCGATCTCGCCCGCGGGGGTCTTCTCGCGGAAGGTCTCGCGGACCGGTTCGAGGCCCATGCCGCGCAGCTCGGTCTCGATCCAGGCGCGGCAGGTTTCGTTCGCGGGCGTTCCCGACGGACGCGGCCCGATCTCGACTTGGTGCACGAGGTCCTTCCAGGCGCGCTCGGCGTCGAAAGCGGGTGCCGTGCTCGACGCGGCGCCGTCGGGGCATCCCGCGGAGCACAGGGCGAGGAAGAGAGCGAGGATCACGATGCGCGCGCTGGGCTTCACGGCTGCGAAGCGTAGCAGAGCCTCCGCGTCGCGGCACCGCAGACTGCTCAGCGCAGGACTGCTCGGCGCAGCGGACGCGCGTGCGAGCTGGGAAAGCGATTCCGAGAGGGCTACGGAAGAGGTGGAGAACGGAGGAATCGCGCCGTGGCAGCGGTGCAGCTCCAGAACCCGGATCCACGCGCCGAAAGGCTCGTAGTCCGACATCCCGTAGGGCGCGCCTCCTCCGCCGCGCCGTGCCCCAAAACCCGACCGGTAGAGCGGCCGTCATGAACGAAGCGCCCCGCAATTTCCTCGATCTCGTCGATGGCAAGCTGTCCGCGGCGAACCATGCCGCCCTCGTCTGGCAGGGGTCGTTCGAAGACTATCTGGCTCTCGTCGAGGAGCGTCCACAGGTCGCGCGCAACGCTTGGCAGCGGCTGCTCGACATGATCGAGAGCCACGGGTCGGTGCGATCCGACCAGACCGGCGTGCGCCGCTGGCGCATCTTCGACGACCCGTTCGCGGACGGATCGGACGCGGTGTACGGCCTGGACGAACCCCTGGCGCGGCTGGTCCAGACGATCCGCGCCGGAGCGCGCGGCCTGGGCCCCGAACGGCGCGTCGTGCTGCTGCACGGTCCCGTCGGTTCTGCGAAGAGCACGATCGCGCGCATCCTGAAGCGCGGTCTGGAGGATTACTCGCGCACGGACGAGGGCGCGCTCTACACGTTCTCGTGGGATATCGACGGCGAGATCGTCCCCTCGCCGATGAACCAGGACCCGCTGCTGCTCGTGCCACGCGAGGCGCGCGCCACGCTGGAAGAGCAGCTCAACAAGCACCTGCGTCGCGACTACCGCATCCAGATCGAGGGCGAGTTGGACCCGGTCGGCCGTTACTACTTCCGCGTGCTGATGGACCGGTACGCGGGCGACTGGAAGAAGGTCGTCGGGCACGTGCGCGTGCGGCGCATGCTGCTGTCGGAGAAGGACCGCTGCGGCATCGGCACGTTCCAGCCCAAGGACGAGAAGAACCAGGACTCGACCGAGCTCACGGGCGACCTGAACTACCGCAAGATCGCCGAGTTCGGATCGGACAGCGACCCGCGCGCGTTCAACTTCGACGGCGAGTTCAACGTCGCGAACCGCGGCTTGCTGGAGTTCGTCGAGGTGCTGAAGCTCGACGTCGCGTTCCTTTACGACCTGCTGGGCGCAACGCAGGAGCACGCGATCAAGCCGCGCAAGTTCGCGCAGACGTCCATCGACGAGGTCATCCTCGGGCACACGAACGAACCCGAGTACAAGAAGCTCGCCGCGAACGATCTGATGGAGGCGTTCCGCGATCGCACGATCAAGATCGACGTGCCCTACAACCTGTCGGTGCGCGACGAGGTCGAGATCTACCGCCGCCAGTTCGCGCGCCGCCGCGTGCAGGGACGCACGATCGCGCCGCACACGCTCGAGGTCGCGTCGCTCTGGGCCGTGTTGACGCGACTGGAAGACCCGACGCACCCGAGCCTCACGCTGCTCCAAAAAGCACGCCTGTACGACGGACAGGACGTGCCCGGCTTCACGCGCGAGCAGGTCGCGGACCTCAAGGACCTCGCGCCGCGCGAGGGCCTGGCGGGGATCAGCCCGCGTTACGTGCAGGACCGCATCGCGACGTGCCTCGCGGGCGACAAGCCCTGCGTCGGTGCGCTGGATGTCCTGGAGGAGATCGAGCGCGGACTGCGTCACCATTCGCTCGTTTCGAACGAGGAGACACGCAAGCGCTACGTGCAGCTCGTGTCCCTGGCTCGAGAAGAGTACGAGGAGATCATCAAGCGCGAAGTGCAGAGCGCGATCACCGCGGATCGCGATGCGATCGACCGCTTGTGCGGCAAATACCTCGACAACGTGAAGGCCTACGTCACGCGCGAGAAGGTCGTCGACAATCAGGGCAAGCTGTCCGATCCCGACGAACGGGTCATGCGGGCGATCGAGGAGAAGATCGAGATCCCCGAGTCGCGCAAGGGCGACTTCCGTCACGAGCTGATGAACTACGTCAGCGCCTGCCATTCGGAGGGACGCACGTTCGACTACCGCGAGAACGCGCGGCTCGTGCGCGCGCTCGAGCTGAAGGCCTTCGAGGACCGCCGTGACACGATCCAGCTGACGAGCCTCGTGTCGACGGTGGTCGATCCCGACGCGCTGGAGAAGATCGGCCTGATCCGCGGGCGTCTGATGCGCGAGTTCGGGTACGACGAAGTGTCGGCCGACGAGGTGTTGCAGCACGTCGCCGGCATCTTCGCGCGCGGCGAGGCGAAGCGTCCGGGAGCGGAGGCCGCGTAGGAGGCGCGCCATGCACCGCATCGAACGCGACCGTGCGCGCTTCCGCGAGATCGTCCGCGGGCGATTGCGTGCGGACCTGCGCAAGTACCTCTCGACGAGTGAGCTGCTCGGGCGACGCGGCGAACACACCGTGACGATCCCGATCCCACAGATCGAATTGCCGCGCTTCCACTTCGGCGACAACGGCAAATCGGGTGTTGGTCAGGGGCCGGGCGAGAAGGGGCAACCGGTCGAGGGCGATCCGAAGGACGGTGAAGGCGCGGGAGGCGCGGGCGAGGAGGCCGGCCAGCACGTGCTGGAGGTCGACGTCGAACTCGAGGAGCTGGCGCAGATGCTGGGCCAGGAACTCGAACTGCCCTGCATCGAGCCGCGCGGCGACAAGGCGCTGATCGCCGATGGCGGACGCTACTCGGGCGTGCGTGACACGGGCCCGAAATCGCTGCGACACTTCCGCCGCACGTTCAAGAACGCACTGCGACGCACGATCGCGGAGGGCGTGTTCGATCCGCGCCAACCGGAAGTGATTCCGATGCCGGAGGACGAGCGTTTCCGCTGGAAGAAGCGCGCTCCGAAGCCGGATTCGTCGGCCGTCATCTTCCACGTCATGGACGTGTCCGGCTCGATGGGCCGCGAGCAGAAGGACGTCGTGCGCATCAAAGCGTTCTGGATCGACACGTGGCTGCGCAGCCAGTACCAGAACCTCGAGGTCGTCTACATCGTGCACGACGCGGTTGCGAAGATCGTCGACCAGCAGAGCTTCTTCTCCCTGCGGGAATCCGGCGGCACGAAGATCAGCTCGGCCTACGAGCTCTTGCTGCAGCTCGTGCGCGACAAGTACCGACCCGAGGACTGGAACCTCTACCCGTTCCACTATTCCGACGGCGACAACTGGTCGGCGCGCGACACCGAGCGCTGCGTCGCCATCCTGCGCGACGAGCTGTTGCCGCGTGTGAACCAGTTCTGCTACGGGCAGGTCAAGAGCGCCTACGGCTCGGGCCAGTTCAAGAAGGACCTCGACACCGGGCTCGAGGGTGAAGAGAAGCTCGTCACGGTCAGCGTCAACGACCGCGACGGGATCGCCGACGCGATCCGATCGTTCCTCGGGAAAGGGCGCTGATGACGACGCGCGCGCAACTGTCCCCGATGCTGCGTCACGAGGCGACGCGCATCGAGCGCATCGCGCGCGCAGCCGGTCTCGACCCGGGTGACGTCGCGTTCGAAATGGTGGACGCGCGCGACGTGAACGCTCTGGCGGCATACGGCGGATTCCCTGTGCGCTACCCGTCATGGCGTTTCGGCATGGACTTCGAGCGCCTCGACAAGGGGCGCCAGTACGGCCTGTCGCGCATCTACGAGCTCGTGATCAACACCGACCCGGCGTACGCCTGGCTGGTGCGCACGAACAGCGACATGGAGCAGAAGCTCGTCATGGCGCACGTGCTCGGCCACGCCGACTTCTTCCGGCACAACGTGTGGTTTCAGCCGACCGACAAACGCATGCTCGATCGGATGGCCGACCACGGCACGCGCATCCGACGCGCGATCGACTTGCACGGTCAGGACGCGGTCGAAGCCTTCCTCGACCAGGTGCTGGTCCTCGACAACCTGCTCGACCCGTTCCTACCGCTGCGCGAGCACATGAAAGTGCGCGCCGAAACCGCGCGCGAGGTCGCAACGGCCTCGGGCGCGTCGTTCGAATCCGTGCGCGAGCGCGCGCTGACGTCCACATCAGGACGTCCGCCGACCTTCGACGTACTGGGCTTCCTGGCCGAGCGTGCGCCGCTGGTCGAGTGGCAGCGCGAACTGCTGCGCATCGTGCGCGCGGAGGCCTACTACTTCCTGCCCCAGCGCATGACGAAGATCATGAACGAGGGCTGGGCCAGTTTCTGGCACAGCCGGATCCTGACCGGCGGCGTGCTCGACGCCAGCGAAGTCGTGGAGTTCGCCGACTGCCACAGCGGCGCGACCGCGACGTCGCCTGGTCAGTTGAACCCGTACAAGCTGGGCATCGAGATGTTCCGCACGGCCGAGCGTCGCGGGCTCGACCTCTTCCGCCTGCGCCGTGTGCACAACGACGCGTCGTTCGTGGACGAGATGGTCGACGACGACTTCGTGGCGCGGAACGCTCTCTTTCTGTTCGGCCAGAACGGTCGCACGGGTCGCACGGAGGTGACGGACCGCGAGACGAAGGCCGTGAAGGATCGCCTGCTGCAGGACCTGTCGTGGGGCGGACTGCCGCAGATCGAACTCGTGGACGACGACCGCGAAGGCCGCGGCGAACTGGTCCTGCGCCACCACCACGACGGCCGCGACCTCCAGCTGTCGCACGCCGCCGAGACGCTGAAGAGTCTGGCTCGACTGTGGGGGAGTTCCGTCCACATCGAGACGCGCGAGGAGACGAACGTGCGCTGGATTTCGAGCGACGGCTCGGAAGTTCGCACCGGCGAGCACCCGTACGAACGCGCGGGTTGATCCGTACGGTGTCAGACACCATACGGATCAAATTCCAGACTTGGCGCGGTCCTGTGTGAGCGGCTCGAGCGAGGATGCGCGCGGAACCTGCACCGCGGGCGTTCCTCGATGACTGCCGAGCCGGGGCCATCCGGTGGGCCGTGGATCGGCCCGCGCCGTCTTCCGGCGCGCCAACGACCGAACACCGTCCTGGATTCCGATGTCGAGGTCTGGCTAGCATCCGCCGGCCCTTCGCGACGCGTTCGCGAGGCCTCGGAGTTCCAGCTTGGGTCACGAATCGCCCCCCCCGTCGGTTCCGCAGAGCGGCGCCGAGCACAAGCCCTACATTCCCGCGGACCAGGAGATCGCCGAGTTCACGCCCAAAGCGGTGATCTTCGGCGCGATCTTCGGGATCCTTTTCGGAGCGTCGACGGTGTACTTGGCCTTGAAGGCCGGGCTGACCGTGTCGGCGTCGATCCCGATCGCCGTGCTGTCGATCAGTCTGCTGCGCTCGTTCGGGCGCGCGACGATCCTCGAGAACAACATCGTCCAGACGATCGGCTCGGCCGGTGAGAGCGTCGCAGCCGGTGTCGCCTTCACGATCCCGGCGATGCTATTCCTCTCGCCCGGCGCGCACGGTCAGGAGTACTTCAACTACTTCACGATCATGACGCTCGCGGCATGCGGCGGCATCCTCGGCGTGCTGTTCATGGTGCCGCTGCGGAGATCGCTGATCGTCGCCGAGCACGGCACGTTGCCCTACCCGGAAGGCACCGCCTGCGCGGACGTGCTGATCGCCGGCGAAAAGGGCGGGAGCATGGCCAAGGTCGTGTTCCAGGGCGTCGGTTTGGGCGTCGTCTACAACGTCCTGATGAAGGTCTTCGCCCTCTGGACGGAGTCGCCGACCTTCATCAGCGCGAAGACTTCGGTGCTGCCGAACGCGACGGTCGCGGGCGAGCCCACGTCGGAGTACCTGGGTGTCGGCTACATCCTCGGGCCGAAGGTCGGCGGGATCATGGTCTCGGGCGCGATCCTGTCGTGGATCGTGCTGATCCCGCTGCTGACGCTGCTCGTCGGTGACGCGACCGTCGCGGCCGACCTGACGAAGCTGGGCCGCAGCGCCGAGTGGATCGCCGGAGCCTCGGGTCCGCGCAAGTTCTACGAAGCGTACGTCCGCTACATCGGTGCCGGTGCGGTGACGATGGCCGGCATCATCACGTTGGTGCGCACGTCACCGACCATCTTGCGCGCCGTGAAGGAGTCCATGGCGA
>JBBQCC010000237.1:0-7161 GCA_038318285.1 Planctomycetota bacterium | reverse complement strand
TCGCAGAAACCCCGTCCGAACTTACCTGGCTCCGTACGGGGTTTTCGACCTCACTGCGCCACGCCGGTCTTCGCGAGTTCGCGATAGGGCTCGGCCTTCTCGGGTTCGCCGGAGCGCTCGTACGCGGTGATCAGCAGGCTGGCGGCATTGCGCGTCCAGGACGGATTGGGGCCGTGCATCGCGCGCAGGTCCTCCAGCGCCCCGGTGAGGATCTCCTTGGCCTCGTCGTAGGACTGCAGCGTGATCAGGATCTTGGCCAGTGATGTGCGCGACACCACGGCGAGCTGGTGTCCGGTCGGCAGGACTTCCGCGCAGCGCGCGACGAGCGCGCGCTGGCTCTCCAGCGCTTCGTCGTACCGACGCAGCTTGTAGAGCGTCGAGCCGATGTTCTGCCTCACGTTCAAGGTGGTCAGCGCAGTCGGATCCGGGTGTGCCTCCAACCGCGGCAGGAGCTCGAGCCAGATCGCGAGCGCGCGATCCAACTCGCCCAAGCGGGAGTAGGCGCCCGCTAAGTTGTTCGTCGTCGTCAGGACGGTCTGGTTCGTCGGGCCGAGGCGCGCTTCCATCGCGGCCAGAGTCGTCTCGAACAGCGCTCGCGCTTCCTCGTAGCGCTCCACGTCCAGGTAGTGGAGGGCCAGATTGTTCTTCGCGCTCAGGGTGTTCGGATGATCGGGGCCCGAGGCGCGCTCCTCGCGTACGACGAGCTCTTCGATGAGCGGACCCGCCTCCTTCGACTGACCCGTGCTGTTCAGCAGGACGACGAGACGCGAGAGCGCGTTCAAGGTGTCCTGAGCCGAAGGACCGAGCACGGACTCCGCCTGTGCGAGCGTCTGGCGCAGGAGCGCTTCCGCGCCGGCGAAGTCGCCCGCGCGCATCAACGCCAACGCGCGGTAGTTCGCCACCTGGATCGGGATGCGCGGCGGGACGTCGGCGACGACCGCGAGGAGCTCCTCGGCTCGATCGATCGACGCCGCGGCCTCGCTCGGTCGCCCGAGGCTCTCGAGCACGTTCGCGAGTTGGACCTGCATGAACACATCGTCCCCGTCGGGCGGATTCCCCTCCGCCGCGCGTCGCTGGATCGCGAAGCGCAGCAGCTCCTCGGCACGCGCTGGACGCTCGAGCGAGTTCTCGACGCTGGCGATGTTCAGCGCGATGACGGCCGCGATGCCGGGGGCCAGGTCGGTGCGCGACTCGAGGTCGCGGCCAGCGTTCGCAACGACGTCGACCACCTTCACGTCGGGACCGTCCTCGTCGTTACGGGCGCGGCCGATCATCTCGGTGAAGAAATCGAGCGTGCTCTGCTTGCGCGCTTCCTGCTCCACCGCCTGCGCGCGGCTCCTCTCGGCGAGGAGCGTCTGCGCCTGAGCCGCGCTGCGCTGCTCCTCGGCGACGCCGCGCGCCTCGGACTCGCGGCTGCGCGCGACCTCGGCAGCGGCACGCTCCCGCTCTGAGGTCGCGTACATCGAACCCAGTGCGATCGCGGATCCCACCGCGATGACGAACACCACCGCGGCCGCTCCGAACGCGAGCTTGTGACGGACGACGAGCTTGCGCAGTTGATAGGCGGAGCTGGGCGGCCGCGCCAGGATGACCTCGTCGGCCAGGAATCGCCGCACGTCCTCGCCGAGCGCGTAGGCACTCGCGTACCGGCGCTGCGGTTCCTTCTCCAGCGCCCGCAGCACGATCGTCTCGAGATCGCCGCGCAACGTGGGATCCACGGCGCTCGGCCGTCGCGGCGGATCCTCGCAGATCACGCGCACGGCCTCGGGCAGGCTGACGCGCGAGACGTCGCTCGGCAGGGCGTTCGTGAGCAGCTCGTACAGCACGACGCCGAGCGCGTAAACGTCGCTCGAAGGCCCGACCGCGGCCCCGTCGCCGCGCGCCTGCTCGGGGCTCATGTAGGCGATCGTGCCGCGGATCGCACCGGGTTCGCTGACGGCGGTCGTGAACGCCCGGTCCTCTTCGACGAACTTCGCGAGGCCGAAGTCGAGCACGCGCGGTTCCCCGCGCGCGTCCACGAGCACGTTCGAAGGCTTCAGGTCGCGATGCACGACGCCGTGCGCGTGCGCGTGCTGGATCGCGTCACAGACCTTCGCGAACAGCGCGAGACGCTCGCGCCGCGCGAGGCCGCGCGCTTCCACGTCGCGCAGCAGCGTGCGCCCCTCGACGAGCTCCATCGCGAAGAACTGTTCGCCGTCCTCCGTCTTCCCCGCGTCGTACAACGCGGCGATGCAGGGATGCGAAAGGCGCGCGAGCACCGCGATCTCGCGCCGGAACGAGCGCAGCGCCGTTTCGCCGACCCAACCCGCGCCACGCACGACCTTGATCGCGACGCGGCGGCCCGAGGTGCGCTGCACGGCGGCGAACACCACGCCCATACCGCCGCGGCCGAGTTCGCACTCCAGCGTGTAGCCGGGCACGGTGGGCGAACGCGCGGTCGGCTGGCCCGCGTCCGCGGCGAAGGCGCGCTGCACGCTGGCCTCGAGTTCGGCGTCCAACCGGATCGCGGCGAGGGCGGCCGCGCATTCCGCACAGCGCACGACGTGCGCTTCGATGCGCGCCGCCTCTCCGGGGCCGTGCGAATCGCGCGACTGTGCGACGAGTTCGTCGAACGGCGGGCAGTCGGCACGCGGCGGATCGGGATCGGGAAGGTCCATGCCCGGTGGCCCCATGATCCACTTCCAGGGAAAAAGGGCCAACTCCGCGGTCCGCGTCGCGCCCGAGTAAGGCCTGGCGGCGCGAGTTGCCGCACGCGGGGAGAGACGGTTAGCCTCCACCAACCATGCAGGCCTTCCACCTCCTTCTTCCGCTGCTCCTCGCCGCCACCTTCCAACCGATCGCGCGCACCGTCCTTGAGACGGAATCCGCGCCGAAGGCTGTCGCGGCCGTGCCCGCGTTGAAGCACCTCGCGGTCATCGGCGCGAGCGTCTCCGCCGGCATCGGCCTCGATCCCACGGCGAATGCGTTCGCCGGAGAACAGTCGAAGGTCCAGCTCGCACAGATCGTGAACGCGTCGATCCTCGCGCCGCACGACGAGCCGCACAACGGCGCCGACTTCAACTTCTTCTCCTCCGCCGAGCCGATCGCGAAGCGCTCCGCCGCCGCCGCGAAGGCCGCCAAACCCACCGCACTCGTCGCGATCGACTACCTGTTCTGGCTCGGGTACGGACCGGGCAGCGATTCGAGCCGCGCCGATCGCTTGGATGCGGGGCTGAAATTGCTCGAGGGCTTCACGTGTCCCGTTCTCGTCGGCGACCTGCCCGACTTCCACGGCGCGGGCACGAGCCCGATGTACTTGCCCAAGTCGTCGATCCCGCCCTCCGAGGCGCTGTCGGCGATGAACAAGCGCGTCTACGCCTGGGCCAAGGAGCACAAGAACGTCGTCGTCGTGCCGATGGCCGAAATGCTGCGCAAGGTGATCGCCGACGAGGAGTTCACCGTCGGCGGTACGACCTACGGGAAGGGCTCGAAGTCACGTCTCCTGCAGGCGGACAACCTGCACACGACGCTCGAGGGCACGTGCGGGTTGTGGGCGCTGGCCGTCGAGGCCTGGCGCGCCGCGGATCCGACGCTGCCGGCCGAAGCGATCGCGATCGACGTGCCCGCGCTGGCGAAGAAGGTCGAAGCGGCTGCGGCGGCCGCGCCGGCCCCGAAGGGCAAGGTCGGGAAGTCGAAGCCCGGCACGAAGAAGGCGCCGGCTGAGAAGGTCGAGCGCGTCCCCGCCGGCGGCTGAGCCCGTCGCGCGAAGCAGGGAATCCGTGCAGCGCGCTCTCGGCGAAGGACGCTGGGACGGGCCGCGCGCCGCGACGCCGACTCGTCGGGCGCGGGGATCGACACCCAGACGGGCAGCGCGCACCCACGATTGCCGCGCGCACCCTTGATCCGCGCGCGCTTCTCGTTCCAATCGGTCCCGAGGCCACGTGGACGAGTACGAAGCAGGAACGGATTCGCTGTGGGCCGAGGAGACCTGGGCGTCCGGTCCGCGCTCACCCGCCGCATCCCGCCCTCCCGCGGGTCCGCCTCCGACCTTCGAAGCCGTCGCCGACGCCGTCCGTCACGCGTTCGGGTTCGACGTGCTGCGGCCGCTCCAGGAGCAGGCCATCCGCGGAGCTCTGGCCGGTCGCGACGTCGTGATCGTCATGCCGACCGGCGGCGGCAAGAGCCTGTGCTTCCAGGCCCCCGCACTCGTGCGCGACGGCCTGACGGTCGTCGTCAGCCCGCTCATCGCTCTCATGGAGGATCAGGTCGCGGGCCTCCTCGAAAACGGCGTGGCCGCGGCGCAGCTGTCCAGCTCGCAGTCGCCCGACGAACGACGGCGCGTCGAGGGACTGCTCGCGCGCGGCGAGCTGAAGATCCTGTACGTCGCGCCCGAGCGACTCGCCGCCGACGGTTTCCTGTCATGGCTCGAGCGCAGCGGCATGACGGCGCTGGCGGTCGACGAAGCGCACTGCATCAGCCACTGGGGTCACGATTTCCGGCCCGAGTACCGGCTCGTCGGTGAAGTGCGCCGACGTTCACCGCACGTGCCGATCCTGGCGTTGACGGCGACGGCGACGCCCGAGGTGCGCGCCGACATCGTGCGCAACCTGAACCTCGTCGACCCGCTCGTGCTCGTCGGCGGCTTCGATCGGCCGAACCTGATCTACCGCGTGTTGCCGCGGCGCGATCTCGTCGAGCAGGTGATGAGCGTCGTCACGCGTCACGCCGGTTCCGCGGGCATCGTGTACTGCCTGCGGCGTGCGGACGTGGACGACCTGAGTGCCTCCCTGAAAGCGCGCGGCGTGCGCTGCGCCGGATATCACGCCGGTATGGACGGCGGCGATCGCACGCGTGTGCAGCGCGCGTTCCTGAACGAGGACCTCGACGTCGTCGTCGCGACCGTCGCGTTCGGCATGGGCATCGACCGCAGCGATGTGCGCTTCGTCGTACACGCCAGCCTGCCGAAGGGCGTCGAGCAGTACAGCCAAGAGACGGGTCGCGCGGGCCGCGACGGGATGCCGGCCGAGTGCGTCCTCTACTACTCGGGCGCGGACTTCCACGGCTGGAAGACGCTCATGGAGATGAGCGCTCGCGATGCGCGCCCCGGGGGCAACGGCAACGCCGGATCCGACCTCGACGCACAGCTCGAACGGCTCGGCCACGTCTGGAGCCTGGCGACGGGCGCGGTGTGTCGGCACAAGACGCTGGCCCAGTACTTCGGGCAAGAATTGCCGGTTCCGGCGGCGGGTTGCGGCGCGTGCGACGTGTGCTTGGGCGAGATCGCGCACGTCGAGGGCGGCGAGGTCATCGCGCAGAAGATCCTGTCGGCGGTCGTGAAAACGGGCCAGCGCTATGGCGCCGCGCACGTCGCCGATGTGCTGCGCGGCGCGGAGACGGCGCGCATCCGTCAGACGGGTCACGATCTCTTGTCCGTGTACGGCCTGCTGAAGGGCACGCCGCTGGCCGACGTGCGCTCGTGGATCGACCAGCTCGTCGGGCAAGGACACTTGCGCGTCGCGGACGGCGAGTTCCCGACCTTGTTCCTGTCGAAGAGCGGCGTCGAAGCGATGCACGCGCGCATCCCGGTGACGCTTTACGTGCCGGCGCGACCGACCAGTTCGAGTTCGAAGCGCGCCGCGAGCGCCGCGCGGTCCGCTGCCCTCGCCGAGGTCGGCGCGAACGTCGACGAGAACCTGTTCAACGTGTTGCGCGAGCTGCGCCGCACGCTCGCGAAGGAACGCGGCGTGCCCCCCTACCTGATCTTCAACGACCGCACGCTGGCCGAGATGTCCGCCAAGAAGCCGACGACGATCGCGGCCCTGCTCGCGATCAAGGGCGTCGGCGACAAGAAGGCGGCGGACCTGGGCGAAGCGTTCCTGGCGGCGATCGCTGGCGCGTCCTGATCGTCGGGGGCTCGCCGTGGTCCCGCACCCTCCGCTACGCCGTCATTCCCTCGCAGACGACTTGACTCGCCGTCTCGAAGGGGCACTCGAGCTGTCTCGCCCACTCTCCTGCATCGCGTACCGCGCGACGAGCCCTGCTTGGGCGCGCTCGCACACGCTCTTCGACGGCGAGGGAGCCAGCCGCCACGGCGGTCGTTGGAATCCTCCCGGAGCACGCGTGGTGTACCTGTCCGAGACGCCGGAAGCCGCTCTCTCCGAGCAACTTGCGCATGCCCGGCGGCACCGCACTCCCGTGCACTTCGCGCTTCCCGCCGTCATCGCTTGGGGGCGCATCGACCTCTTGCGCGTTCTCGACTTGACCGAAGATTCCGTGATCGATCGGCTTGGGAACGAGGTCCGGCTCTGGGCCAACTCGGACTGGCAGGCCGACAACGAATCGGGGCTGGAGTGCATCACCCAGAGCTTCGGCCAGGCAGCGATCGAGAGAGGGATCGAAGCGTTGCGTGTCCCCTCGGCGGCGGTGGCTCGCGCCGTGAACCTCGTCGTTCATGTGGATGCACTCGACCCTGGGAGTCGCCTGGAAGCTCACGGGCTGCAGTGAATACCCCCCGGAGCTACTGCACGTACCGTTACCTGCGTTTTTGCAGGTATAATTCTGCGAAACACTTGGCACCGCCCGGCCTCCGGGACGATGATTCGAGGAGCCAGGAGAGTTCATGTCCGCCAAACCCCGCCGCAAGACCACCCGCAAGACCACCCGTACCTCCACCCGGATTACACGCAAGTTGGATCCTGTGCGCGCACAGCACCTGGCGCAGGCCCCGGTGCCCGCTGCGTCGAAGGTCACCGCGCGCAGCCTTCGTGAGCAGCTCGGAATGACACGCCCCGTCTTCGCGCGGATCGCGGGTGTCTCGGAGCGAACGGTCGCGGGTTGGGAGAGTGGGTCGCAGCCCAGCACTGCGGGCGCAAGATCACTGAGCCAGCTGAGGGCCGTCGTGGCAGCCTGCGAGCGCGTCGTGCAGGCCGACTACGTCGGCACTTGGCTCGTGACGCCGAACGAGGCGCTCGGCGGGCTCAAGGCCATCGAATGCATCGAACGCGGGGAAACGGAACGAGTACTGCGAGTGCTGTTCTTCTGGGAGGCTGGAATTCCACTCTGATCGAGCCGCTTGCTCGTCCGTCCGCCGAAACGCGTCAGGTGACCCGCCGCAGCCCGATCCAAGTGAATCCGAGGAGTGCAATCGCGAGGAAGTCGGCGACAGGGTTCGTGGCGTAGCCG
>JBBQCC010000236.1:0-7213 GCA_038318285.1 Planctomycetota bacterium | reverse complement strand
GCAGAAGATGCATTTGAAGGGGCATCCCCGCGTCGTGAAGATGTAGACGAGCTTCTCCGGGTTCAGCGCGAAGTAGCGGTCCATCGGCAGGAGGTGCCGCGCCGGCAGCGGCAGCTCGTCGAGCTTCTTGATCAGCGGCGGAGCTTGGTTGTCGATCGCCAGCTCGCCCTTGCGCATCGCGGCGAGGCCCGGGACCTCTGCCATCGCGTTCCAGTCGTCGCCTTCGAACGCCTGCAGGAACTGCGGCAGCGTCTCCTCGGCCTCGCCCTTCAGCACGAAGTCGAAGTGGCCGCTGTCGAGGAAGATGCCCTGGTCCACGGACGCGTGCGGGCCGCCCATGATCGTGACCTTGCCGCGGCTCTTCGCGTACTTGGCCCAAGCGATCGCGCGGCGGATGTTCGGAGTCAGCGCGTCGAAGCCGATGACGTCGTTGCGCTCGATCGCCTCGCGCATGTAGGCGTCGTTGACGATGCGCTCGTCGCACAGCTCGACCGGGATGTTCGCCTTCTCGAGGCTCGCGCCGAGGTAGGTGATCCCGAGCACCATCGCCAGGGGGTCTTCCTGGACGTGGGGCTTCACGTAGGTCAGCAGGGTCTTGCGCATCGGAAGGTGTGGGTCGCGGTGGAGGTGGCAGCGCGCGTCGTCGGGCGACGATCGCGATGCAGCGCTGGCGGATTCGGTGGATCGAGAGGCCTGTCGAAGGGCTCGCGGAGAAGGTCGCGCTACCCATCGGCGACGCGTCCCCTGAGCCTCTTCGTCGGCCGGGCGGGAAGCGCTTCGCTCCCAAACTCTACCCCGCGCGGAAGGTTACCGCAAAGCCTTCCCCGAGGCGGACTTCCGTCTTCGGAGACCTTCACGTGACCTTGTCGGACGATTCACCCCGGCCACCGGCGAGCCGCAGCGCGTGCGCGTACTCGTCCAGGAAGTCGCCAGCCAGCCGCGGCACCGTGAAGTGCGCTTCCAGGCGCGCGCGCCCGGCTGTACCGAGTTCGCGCCGCAACTTCGGGTCGGCCAGGAGGCGCGCGATCGCCCCCGAAAAGGCTTCCAAGTCGAACGGGTTGGCCACGTAGCCCGTCGTGCCGTCCTGGACGACCTCGGGGCTCCCGCCGAAGACCGTCGCGACCACGGGCTTGCCGTGCTCCATCGCCTCGAGGTTCACGAGCCCGAACGTGTCGAAGCAGATCGAGGGCGTGACGAACACGTCCGTGGCGGCGTACGCGGCCTGCAGTTCGGCGCCGTCGAGCCAACCGGTCGGCACGATGCGATCGGCGACGCCCAGCGCGCGCGCACGCGCCTCGAACTCGCGCTGATAGATCTCGCGACGGCCCATGACGAGTAGGCGCAGCGTCGGAAAGCGCGGCGCGAGCAGCGCCAGCATCGACAGCAATTGGCCGACGCCCTTCTGCTCGTGGAGGCGACCGCCGATCGCGATGACGAGCGCGCCCTCCAAGCCGAAACGCGCGCGGAACGACGCGACCTCGGCCTCGGTCGGCAACGCGTCCTGCAGGCGCACGGCGTTGTGCACGGTGCGGTCCACGCGGATCCCGTTCGCCCGGATCGCCGTGCCCAGTTCGTCCGAGACGACCGTGAAACGGTGCACATCGCGCGCCAGCACGCGCCGGATCGCCGCGTTGCGCCAGGGGTTGTAGCGCAGGCGCTGACACGGAATGCATTTGCGCCAGTACGCGGCGTAGTCGCGCTCCAAACCGCCCGCTGCTTCGCCGCCGTGGAAACACGTCAGCTTCTGGTAGCAGAACGTCATGACGTCGTGCGCCGTGTAAACGACCGCGACGCCAGCTTCGCGCGCCTTCGTCAGCGACGCGTAGCCGAGGTGTGCGTGGATCAGGTGGCTGTGCACGACGTCGGGCCGGAACTCGGCCAGAACGCGCGCGAATTCGGCGTGCAGCGGCCTCTCGGCGACCGAAGTCCAACCGCGCCAACGCGGCGTCGCGTCGCTGAACAGGCGGTGCACGCGCATGCCCTCGATCTCGGTCGGCGTCGCCGCTTCGCGATCCTCGACGGCCGTGACGAGTTCCGTCGCGTGTCCCTCCGCACGGAGCGCGGCACCGAGCTGGTACATCTGCCGGATCGACGACCCGATGCGCGGATCGGAGAGGTCGTTCAGGAACAGAATGCGGAGCGGTTTCATGCGCGCGGGCCCTTCATTCGCGCACGCCGCTCTCGCGGCCGGCGACGTCGATCGCCGCTGCTTCCAGGATGTGCGCGTCCCGCTCGTCGCGAGCGCTCGGAACGCCGAAGCCGCCTCGGCCCGATCGGTACATGAACCAGTAGATGTAACCCACGTGGACCAGGACCCACGACTGGTACAGCGCGAGGCCCCACGCGACCCCTGTGTAGGGCACGGCCGCGATCAGCCACACGTTCAGCGGAATCGTGATCGCCGCGCCGAGGACCGTGAGCCACAGCCACGCTTTGACCTGATTCGTCGCGATGTACACGGAGTCGATCGCCGCGGCGAACGCGTAGGGCACGAAGCCCAAGGCCAGGATCCAGGCGTAGTGGTACACCGGGACCGCATAGTCCGCTGGGAAGATCGCGCCGACGACGTACGGGATCGCCAGCACCGCAGCGAGGATCGCGAACGCGATGCTGAAACCCGTCAGGAGCGTCACGCGGTTGAACAGTCGACGCAGGCCGACCCAGTCCTTCTTGCCCGCGAGCTCCGCGAGCGCCGGCAGGGCCGTGCGCGCGACGGCCGGCATCGGCAGCGTCGGGATCGACAGGATGCGCTGCGCGATGTGGAAGTAGCTGACCCACTCGGTGCCGACAACCTTGCCGATGATCAGGCGCGGGAAGATGTTCAAGAACAGCGCCGTTCCGTTCTTGAGCAGCCCGACGCGGATGCCGAGCCGCATGCCGCGCCACAACGGTACCTCGCGCATGCGCACGACGATCTCGCGCAAACCGGGCAGCGGCGGGCCACCGTCGTGCCGCGCCAGCGAGTACTGCTCGATCGCCAGGATGGAGCCGAAGATCGCCGAGACGACCATGCCGATCACAGCGCCCAGTGCCGAACCGGTGATGACGGCGCCGACCACGACCAGGAAAAAACGCACGACCTCGTCGGCGTTCTCGACCTGCGCCAGCGCGCGCATGCGCCGCGTGCCCTGGAACGCGACCGCACCGACCGTGCGCGGCAGGTCGAAGAGCGGTTCGAGGCATAGGAGCAGCGCCCACACGCCGACCTCGTGCGAGTCATAGAAGACCTCCCCGAACCAGGGCAGCGCGAACCATCCGATGACCAGGATGGCCGTGCACAGGATGAGCCCGGACTTCGCGACGAACGCGATCCATCCGGCCGTCTTCTCTTGGTTGCCGCGCACGTGCGCGGCCGCGATCTGGCTGATCGTCGCCGGCACGACGCCGGTATTGATCAAGAAATGCAGCAGCCCTTGCAGCGAGATCGCGAGCACGAGCGCTCCTTGCCCCTTCGCGCCCAGAAGAAACGCGAGCACGACCGTCGACGCGAACTGACTGAGCTGGTTGATGCCGCTGGCGACCTGCAGCGTCGCCGTCTCGCGGAAGAAACGGCTCTTGACCATCTCGGCCAGGCGGCGCTTCACTGCCCGGCCCCGCCAGGAGTCCGCGAACCTCCGCCGAGCACCTGCGCGTACACGCCGAGCACGGCACGCGCGTTGTCATCCCATGAGGAACGTGCCGCGTGCGCCCGCGCACCTTCTGCGAGACGCTCTCGCAGGGCATCGTCGCTCAGCACGCGTTCGAGCGCGACACGCACGGCCGCACGATCCTGCGCCACGAGGAAACCGCTGACGCCGTCGACGATGGCGTCCTCGGCGCCGCTGCCCAGCGTGCCGATCGACGGCGTGCCACACGCGGCCGCCTCGAGGTACACGATGCCGAAGCCTTCGAACCCGCCATCGGCCGCGTCGACCGGCGTGTGCAAGAACACGCGCGCATTCTGGAGCAGCGCGACCTTCTCGTCCTCGTCGACGTTGCCGACGAAGTGCACGCGATCGGCGACGCCCGCCGCGCGCGCGATTTCGATCAGCGACCGGTGGTACGCGTCCCCCACGGCGTTGCCGACCAGGATGTGGTGCAGGTCCGCGTGCGTTCGCGCGGCGTCGCAGAACGCGCCCAGCGAAAGGTGGTGGCCCTTGCGCTCCTTGACCTCGCCGATCGCCAGCGTGAATGGATGCCCGCTCCAGGGACGCTGCGCCAGCGGGCGCGGCTTCGCGTAGTGCGCTGCCGACACGGCGTTTGGGATGACGTGGACACGCGACCGCGGCAGGTCGCGCTCCTCCAAGCGCTCGTAGAGCCGCTTGCGGGTGTGACCGCTGACCGCGATCAGAGCGTCGAGTTCGCG
The DNA here is from genome assembly GCA_038318285.1 of Planctomycetota bacterium. GTDB lineage: Bacteria > Planctomycetota > UBA1135 > UBA1135 > JAEUHZ01. The sequence goes on along the minus strand of JBBQCC010000236.1, from coordinate 2,868 downwards.
GTACGTCGTCCGCGCGCGCGCGGCGTGCCGCGGAGTCAGCAAGGGCTGCACGCTGTACGTGCCATGCGCGGTCGCGACGATCGGTTTCCCGGCGAGGCGCGCTCCGCGCAGCGCGGCCCACGAGTGCGGGTAGTCCTTGATCGCGTGGACGAGATCGCAGCCGCGCGCGCGCAGGGCGATACGCGGGATCGCCAGCGCCGCGTTGGCCCAGAAGCGCGTGGGCGACATGTGGAAGAAATAGTCGGGCGGCAGCGCGACCTCGACGTTCCAGCGATCCGGCACCTCGCGCGAGGTGGGCCGGTGCTTGCGCGCCAACAGCACGCGCGCCTCGAACCCCGGCCGGGCCCGCTCCAGCGCCTGGATCAGGCGCACGGCGTAGCGCCCGACCCCGTCGAGGTCGGAGAGCGAATCGGTCAGGAACAGGACGCGCATCGGGGCCGCAGGCGGCGGGCGGGAGGATAGCGGCGCGGGGTGCGCCGATCTCGGCCGAATCGACACGTCGGGGCCGCGATCCGAAGGCAGAGCGCGATCCGCGCCGCTATTCTCCCCCGTTCCGCGCGGCTCCGGGCTGCGCGCTTCGGTCCGCGGGAATCGAACATGGCGCAGCACGACGACAAGACCGCGACCTGGACTGCGCCCGAGGGCCGCGGCGCGTTCGGCGGATTCATCGGGCCGCGCAACCTGCAGGGCCTCGTGGTGCAGACCGCGCCGTGGCTCTTCGACAGCTCGCATCCGTGCGCGGCCGAGCTGCCGCCGACGCCGCCAGGTCGCCTGATCGAACTCGGCGCCCATCCGCTCGGCTGGTGGACGATTCTGCACGCGGCGGAGCGTCTCGAGTCCGCCGCGCACCCGACGCCGGCACAGATCGCGGACTACTTCGCGCTGTCGTGCGCGTGTCACTTCGCGACGGTCGCGACGTACGTGCCGACCGATGTGGACGCCAAGATCCGACGCGCGCTGTGGATCGACCAGACGGACGCCGACGAGATGGCGCGGATGCACGCGTTCGCGCTCGGACTGGGCGCCTGGAACGTCCGCGGCGTCAGCGCGCGCATCGTGGACGTGCCCGGCGTGGGCGCGGTCTCGGGTCACGACGGCGAGCGCTTGTCGGTGTTGTGCGGCGCCCTGATCGGCGCCTGGAACAACGGAGACACCAGCGCGGCGACGGCGTGTGAGGCAGCGATCGAGTCCGAGCTCGCGCGCGAAGCCACTGCGTTCGAGCACGTGCGCGCTCGCGCCGGCGACGAGCTGCGACTGCTCGACCTCGCGACCGTTCTGACGCACAACCAGGGCGACGTCGTGCAGTCGCTCGGGACGAAGGAAGCGCACTGCGTCCCCGACGAAGTCCGCGCGCGTTTCAGCGATCTCGCGCGCGAGCGCTTCGAGCGCTACTCGGGTGCATTTGGTCGCGCGGCGCGCCTGTACAAGGAGCTGCTCGCGGCCGAAGGGCACCGCCACTACCCCCTGCGCGAGCTGAAGCGCCTGCGCACGTCGCCCGCGCTGCTGCTGCCGATCGGGCCCTTTCTCGACGACTTCGGCGCCACGCTGGCGACGTTCCCGGGCTGGACTCCCGCGCAGCGCACCGAGATCGTCGCCGGGCTGCTCGAAGGCTGTCGCAAGGTCGCCGGCCAAGAGGGCTACTACCGCGCGCTATGCGGTTTCGACGGCGCGCACCCGGGCGGCATCGCGGCGCTCGAACCCGGTTTCGCGACGGCTGCGCGGCGCGAGTGGAAGTCCGACACGACGCGCAAGAAGGTCGGCATCCGGCGGGTGTCCTTCGAGTCGAGCTACCAAAAGCGCGCGCGACAGATCCTAGCTGGCTGAAGCCCGCCGACCGGCCCGACACGCCCGAGCGGGTGGATCCCGCTCTCGACGCGAGGCTCGCTCCGCGCGTCAGACCGCGCGCGGCCCGCTCAGAATCGCTTCGAGACCGCCGGCATCCGCCCGGCGCAGCTCGAACTCGAAGCCGTGTCGATCGCACACTTCCTTCGCGATCGAGAGGCCCAGCCCCGTGCCCGTCGGATGTCGGCGGCGCGCAACTTCGGTGCGGTAGGAACGCTCGGCGAGCCGCGCCAGCTCTTCCTCGCCGACGCCCGGGCCATCGTCGATCACCCGCACGCGGAATCGGTTCCCCTCGATCTCCAGCGCGACCGCGACGTGGCCGCCCTCACGCCCGTAGCTGACGGCGTTGTGCACCAAGTTCGAGACGGCGCGCTCGAACAGCGTCACGTCCGCCTCCACGTCGACCTCTTCGCCGGGCAGCGCGTGCACGAGTTCGATGCCCTTGCCGCGCGCGATCGTCGACTGTCGGCTGACTGCACGCTCCACGAGGCGGTTCAGCGAGATGCGGTGCCGCGCGAGCGGCATCTCGTCGGCTTCGAGCCGCGCAGCCGCACCCAAGTTCTCGAGCAGCGAGCCCAGGTAGTGGGCTTCCTCCTGCGCCTCGCGCACGCGGCCCGGATCGCTGACATCCCCTGCCGCAGCGCGTCGTTCGAGCGCAACGAGGTGCCCTTGCAGCACGGTCAAGGGCAGCATCACGTCGTGCGTCGTGTTCTCGACGAACGCGCGCAGCGTGCGCTCGCGGCGCTCGAGCCGATCGATTTCCCCGCGCACGCGCGCGCCGGCGGCGTCGAACGCGCGCCCGAGGTCGCTCAGCTCATCGGATCCGGTCGCGGCCACCGGCTCCGCGTAGCCCGACGCGGCCGAGCGCTGCACGCCCGCGGTCAACGCGCGCACGCGCCGCACGAACGGCAGGAACGCGAACAAGGTCGTCAGGACGAGCAGGCCCGCGAGGAGCGTCGGCAGGCCGACCCGGCCCAGCAACGTCGTGGCCTCCAGCGGATCCTCGAGACGCCGCGCGAGCACGAT
>JBBQCC010000235.1:0-7276 GCA_038318285.1 Planctomycetota bacterium | reverse complement strand
ACGCCGGCGCTCGTGCCGGACGCTGCGCGATCGTGGAAGAAGCCCAACGTGGGCGACCAACTCATCCTCGATTCGATCGAGGAGCACTTGGGCGAGCACACCGCCGCCGTGCGCCTCTCGTCCTGGCAGGAGATCGCTCCTGCGGACATCGATCGGATCAACGGGACGCGCGCGCTGATACTTGCGGGCGCGAATCCGCTCCAGGACGAGTACCGGATCGCGCCCAAAATGACGCTCGATCTGATGCGGCGGATCCGCGTGCCGATCCTGCCGTTCGGCGTCGGCTTGTACGGCGAGCCACACAAGCAGGTGCGCATGTCCGCCGAAACCGCGGAGATGATGCGCGAGATGCACACGCGCATCGAGTACTCGTCGTGGCGCTGTCCGCGAACGCTCGCGTACCTGCGCGAGAACCTGCCCGACCTCGCGGGCCAGTTCCTGATGACGGGTTGCCCTGTCGTCCAAGCCGGACGTGTAACGCGCGCGCGTACGGCGCCGGATCCCGGCGCAGGCGCGGTTGCGATCACGGTCACTGAGCGCGGGCCGGGTTGGTGGGCGCGCGAGATGCGCATCCTGGACGCGGCGACGCGCCTGTTTCCCGGACGTCCGCAAGTCTTGGTGCTCCACCAGAAGTTCGCGCCCACGCGACGCTCGCGAATCCTGCGACGCCTATTTCCCGCGCGGTACGGCGGTCCCGACGACTTCCACGCGCTCGCGCTCCGACGCGGGATGCAGGTCGTGTGCCCCGACACGACGACGCAGATGCGCGACGTGTACTCGCGGGCCGGTGTGCACTTCGGCAGTCGCTTGCACGCGCACCTCTACTTCCTCAGCCAGAACAAGCACTCGTTCCTGTTCGCGGTGGACGGACGGGCCCTCGGGTTCGGTGAGTCGCTGGGCTTCGCGCTGCTCGACGGCAGCGAGGCCGATCCCGTCGCGCGCACGGACTTCACCGCGGTGCAGGCGGAGATCGCGCGGCTCTGGGACGGCCCGATGCGGACGTTCCTGCAATCGGTGCGCAAGCACCTCGCCTGAATTCGAGGAACGCCGGTGCCGGTGGACTCGATTCCCTTCCACCGCGAGCGTTTCGGATACCGACCGGTACACTCCCTCCGAGTTGCCCCGGTCACGCGATGTGATGCCTGGGTGACGATCGATCGCGACCGCCGATGAAAGCTACGTTCGTCATCTTCCATGCGGACCGCAAGGCGCCCGAGCCCGCGCAAGAAGTCGCCTCGGCGCGCGGTGGGACGCTGACGAAGTTCAAGAACCTCGATGGCTATCGGCAGATGATCGCGATGCTCGTCGCGTCGATTCGTCGTTCGAATCCCGGATCACGCTGCGTCGTGTTGACCGATGCGCACACCGAACGGCTCGACGTGCTGGGTGCGGACGAAGTCGTGCGCATGGATGTCGACGTGCAGAGCCTGATGCTCGCGCGCATGCGGGCACAGATCGAGTACTTGTCGCGGCCCGACCTCGTGGGTCCGGTCATCCTGCTCGACTCCGATATGCTGGTCGTGCAGCCGATCGACGCGGTCTTCGACGGCGAATTCGCCGTCGGTGTCACACATCGCGAGGACGAACCGAAGATGCCCTACAACGGCGGCATCTACTTCATCCAGGACGGGCGGTTGCCGCGCGCTGTCCAGTTCTTCGAGCGCATGCTGGAGATCTACCTCACCAAGTACGGCGAGTACGCCACGTGGTGGGGGGATCAGATGGCGCTGCGCGACATCGTCGAAGAGTCGCTGGCTGGCGATCGAGCGACCGACGTGAGGGTGTTCCCCTGCGCGGCGTTCAACTTCTCCCCTGCGTACGGCAGCGTCTATGTCGACATCCTGCGAGAACCGCTGCGAGCGTCGATCTGGCACTTCAAGGGCAAGCGCAAGCGCGCGATGCGGATCTACTCCCGCGCCTACCTCGAGGAATCGAGTGCGAGCCGGCTGACGGCGCGCGCCGCGCTGCGTGTGCTCGCAGCGACGGAGAAGCTGTGGAGTCGCCGTTCTCGCGGGCAAGAGGAATGAGCCGCGCGCCCTGCCTGTACGCCCCGCACGCGCTTTCGTAGCGTGGATACGAAGACCTCCGTCGAGGTTCGACCGCGCATGGAGTCCGATTCGGATCGTGAAGGCACGCTGCGCTGGCGCGTGAAGGTCGGACCACCGATCGATGCTCGGCGTCTGCGGCGCATCTTGCTCGTCGACTTGGACAACCTCGGCGACCTCGTGTTCTCGTCCTGCCTGATCGATCCGCTGCGGCACGCGGCGCCGGACGCGCGCATCGATGTGTGGTGCAAGGACTACACCGCGCCGATCGCGCGACTCATGCCGCACGTCGAGCGCGTGATCGCTGCGGATCCGTTCTGGGATCGCGCGCCGGGTCGCGGTAAGGGCGCGTTCGGTGCGTTCGCGCGTTCGTGGCGCGCAGTGCGTGCGGGCGAGTACGAACTCGCGCTCGTCGCATCCCCGCAGTGGCGCGTTGCGCTCGCCGTGCGCGCCGCAGGTATTCCGATGCGTGTCGGTCTGGCACGGCACCGGAACGCAGCGTTCCTGACCCACGCGTTGCCCGAGGCGGACGTCGATGTGCCCGTTCTGACCGAGATGGGCCGCATCCTGGGCCCGCTCGGCATTGCGCCGACCCCGCTCGCGTACCGGCTCGACGCGGCGATGCTCGCGGAGCGCCGCGCGCACATCGCTGCTCGCCTCGGCGGCGTGCGGCCGGTTGCATTGCACGCGTTTGCCAGCAAGCTCGGTCGCTGCATGGAACTCGCGGCCTGGCTCGACCTCGCGCACGAGCTGCGCGCGGTCCAGCAACACGTGCTGTGGATCGGTTCACCACGCGAACTCGATGTCGTCCGTGCGCGCGTCGAACGGGAAGCGGACTGGAGTTGGAGCGACCGACTCGGCGAGCAAGGCCTGGCGGGTATGGCCGCAACTTTGGCCGAGTGCGCGCTGTTCGTCGGCAACGACTCGGGCCCGCTGCACGTCGCCGGCGCGCTCGGCGTGCCCTGCGTCGGCGTGTTCGCACCGGGCCAACCGAAGCGCACGTTCCCGCAGGGTCGCGGACCCTGGCGGCTCATCGCGCGCCCGTCGCCCGAGGGACTCGGCGCCGACGATGTGTGGCCCGTCGTGCGCGAGCTGCTGGCCGAGTGCACCGTTGCTGCGAACGCGCGCGCCTGAGCCGCGCAGTTTCGACGACGCGGCGCGGTCCTCAGCCGAGGATGCGCAACGCGCGTTGCCGCGGGTCTTCCGCGTGCGTCAGCGCGTTGAACACCTGCTCGAGCGTCGCGCCGCCGCGCGCTTCGCGCCGCAGCTCGTCCAGCGACCCGACCGCGACGAGGCGGCCCTTGTCGAGGATCGCGATGCGGTCGCAGACGCGCTCGGCTACGTCCAAGAGGTGCGAGGTGTACAGCACGGCGCCGCCGCGGTCGGCCCACGCGCGCAGCACTTCCTTGATCACGACCGTCGTCGTCGCGTCGAGACCGTTCAGCGGTTCGTCGAGCACGAGCAGCGGAGGCTTCGGCAGCAGTGCGCAAGCGAGCGCGACCTTCTGCCGCATCCCGCGCGAGAACGTCCCGACGGGATCGCGCGCACGGTCGCCCAGGTCGAGCGCGTCCAGCAGACGGTCCGCTTCCGCTCCGATCGCCGATTCTTCGAGTCCGTGCAGGCGACCGACGAGTTCCAGGTGATCCTTCGCGCCGAGATTCGCGTACAGCGGCGCGCCGTCGGGCACGAACGCGACCTGACGCCTCGCTGCGAGCGGATCGCGTGCGATGTCGATGCCCGACAGGAACGCGCTGCCCGTGCTCGGCGCGAGCAGGCCGCACAGGATGCGCAGCGCCGTCGTCTTGCCCGCGCCGTTCGGGCCGAGGAGGCCGTACACCTCACCCGGACGGACCTCCAAATTCAGTTCGGAGAGCGCGATGTGCTCTCCGAATGTTCGTCCGACGGCTTTCAGCTCGGCCAGTGCGCTCAAGACGCGTTCCATTCTGCACGGGCCATTCTGCGCGCGCGAGCGCCGGCCGATCCAGGACCGGCCTCAGTCGAGGATCGAATCGGACTCGAAGATCGTGGCCGGGATGCCGACCTTCGCGGTCACTTCCTCGGCGATCTCGGCCAGCTTGGCCTTCGTGACCGACTTGACCTTCTTGCCCAGGCCCTTCTCCGAGCGGAGCAGTTGGACCTCGCGCGGCTTGAGCTCGCCGACCTTCTTGAGCCAGGCCTTGATCTCGGCGTCGCTGGTGTTGTCGATGCCGTCGCCCTTCACGAAGCGCGTCTGCAGGATCAGGTTCTCGGCGGTCGAGAGCGCGGCCATCAGGCTGGCGTACTCGGTCTGCTTGCGGCCGGTCATCGCGGCGAAGGTTTTCGCCGTGCCCCATTCCATGCGCAGGTAGACCCGGTCGAACAGGCCCAGGACGCGGCGCAAGGCCGGCTCGTCCAGGTGCGGGTTGTCGAGCGCGAGGCACAGCTTGGCCTTGCTGAACCACTTGTTCCGCAGGTCGCGCATGTTCTCGGTGATCTCGCGGAAGGCGGGGTGGAGAGACGGGTCGGCGGCCGAGCCGTAGACCACGATCGCCTCGATCTTCTCGCCCGCCTTGGAGATGCGGATCATGTGCCGGGCGGCCGTGGTCACGACGACCGAGGCGCGCGGCATGCGGTTGTCCCGGCTGACCGCCAGGGCCATGTCCTGGGACCCGAGGTCGACCCCCAGGGTGCTGCCGAGCCGGGCTGCCTTTCGGGGGCCCGAGAAGATCGGGCAATCCGTGACGGCGACGACGGGGGTGGTGGGAGTGGTGACGAGTTCGGCCATAAAGTGCGGTGCGGGCTCGCCTGCGGGGGAACGGCGACGCCCGAAAAGGGACCCCGCGAGGATAACTCCTCGGGCCGATTCTTCCCAGATGGGGGTCGGACAGGACTTTGGACGCGGAATGCCCAGAAGGTGAGTGCGGTCGCGGTCCCGAGGCGCAGCGGATGCTCAGCGGCGAGGCGCAGCCAGGCCAGAAGGAGGGGCTCTTCGGCATGGGGTGGGATGGCCTCTGGGATCATGATGAGGCCCCAAGTGACCACCAAACCGACCATAACTGCCTGTTGGAAGTGTTTCCAACCCGTCCGCTGATCCAGCGCGCGCTCCCCGTCCATGTCCGTCCGCATGTCGACCTCCACGGGAGGGACGCGCGCCAACGCGGCGGGTCGCAGGTCGGATCCAAAATCGCTTGGCCCGGGTGGGTGGGCGGGGGGCGTCCCAGAGCCGCCGCCGTCGTGGCCTCGCCCGCGCCGGGTGGGTCTGCCGCAGCGCGACCCAGGACCCGCGGCGGGCGCGGGCGAACGCAATCAGGTCTCGCGGTCCGCGGGCGCACCCGCCGCACAGCGCGCGACGAGCTCGTCCAGCGGCCGGAACACGACCTCCCAGTCGTAGGTTTCCTCGACGAAGCGGCGCGCGGCGCGGCCCAGTTCGCGCGCGCGCTCAGGCGCTTGCAGGAGGCCCACGACGTCGCGCGCGAAGGCCGCGGGCTCGTCCTGCACGCAGAGGTGTCGCCGGTCCTCGGCCTCGACGCCCTGGGTCGCGCAGGCGGTGCCGACGACGGGCAGGCCCATCGCCATCGCTTCGAGGACCTTGTTCTGGATCCCGCGGGCGATGCGCAGCGGCGCGACCGCGACCGAGGCTTTGCCCAGCCACGTGCGCGTGTCGTCGACGAACCCGGTGACCTCGACGCCGGGCACATCGGCCAGCCGCTGCACTTCGGGCGTCGGATGCGAACCGACGATCGAGAAGGTCGCACCCGGCACCGCGCGGCGCACCAGCGGCAGGATCTCGCGCACGAACCAGACGCAGCCCTCGGCGTTGGGCAGGTAGTTCATGACGCCGGTGAAGACGATGCGGCCGGGTTCGCGCCCATCCCAGCGCGGCGCGTAGTACGCGAGGTCGACGCCGTTGCGCAGCACTTCGGCGGTGACTCCGGGAATCTCGCGCTCGAAGACGGCCTTTTCGATCGGTGTGCACACGACGTTGGCCGCGAAGGATCGGGCAATGCGGCGCTCGAACTCGAGCAGCGTGCGGTGCTCGCGCGCATAGACGTGACGCATCGGAAAACCGGTGCGCTCGGCGTACTGGCGCCACTTGTCCGAGTCGAGCTCGCCGAAATGCATGATGCGCGGCAAGCGCGCGTGCTTCTCCAGGAACGCGCCCATCGACGACGAATACGCATACGCCAAGTCCGATTCCGGCGCCAACGCATCGACCGCCGCCTGCAGCTCGCGCGATCCATACACGCCGAGCGTCAGCGGCTTGCCCGTCAGCAGCAACGGCAACGCCGCCAACTTCGCCGCGCGATCGTGATAACGCACCGCCGTCGTCGGAAACCCCTTCGCACGCAGTTCGTCCGCCGCCGCAAGGTCCTTGTCATCGTGCGCAAAAGCCACGATGCGGACCTCATGCGTACGCCCGAGCCGCTCGACGAGCCGCCACGTCGTGATCTTGTCGCCCCGATTCGGCGGGTACGGCACCCGCTGGGCCAAAAACAAGACGCGCATCCACGCAGACTAAGGAACAAACCCCGCCGGTTCCTCCAGCACTTCGTGCCAGGCACAAGTTGCCCACCAAGCGGTGCCAGGCACACTTTGCCCACCAAGCGGTGCCTGGCACACCTCGTCAGGATTCGAAATGGGGGATGCGCGCATTCCCCACTCTGAATGTTGGCGAAGTTAGCCAGGCACCGAGTGTTCAGGGGCGGAGGCCGAGGAATGTGTGCCAGCGGCCGCGAACGGGGAGGTCGGTGATCGTCAGGCCGGCGGCGGTCAGGGCGTCGACCGTCGCGGCGGCGTGGGGCGCGGGGCAGCCGGAGAGGGCGAACCAGCCGCCGGGGCGCAGGTGTTCGCGGAAGTCGGGCGCGTGCTTCTGCAGTACGTCGGAGTAGATGTTCGCCAGCAGGGCGTCGAACGGACGGTTGCGCGCGCTCAGCAGCTCGAACCCGCCCGTTTCGAATTGGCAGGTCGCTACGACGCCGTTGCGTTCGGCGAGGTCGCGCGCGTTCGGCTCGGCGTTCGGATCGATGTCGAACGCGAGGACCTCGCCCGCGCCGAACTGGGCCGCGGCGACGGCGAGGATGCCGCTGCCCGTGCCGCAGTCGACGACGCGCTCGCCCGGCTGGATACGCTGTTGGATGGCACGCAACATCATGCGCGTCGTCGCGTGGCGGCCGCTGCCGAACGACGACCCAGGTTCGAGCACCATCGTCACGTCGCCGGGCCGCGTGACGGACTTCGTCCACGGCGACAGC
>JBBQCC010000234.1:0-7313 GCA_038318285.1 Planctomycetota bacterium | reverse complement strand
ACCCGCGGGAACGTTCACGCCCTTCGATCCGCCCTCGACGAGGTCGAAGTAGGAGTCCTTGAGCTCGCTCGTCCCGCGCAGGACGACGTACAGCGGCGCGACGCCCTTGGTCACGAGCTTCAACGTCCCGGTCTGCAGCGTGGCCGGCGTCACGATGATCTGTTTGCCCTTCGAGCCGGCCTCCATCTTCCACCACTTGCCGCCGATCTCCTGGTACTGGCTCCAGGGTCGCGCGCGCTTCGCGGAACCGATGACGATCGAGTCCATCTCCGGCTGGAACTGGCCGTTCGAGAGCCCGCCGTACCCGAACGTCAGCACTTCGCTGCCGTACACCGCGTCCATCGTGTCGTCGATGATCCGGATCGGCGTCCCGTCGACGTCGCCCGTCACGGAGGCCGCGGACAGCGTGTAGATCGGCAACGCTTCGTCGGTCGCCTGGAGGTTGACCTCGATGCCCTGGAAGTTGTCCTTGTCGATGCCCGACAACGCGAAGAACGCCCACGGGCGCGCGGCATCGCCCTGGCCGACGGTGACGTGGAACGGCGAGAAGGTGCCGGTCAGCGAGATCTTCTGATCGTTGGGGCCGTCCCCCTTCCCGTCGTAGTCGGTGTCGAAGCGCAGGTCGCTGGAGCCGATGCGGTGCAGCACCGGACTGTCGGCGCCCAAGCGGTCGAACTTCGCCGTCGTGCCTTTCGGGCCCAGTTGCAGCGGGTTCCACAGCGCATAGAGCTCGTCGGCCTGGAAGCAGGGACGCACGATCGCGTCGGGAGCGGTGAGCGTGTCGAACGTGAGCGGAACCGTCAGCCCGCTGCCGCTGACATCGGGCGGTCCCGCCGGCGCGGGCGGCACCTCGCCGCCCTTCTGTTCGCCTCCGCCCTCTTTGTCGTAGCCGGCCTTCACGAGCACAGCCAGGCGCTTCACCGCGTCGTCGTACTGCTCGTCCTTGCACTCGATGCGCGCGCGAAAGTCGACCGCGCGCGTCCAGTACTTCCAAGCCTTGTGCGGTTCGGCCGCGGTCCCGCGCAGCGGCTCGTCGTAGCACATCGCCAGCGCGACGAAGGCCTCCGAGGCCGAGTACAGGTCGCCCTCGGTGTCGAACGCGCCGGAGAGAAGGTCCAGTTCCTCGCCGGCCTGCAAGAACAGCAACGCGTCCTTCGAATCGCGGTTCGTGTCGATGTCCGTCCAGGCCTGCGCCAGTCGCTTGCGCAAGTCGGCGCGCGTGCTGCGCTGCGAATCGTTCAAGCCCTTCAGGTACTCCTCGAGCTTCGCCGGAAACTCGGTCTTCTGGACCTGCGCCCAGCCTTCCACGAGACCGTCACGGAGCGCCTTCTCGGTCGGATCGTCGCGGTCGAGCAGGATCTCGTCGAGGCGCAGGATCCAGGCCGCCGCCTGCGTGCTGTCGCCGCGGACGAGGGACTCCAGATCGGGCTTCTTCCCCGACGCAACAGCCTTCTTGAGCTTCTCCTTGAACGCCACGTCGGGTTGTTCGAACGCCGCTCGCGGTGTGGCGGCGAGCACAGGGGCGGAGGATGCCGCGCTGATCGCCGTCGCGAGGGCGGCCAGCGCGCAAAGGTGGACGAATCGCATGGTCGCAGGGGCGCGTCGGAGTGGACGATCGACGAAAGGGTCGCTCGAAGCGCGTGGGCGGGGAGTCTAGCAGGCCGGCGGATGCCTCGGAACCGCTTCCGTTGCACCGGGCCCGATCGTCAGGGCGCGCGCAAACGCTGGAGTTCCGCCTCGATCTGGCGCACGCGCGCGGGCGAGCGCGCGCGAGCGAGTTCGAGCGCCCCGTTCAGGCTGGCTTCGGCCGCGTCGAGATCCCCCAGCGCCTTCTGGGCCAGACCGATGCCGACCCAGGCCTCGACGTCGCGTGCGCGCAGCGAACGCGCGTTCTGGAAATCCGCCAGCGCCTCACGTGGGCGCGACTGCCGCAGGTGCACGTTGCCCAGCATGGCGTACATCGTCGCGTCTTCCGGCGCCAACTCGAGCGCGCGGCGCGCGCTGACCTCGGCCTCCTCCAATTTCCCGGCGTTGCCCAGGATCGCGGCCAAGTTCATGTGCGGCCGCGCGTATTTCGGATCCACTTCGGCGGCACGGCGCACGAGCGCTTCCCCTTCCTCGGCGGACCCGGTCTGGACGAGCACCACGCCCAAGTTGTTCAGCGCGCGCGCGTGGTCGGGCTTGGCATGGATCGCGGCCTCGTACTCCCGACGCGCCCCAGCCAGATCACCGCTCGATTGCAGCGCGAGCCCGCGGTTCGTGTGCGCGACCCAACTCCGCGGATTGACCTCCAGCATGCGAGCGAAGACCGCGTCCGTCGATCGCCAGTGCTCGGCCTGCACGAACGATGCGGCCGACAGAATGCCGACGACCGCCACCGCGACGATCGCCGACGCCCGTCTCAGCCGATTCGGGCCCCCACGATCCGGCCACGCGCGCGCGACGAAGTACGCCGGGCCGAGCAGCGCGAGGTACGCGTAGCGGTCGGCCACCGTCGAGAGTTCCTGGTGTCCGAAGGGCACGAGACCCAGGACAGGAGACAGCACAGCGACGAACAGCGCGATGGGGACGAGCGCGTGCCGCCGCAGCGCGGGGACCGCGAGCAAGACAGCCAGCGCGAGCATGGTCAGCACGAGCGTCCCGTCCACTCCGTGCGCGAGGACGAGCGTGGGACGCCGACCGTGATCCGCTGCCAGTCCGATGGGGACGAAGAGCTTGCGCACGTAGAACTCGAGCGCGTCGGCAGCGACGAGAGGGCGCCCGGGGATCGATACGACTTCGTGCGCGAGCTCCCCGGACTGCAGTGCACTCGTGACGATCAGCGCGAGCGCGGAAGCGAGGACTCCCGCGCCGAGCCGCGGCAGGGCAAAGCGCATTCTGCGGCGCAACACGAACAGTTCGAGCACGATCGCCATCAGCGGGACGACGACCGCGACCGGTTTCGCCAGGAGTGCACCGAGGAACAGTGCGGCCAGCACGAGATCGGTGCGCGGGCCACGCCGCGGACCGACGTACACGAGGAGGGCGCCCAGGCCGAACGCCGCGGCCAGCAGTCCGCGCTGCTCACTGACCCACGCGACCGATTCGACCTGGAGCGGGTGCACGGCGAAGAGAAGGCCGCCGAGCATCGCGCCCCACGGGCGCGCGCCGAGTCGCACGAGGATTCCGACGACGAGCGCGGCGTTCACAGCGTGCAGCGCGACGGAAAGTGCGTGGAAGACACGCGGATCCGGCCCCTGCGTGACGCAGGCCTCCAGCCAGAACAGCGTGTAGCTGAGCGGGACGTACAGCCCGAGGAACGACGCGCGCCAGAACGACGCGAGAGACCCGAGCGTCGGTGGATCCAGCCGCGCGTTCGCCGTGATGTGCTGGTCGTCGTCCCACAGCAGGAACTCGAACCGGTAGGTCCGCGCGAACAGCAGCACCGCGAAGATCGCGACGCACACCATCGCGCGACGCGGAGTCATCCACGCGCCATTGTCACGTGCGACGGTCGGGTCACGTGCGACGGTCGGGTCTGCGCGCGCCGTCCCGCGGGCGCCGCGGAGCGGGCCGACTGGGTTCCGAGAGTTCGTAGCCGCGCTTCCTTCCGGGTCTCTCAGCCCTTCGGCGCCGGCCGCTTCCAGCTGCGGATGGATTCTTGCAGGAACGTAGCGAGCTCGGCGCGCTTCACACGATCCTGCAGCATCGTGTCGCGGTGGCGCACGGTGACGACGTCGTCCTTCAGGGTGTCCCCGTCGATCGTCACGCAGAACGGCGTGCCGACTTCGTCCAGGCGGCGATAGCGACGACCGATCGCGGCACTCTCGTCGTAGTAGGTCGTCAGCCGCGCGCGCCGGAGCTCGGCCTCGATCTCGTGCGCCTTCTCGGGCATGCCCTCCTTCTTCACGAGCGGCAGCACGCCGACGGTCACGGGCGCGATCTCCGGGTGGAGGTGCAGCACGACGCGCTTCTCACCCTCGACCTCTTCCTCGTCGTACGCGTCGATCAGGAACGTCAGCGCGGTGCGGTCGACGCCCGCCGCGGGCTCGATCACCCACGGGAAGTACTTCTCTTTCGTCTCCGGATCGAAGTAGCGCAGGTCCTTGCCGGACGCCTCGCTGTGCCGCCGCAGATCGAAATCGGTGCGGCAGGCGATGCCTTCGAGCTCGCCCCAGCCGAATGGATACTCGTACTCGACGTCCGTGCAGCCCGTGGAATAGTGCGCCAGTTCATCCGCCGCGTGCGCGCGCATGCGCAGCTTCCCCGAGTCGATGCCGTAGTCCAGGTACCAAGCGTGCCGTTCCTTGCACCAGTACTCGTACCACTGGTCGTTCTGCGCGGGCGGGATGAAGAACTCCATCTCGGCCTGCTCGAACTCGCGCGTGCGGAACACGAAGTTCCCCGGCGTGATCTCGTTGCGGAAGCTCTTGCCGATCTGTGCGATGCCGAACGGCGGCTTCTGGCGCGAGCTCTCCAGCACGTTCTTGAAGTTCAGGAAGATGCCCTGTGCCGTCTCGGGCCGCAGGTACGCGACGGAACCCGCGCCCTCGACCGCACCGACGTTCGTCTTGAACATCAGGTTGAACGCGCGCGCCTCGGTCAGCTCGCCGCCACACTCGCCCGGTCGTTTGCTGGGACGCTCGGGGCAGCTCGCGTCGGCGAGCTTGTCCGCGCGGAACCGACCCTTGCACTTCTTGCAGTCCACCATCGGATCGGTGAACCCGGCCACGTGCCCCGACGTCTCCCACGTCTTGGGGTTTTGGATGATGGCCGAATCGAGGCCGACCATGTCGTCGCGCAGCGTGACCATGCGCGTCCACCAAGCCTCCTTGACGCGCCGCTTCAGCTCGACGCCGAGCGGTCCGTAGTCGTAGGTGTTGCCGATGCCGCCGTAGATCTCGGAGGCTTGGAACACGAATCCGCGGCGCTTGCACAGGGACACGATCGTGTCCATGAAGCGCGTGTCCTTGGGTTGCGTCATGGCGTCGGGGCCCATCCGCGGAGCGGTCCAGCTCACGCGCGAAGCTTGCGCGCGGGCCGGGGGACGCGGAGGGCGCGGAAGGGTAGCGCGCGAGCGGCGACGCCGCGACTCGACTCGGACGACTTCCGGCTCACCCCACGGGCTACTTCGGGCCGTTTTCGGGCGTGGCCGCGCGCGTTCGCTCGAGTTCGGCCGTGCATTCCTCGGCGAGCCGCGCCATGTCGGCAAAAGGGCGCCCGCGCGCGCGGATCACGCCGTCGGCATCGACGAGGATCGTCGTGGGCGGCCGACCGCGGGCGAACAGGGTCCCGAGGTAGGGGTGGGTCTCCCCCTGCAGGAGGCCGACCCGGTAGTCGATCCCGAGCTGCGCCAGGCTCTCGCGCGCTGCGGCGAGCGTCACGTGGCTCGTGCACAGGCCGACGATCGCGAGCGGTCGGCCCTTCGAGCGCTCGTGCAACGCGACGCGCTCGGGAGCGATCTGCGCGAAACCGCTGTCGAACGTGTCGAACACGTCGACCAGGAGCACGCGACCGCGGTAGCCCGAGAGCAGGAGCTCGAGGTCGTCCGTGTCCTTGAGCCCCCACATGGAGTTGCGCGAGTCCGGCAACACCGAGCCGGGCATGACCTGGCGCAGCGCCGCGGCCTGTTGCGTGGCCTGGTCGACGAGGCCGCCCATGTCGGGATGATTCGCGACGATCGTGTCGAGGTCCTCGAGCGCGCGCAGGAGCTGCGGCTCGGAGCGTTCGCTGATGCGCGTCTGCGCAGCGACCCACAGCGCTTGGGCACGCGCCTCGGACCCCGTCGCGAGTTCGAGCACGGCGTCGGTGAACGGCAGCGGCGTCAACGGGATGAAATCGCCGACCTGCTTCGCCAGATTCGTGACCGCGCCGCGGACCCAGCCGGCGTCCCCGCCGCCGACGCGCACCGCGAGTTCGAGCAGGCGCATCAGCACGCCGGACCAGGCCGGATCGCGCGGCGACACACGCTGTTCGAGGTCGCGCACGAGGCTATCGAGGCCGCGGTCGGTCGCCAGCTTCTCGCTGTGCAGGAAGCTCGGGAACAACGCCTCCGTCCACCCCCGCGCCGTCGGGTGTCCGGTCGCTGCAAGCGTTTCGAACCGCGGTTGGAACGCGTGCAGCGGGTTGGCACTCCACGCTTCCGGCGGGCTTCCCGCCGCCTGCGCGGCGAGAGCGGCATCGACCCAGGCGTCGAGTGCGCCCGCGAGTTCGAGTTGGAGTTCGCGCAGCAACATGTCGGCCGCCTCCTTGGCGACCCTGGTCGTGGGGAACGCCAACACGACAGCGTGTTGGATCTCGCTCGCGCGCGCGCGCAGCGCGGGATCGGTCGTCCGCCCACGATCCGAGACCAAGAAGGCCTGTTCGTACAGCGCGCGGGCCTGCACTTCGGGCTCGGTCGCACCCTCCGCGATGCGCTCGAGCAAGTGCAACGCCTTCTCCATCCCGATCACGCTCACCTGCGTCTTCACCCCCGTAAGCGGCCCGAAGAGATCGGTGCCGCCGGGACAGCACGCGAGCAACGCTTCGAGTTCGCGCTCGAGCACGGCGCCGCGGCGCGCGGGATCGACGACCCCGTCGCCCACGTTCTCGCACAGCCAACGTCGCGCGCGCGGGCTGCCTGACGCGGCGACGGCCTCCATGCGCGACCAGAATTTCACCGCGGGATGTTGCGTGGGCGCGGGCCCGCGACCGCGCGCGGCGTCCACGCGCGCTTGGTCGTAGGCCTGACGCTCGAGGTTGTAGGCATCCTCGACGCGCGCGAACGCGGGATCGTCGACAACCGCGGCGGGCCGTTGGGGAGCAGCGGCAGATCCAAGCACGGTCGTCGGTGCAGCCACGTTGGTCGTTGCAACCACTGTGTTGGGTGCAAGCACGGGGGCGAAGACGCTGAACCAGAGAGCGATCGTGGGGACGAACATGGACGAGGGGACTCGGGTTTCGGCGCGCGTTGCGGCGGAGGAGTTCAGCGGGGATGCGGAGGCGTGGGGCGGCGCATTTCGTCGAGCAGGCTCTGCACCGCTCGCTCCAGGGCGTCGCCGCGCACGTCGGTGAACCGTACGACGCCGCGGGCGTCGAGTACGTACACGCTCGGAAAGCGTTGGATCCCCCACGACCGCGGCCAAGCACCGCCGGTTCCACCGGCCCACGCGTTGCGCCAAGGGAGGGGGTCCGTGCGTGCGCGGGTCTGGAATTCCTGCAGGTCGGGGTCGGTCGCGATGCCGAGGAACGCGAAAGGATCGTCCTGGTGCCGCTGCACGAGCTTGCGATTCTCGGGCAGACTGCGCACGCACGGGCCGCACCAGAAGCCCCAGAAGTCGAGCACGAGGACCTTG
>JBBQCC010000233.1:0-7343 GCA_038318285.1 Planctomycetota bacterium | reverse complement strand
CGGCCGGTCCAGGATCTCATCTGGGTCGAGATCACGGACCGTCGATTCGACGCGGCTACGAGCCTCGTGCGTGAAGCCGCGCCATTGCTGGTGCCTAAGAGCGCTACCTGGGGCGATTACTGGTGCGGGGTCGTCGCGGCGTACGGCGCCCTCGACGCGCGCGCCGAGGGCGACACCGAAACGTGCGCGCGGCGTACCCGGGAGGCCCTCGATCTGTTCGCCCGCGTTCCCGAGCGAACGCACGATGCCGAGGGGCGGCCGACCAACGTCGCGTACTCCATCGCGGTCGCGCTGGCAGACGAGGACGAGCAAGCACTCGTCCTCGCGCTGGCGAAGCTCTTGGGCGAGGAACCCACGCACTGGTGGCGCCAGGAATTGTTGGCGACCCATATGCCAGCCGATCTCAGCGCCGAAGCGACCAATGCCGTCCGACAGGTCATCTACGCATTGGGCGCGCGTGCGCTGTCGAGCACTTCGAAGTGAAACGCTCGACGACGAACTCAGGAAACACCTCACCTCACGGATTTACCCAGACCTCGCGCCAAGAATCATGAAACCCGCACTTCAGCACACGATCACTCCGCTACTGCTGGCCGTCGCTGCGTCGACGGCGCCCGCCCAGATGGCGCAGCAGATTCAGCCCTCCGTCGCCCAAGGCCTGTTCGCGAACTGGCCGCTGGGCATCACTCGGACCTCGGCTGTTTCGAGTCCTCTCGGCGCACCGGCAATCCGCGCGCCCGGCGTCGCGAACGGCACGCCGGTCGTGTGGACTGCGGCGACGTTCGGCCCTCCCGGCTTTCAGCATCCCGACTACTCGACCCCTGCGCTGGTCTACAACTGGCCGGACCGCAACGTCACCCCCGAGTTCGGCGACACTTCCACCGGTGGTGATGTCACTCCGCGTGTCACGGACCTGGGCCGACTGATCGCGGAGCCGCAGCACTGGTACGCGCTGACGATCAGCGTGAGCGGAACGGCGCGCGGCCAGCCAGGCAGTCTGATCGCCACGCAACAGGACCCGTTGGCGAATCCAGCGCGGACCGCTGCCGGAGACCTGTTCTCCTACTGCATGGACGGCAGCACCGGCATCGACCCCGTGTTCGTCGACAAAGTGCGCGTCGAATACACCAAAGAACAGTTGGGTGACACGACGGACATTCAAGGTGTCGACTTCGGCATGGGCGTGATTTCGGTGGATCCAGGGGCGCGCATCGAAGCGCTATTCCCCGTCAAGGACCGCTTCTATTTCACCCTCACGAAGGCGTGGCTCGCCAGCCCTCAAGGGCTGCAATTGACGATGCTCGGCGGGTCGCCGCCGAACGCGCGCACGGTCTATTGGATGACGTGGGACGGAGGGGCTTGGTCCGCACCGCAGGTCGCCTATTCGCCCGCAGACCTGTTTGGATCGCAGTCCGACAACCCGAACCTGGAGATCGACGCGATCTCAGTCTTCCAGACGTCCTTGCATGACCGGATCGTATTCTCGCTGACTGCTGCGAGCGATTACGACTCCGGTGGTGTGCTTCACCCTTACGACCAGATCCTCGTCTACCAACGAGCCGTGGGAGCTGGCGCCGTGCTCTGCCCTACCACGGCATTGACCGCGCCTGGAACCTCCACCGCCACCACGGTGTCTCAGAAGTTCGGTTTGCGGCCGCGAATGGTGCCGACGACGACCGAAACCGGCACGCCCGACGAGGTCGATGCCTCGTGCGGCTTGGACCCGATACTGATCGAACAGCTGCTGTGGCTCATCAATCCTGTCGTAGGTTTGGCAATCGAGCCTACTTCGAACCTGGGAAGCGATTTGGGTATCAGTTTCGCCCGGACTTCCATCCCGGATCCGATGTACACGGGGACCGGCTTGGCACCGATCGTGGACAAGATTCACCTCCAAGTGACGGGGCTCGCCTACGAAGCTCACCAGTTCGGTGTTGTTCAGTTCTTCGAAGACCCCGCGCCGCACGGTGTGGACGACTACGAGGCGAAGCCAGTTGAGGTCGGCTTGCCGCACTTGATTACGCCCAACGACCTTCTCTTAAACCGCATCGAGATGTCGACGCAGGTCTCGAGCCAGGTCGGAGGCACTCGAACGCGCATGAGCGCACGCATCTACGGAGTGGACTTCGATCCGTCTGGGAATCTGAGCGTGGTCGAGTTGCGACGGAGCTGGATCGTCAGCTTCGAGTTCTGAGAGGACTGTGCGCGGTTCGATCAGGTGCACAATCGCGCTCGAATCAAGCGGGCCCCGATCCCGGGGGGGGCCATGACGAAGAGGCGGCCTGCTGTCGGCACGAGTCCCATGGATTCAGTCGACCAGGTCGCCTCGCGCATCGCGTGAGTTCGCGCGCGGGCCACTCCCGGTAAGATCGCCCGCCACGTGGACGTCCTCTTCCTCGCCCCAGACACGTCGTCGTACGCACTTCGGTTCCTCGACGCGCTGCAGCGATCCGGCGCGCGCGTGCACGGCATCGGCCATGCACCGCGCGAGCAGTTGCCACCCGATTTGCAGCGACTCCTCAGCGGATACACATCCGCGCGCAGCATCCTCGACGGAGCGGATCTTGCGCGAATCGCACGGGAAATCGCGCCTGCTGCGGGCTTCGCGCGCGTCGAAACGATCGACGAGCCGGCCGTCGTGTCGGCGGCGCACGTGAGATCCGTGCTCGGGTTGCCGGGCACCAGCGTCGAGTCCGCGATATTGTCGCGCGACAAGGCGGCGATGAAAGAGCGATTGCGCGCGCACGACCTGCCCTGCGCCACCTCGGAACGCGTCGAGGGTCCGGCGACCGCGCGCGCGTTCGTCGAGCGCGAGGGCTACCCGGTCGTGCTCAAGCCGATCGACGGCTTTGGGACGCTCGAGACGTTCCGTTGCGGCGACGCTGGCGAGTTGGATCAAGCGCTCGAACGCTTGAAGCCGGCGCCGAACCGCCCGGCGATCGTCGAGGAATTCATCGAGGGCCACGAGGGATTCCTGGACTCCGTCGTCGCCGACGGGAAGGTCGTGCACGACTTCATCGGGCATTACTACCCGAGCTGTCTAGCCGCGCTACAGGACCGCGCGATCCGGCCGAAGATCGCCTGCACGAACCGCATCGAGTCGTCCGGCTACCAAGAGTTGCGCGTGATCGGCCAGCGCGTGATCGACGCGCTCGGAATCCGCGACGGTGCGACGCACACCGAGTGGTTCTTCGGTCCGAAAGGACTCAAGGTCTCGGAAGTCGGTGCGCGGCCGGCGGGCGAGCGCATCTGGGACATGCACGCGGCGGGCAACGAGTTCGACCTGTACGGTGCCTGGGCCGAAGCCGTGTTGCACGCCCGCGCATCGGGAACGCCGACGCGCAAGTACGCGACCGGCTCCGTGCAGATCCGTCCGCCGAAGGACGGCGTGTTCGCGGGACACGAGGGCATCGAGCTTGTGCGCCGTGAGTTGGGCAGCGCGATCTTCGACAGTGCCGTGCCGCCGCCCGGTGCACCGACGCAGCCGCTGACCGCCGGTTGGCACGCGAACACGTGGTTCCGCGTGCGCGACGAGGACTACGATCGGTTGCAGCGCAAGCTCGAGTTCGTGGCGCGCACGGTCGTGCCGCGCGTGCGCTGACGTCGGGCGCCGCCTGATGAACGAGCTCGGCGCGTTCACCAGGCTCGTTCATGAAGCGGAGCGCAACCGCCGCCGCTCCAGCACGTCCTCCAGCAGGACTTGCAGCGCGCCCGCGACCGGCAGCGCGAGGAGGGCTCCGAGTACTCCCGCCAGTCCGGTGCCGACGATCAGAGCCAACACGATCAGCAGCGGGTTCATCTTCAGGGTGCGCGTCTGCACAGCCGGCTGCAGTACGTGGTTCTCGACCTGTTGGTAGGCCAAGTACACGCCCGCACAGATGAGCGCAGGGGTCGATCCCGCGGATGCGAACGTCACGCCGACGATCACGACTGCCGCGATCGAGGTGCCGATGACGGGCACGACTCCGAGCACGATCATCAGAAGGCCGAGCGGAAGGAAGTAGGGCACGCCCAGGATGGCCATCGTCGACCCCATGACGACGCCGCCGATGCTGGCGACGACGGCCGTGCCGGCGACGTACCCGCTGACGACGTTCGACATGCGCACGGCGAGCGCTTTCGCGTGGGCGCGACGAGACGGATCCAGCCACTCGAGCGTGTTGTCGAAGACGACTTCGCCAAACATCAGGAAGAAGATCGCCAGGACCACGATCGTGATCGCTCCGGCGACGGCGTGCACGACGCCGCCTGCGAAGGCCAGCGCGGGCTGCGCGACGTTGCCGGCTTGATCGCCGGCTCCCTCGCGCAGTTTCTCGGTCAGGTGAAACTGCTCGTCCGCCCAGTGGACCGGGCCGAACGCGCGAACGCGGCCGATCCATTCGGGGAGACCCGCGGCCAAGTCCTTGCCCTGCGCGATCAGCATGGGCACGAGCAGGGCGATGAGTCCGCCGAACAGCAGCAACGCCGAGAAGAACACGGCGAAGACTGCCCACCCGCGCTTCCAGCGGTGACGTGTCAACCAGCCGACGACGGGCTCGAAGGCGAGCGCGAGGAAAAGCCCGAGGACGATCCATGCGATCATCGGCCCGAGCTTCCAGGTCGCGACCACGAGCCCGCCGGCCAGGAGTACGTTCGCGAGGACCAGCCAGACTTCGCGAACCGTGATGCGCGCGCCGCGCGATTGGGTCGTCATGAGTCGCCGTCTCTCTCGTCTGTGTGACCTTCGATCGGGATCCGCTCCGCGTGATCGGTCTGGGCCGCAAGTTGCGGTCCGACCGGGCGCCGCGGCGCACCGGCGGATCGCTCCGTGGCTCTCGAACCGCAGCTCAGGGGAGAGGGCGCCGAATCGGTGGGGTTGTCACGCGATGACCGCACCCCGCTCGGCCTGATTCCCGAGTCGATCGCGAGCCGACGTTTCTGCGTTTCGTCCACCAAAATGCACAGCCCGTAGTGCGCGCCCTCTCGGATGGGACGCGCAGGCACGTTCCCCACGCACCGAGGGCCGCCTGGACAGCGTCCGGACGGCCCGCGGTTTCGATCTCCGCGCAGGAGATCGGCGTGACGTCGAATCAGCGGCTCAGTGCGAGTGCCCCGCGCCTGCGCCTTCTTTTTCCTTCTCGGGCAGGTCGCTGACGAGCGCGTCCGTCGTCAGCAGCAGGATCGCGACCGAGGCCGCGTTCTGCAGCGGCGTGCGCACGACCTTCGTGGGGTCGATGACGCCGGACTTGACGAGGTCCTCGTACGTTTCGGTCGCGGCGTTGAACTTGACGCCCGGGTTCGAGCGCGTCCAAACGCCGCGCGGGCAGCATCCAAGAGCGCGCGATCCGAGGATCGATGGTACGACTGAGTTCCGTCCCACTCGTCGGCCCCGCTCCATGCGAGTCATGCACCACACTTTCACTCCGTTCCGCTCAGCCCTCGATCGTTGCAACGGCTCCGCGATCCTCCGCGCTTGGGCTGCGCACGCGCGCGTCGTCGGCGCTGCATTCCTGATGCTCACGTCATCGGTACTCGCATCGTCGGCCTTCGCGCAAGGCGTGTGCTTCACGCCCGGCGCACCGGCCCCGACCGGCGTTTCCCCGCAGGCGATCGTGACCGCGGATTTCGATGGTGACGGACTTCCCGATCTCGCGACGGCCAATAGTCTGTCGAACTCCGTGTCGGTGATTCGGAACCTCGGCGGGGGCTCGTTTGCGCCGCAGGTGCAGTACGGGGTCGGATCGGAACCACTCTCGCTGACCGCAGCGGACTTCGATGCGGACGGCGATATCGATCTGGCTGTCGCGAACGCGGTCTCGCAGACGATTTCGATCTTCCGCAATCAAGGCAGCGGAACTTTCGGTGCACCGTCCGTGCGCACGACGAGCGGACAGCCTTGGTACATCACGAGCGCGGACGTGAATGGCGATGGGCGTCCCGATCTCGTGGTCGCGGACTACTCGACGTCGAGCGTCTCCGTCTACTTGGGGCTCGGCTCGGGCACGTTCGGTCCCGAGGTGGTCTACGGCGCGGGCAACGGTCCGTTCTGGATCGCGTGCGCGGACGTCGACGGAGACGGCGATCTCGACGTGGTGGTCGCGAACGTTCAGGGGCGAAGTCTGTCCATCCTGGACAACCAGGGCGACGGGACCTTCGTCGGACACAGCCCCATCCCGCTGATCGCCGATCCGAGTTCCGTCGCGGCCGGCGACATGAACGGCGATGGAGCGATCGACCTCGTCGTGGCCATGTCCGACGTCCCCGCGTTCACGGACTGGATCGGCGTGCTGCTCAATCCGGGCAACGGCGCCTTCGGTCCCGTCGTGATGTACCCGACCGCGACCAGTCCGCACGCCGTTCACTCTGCGGACATGAATGGCGACGGCTTCCTCGACGTCGTCGCCGCGAGCTACGGCAGCACGGCGGTCGTGCGCCTCAACCTTGGCAACGGCGCACTCGGACCACAGACCCAGTTCGCTGCCGGCGGTAGCGCGTTCTGCCTCGACGTCGCCGACCTCGACGGCGATGGCCGGCTCGACATCGCGGTTCCGGCCTTGAACCAGCACCGTGTCCTGCCGCTCCTCAACTGCGGCGCCGCGGCAGGCACTCTGTTCTGCTCGGGCGACGGGATGGGCACGGCGTGCCCGTGCGGAAACAACGGTCTGGACGGGAGCGGGTGCGCGAACTCGCAATTTGCCGGCGGGTCGAGCCTCGCTGCCATCGGTACGGCCAGCATCGCGGCGGACACGCTGGTTCTGAAGGCGACGGACACGCCGCAGACGAGCGTGCTCTTCTTCCAAGGCACGACACAGCAGTCGGGTGGGGCAGGCATCGTGTTCGGCGACGGCAAGCGCTGCGCGGGAGGCACGTTGAGCCGCCTTGGAACGAAGACCGCGGTCGCGGCTTCGGCGCAGTATCCAGAAGGCGGGGATCCGAGCGTCTCGGTGCGCGGACACGTTTCGGTGCCCGGCACGCGCGCGTACCAGGCCTGGTACCGCAACGCGGCTTCGTTCTGCACCTCAGCGACGTTCAACTTGACGAACGGATACGAGATCGCCTGGACGCTCTGATGAAGCTCGACTGACGGCGAGCGCGGCGAGAAAGCGCGCCTGTATGGCCGGAGCATGCGGGCCGACTGCGAACTCGACGCGTGTGGAAACACCGAGGGCCGACTGGACAGCGTCCAGTCGGCCCTCGGTTTCGATCTCCGCGCGGGAGATCGGCGTGACGTGGTGTCACTCGCTCAGTGCGAGTGCGCCACGCCCCGGCGGGCTCAGTGCGAGTGCCCCGCGCCTGCGCCTTCCTTTTCCTTCTCGGGCAGGTCGCTGACGAGCGCGTCCGTCGTCAGCAGCAGGATCGCGACC
>JBBQCC010000232.1:0-7417 GCA_038318285.1 Planctomycetota bacterium | reverse complement strand
CGACGGCGACACACCCACCGCGCTGCGGGCCGTCCTGCTGCTCGCGGCGAGCGCGTCGCCCGAGGCTTGCGACGTTCTCGCCGCGCGCCTCGATCGCCGCCTGCGGTCGGCCACCGGCGCCTTTCCAGCGGTGGACGTCGCCGCGGCGGCCGCACTGGCGCGCGAGGTCACCGGAGCGCCGACCGCGAAGCGCGCGGACGGCTTGTACGAGCTCGCCGTCGGGCGCAGGCCGCATCCCCTGCTGCCGGTGCGTGTGGAATGCGCCGCGTCGAGCCTGGCGCTCGGCCGCGAGAACGCCACGAAGCTGCTGCTCGCAGTGCTGCGCGAAGGCACGCCCTCGCAGACCGAACGCCCGTCGTATTCGCGCGCGAGTCTGCTGCTCGAAGACCTCGCCTTCGCGCAGTGGCGCGCAGCCGACGCCTTGACCCGTCACGCGGGGATCGCGAACGGCTATCGGCCCGAGCAGAGCGCGTTCGAACGCGAACGCATCGCGGACGAGATCGAGCGCGCCCTCGCGGCGCGCGGACGAGACGACAGCCTGCGCGGTCAGCCCGCGCGCGCCAGCAGCAGCCTGCGCGCGCCGACCGCGCGTTCCAGCAACGGAGGATCGTGAACGTGCGCAAAAGTTTGAAGACCGCCTGCACCGCGGGGTTCTTGGCCCTCGCATCGGCGCTGACAGCCTGTTCGGGCGACTCGCCCGAACCGCAGCAGCCCGCCGTCGGACCGCCGGCCGCCAGCGCGCCGCCGACGGCGCAGCCGACCGCCGCGGATCCGCGCGCGGATTCCGGCGCGCGCGCGCTGGCCGGTGAACACGGAGCGCCCGGGACCATCGCGACGGCGACGCCCGTGGCCGCCGACGCGTGGCGCGCGACCGGCAGCGTGCACGCAGCGATCCCCGTCGAAGCGGGCAAGTTTGCGCCGATCGCCGGTGCCGAACTCGACTTCTACCTGCGAACGGGCGACGGTCGCGAGACGGCGCTCGCGCACACGCAATCCGCCGCAGACGGCACGTTCGCGGTCGCGCTCGAGCACTTGCCGCCGCTCATCACTGCTGGCGATCCGGCCCGCGTACCGCAGGGTCCACGCCTCGTCGCGCGCGTCGGCGCGGACGGCTACCAGGCACTCGAGGCGTCGATGCCGTTCACCGAACACGCGGAGCGTGCGCTCGCATTCGACGTGCGCTTGCAGGAAGGCGCGAACGTGCTCGGTCGCGCCGTCGATGCGGACGGTCATCCGGTCGCCTTCGCGACCGCGGCACTGTCGATCGCGAACGAAGTGTCCGGTCCGGGTGGGCTGCGGCTCCTCGTCGAAAGCCAGGCCGACGGTGAGGGCCGCTTCGCGCTGGGTTTCGGCGCACCGACCAAGTTCATCCTCTCCGTGCGCGCGGACGGCGTCGGCGTGCATTCGCGCGAGGTCGAGGTCGAGGCGCGCAAGGACAAGGACCTCGGGGACGTCCCGCTGACGGGCGGTCCGCCGCTCGGCGGTGTCGCACTGCACCTCGACGGCACGCCCGCGCGCCAGCTCGACCTGTGGGCGCTCGAGGGCGAGCTCGCGTTCCAACCCGACGGATTCAAGACCGCGGTGCGCCGCACGCGCGAGGTCGAGCGTGGCGAGGGCCTGTCCTGGTCGCGGGCGCAGACCGATGCGCAGGGTCGCTTCGAATTCCGCGGCCTGAAGCCCGAGCACTACGCGATCAAGTCGGCCGACGATCGCATCGTGATCGAGCCGCGCCAAGCGCGCTTCGAGCCAGGCCAAACGAACCTCGAGCTCACCGTGCACACGCCGATGCTCATCGCGCGCGTCGTGGACGCAGAGGGCCGGCCCGTTCCGGGCGCGACGATCGAGTGCACCGAACTCGGGCTCGAAGCGGACGGCTCGTTCACTCCCGGCGACACGCGTCGCGAGGTGGCACGTGGACCGGAAGCGGCCGTTTCGTTCAGCGCGGACCCGGAGACGCCGATGGCGTTGCGTGCGCGCTTCCACGATCGGATGACGCCCGAGACCATCGTGTTCCTGGGCGTCGGCACGCAGCACAAGGAACAGGTGCTCGTGCTCGCGCCGCGCGCGCGGACCGGCGTACTGCACTGCACGGTCGAGGGAACGGATCCCGCCGACGTGTCCGTGCGCGTCGCGTTCGCCTCCCCGGCCACCGGCTACCGCGACGAGGACATCGGCGTCCTGGAGGCCGACGCGCAGGGCGTCGTGCGCGACGTGCCCGTCGGCTCCCACGTTCTCTTCTGCGACTTCGGCGGCGAGGCCGGTCCGTGGTTCTTTCCGTGGAAGTCGCCGGCCCCGGTCGTCGTCGCGGCGCAGGGTGAGACGAACGTGCACATGGAGCCCGAGCGCGGCGCACGTCTCACGATCCGCTGCGAGCTCAGCGGCCCCCCGCCGTCGGACTTCACCGGGGCCTCGTCGAAGCGTCAGGCCTTCGGCGCGCGCATCGTGCTCGCGCCGGTTGACGGATCGAACGATGGGCGTGGCGAGCGCTCGCTCGACCTCGTGCTCGACGGCGCGAGCGAGTACCTGCTGCTGCCGGACGAGAGTGCCGACGCGCGCGACCTCCTGCCTGCGGGCGATTGGATCCTGCGCGTGGAGGGCCTGCACTGGCGTCCTACGCGCACACCGATCCGTCTGACGGCGGGTCGCAAGTTGTCCGTCGTCATCGACTTGATCGCGCGCTGAGCCGAGCGACCGCGACCGCGATCACGGTCGCCCGGTCAGCACTTCGCGCTCAGCTTTTCGACGCGGTCTCGGCGTAGTCGATCTCGTACGCCGGCATCGCGCCGCCCGGTCCCTGCAGGTAGTGCCCAAACCAGCGCAGCATCCGCAGCGCGTAGTCGAGGCGCGCGGCGGCCTTGCGGTTCCCGTGACCTTCGCCCGGATAGATGACGAGTCGCACGGGCGCCTTGCCGCGTAACTTCAGGTGCCGGTACATCGTGCGCGACTGGCCCGGATCGACGCGCGGGTCGTCCTTGCCACCAAGAATCAGGAGCGGCGTGTGCGACTGGGCCGCGTACGTGATCGGCGAGCGCTCGCGCATGAACTCGGGGTCGTCCCACACGCGGTGCAGCGCGTGCACGTTGAACTCTTCCTCGGGGATGTCGGTCGTGCCGAACTTCGAGAACTTGTCCGAGATGCCGACGAACATCACCCCGGCTGCGAACGTGTCGGTGTACTGCGTCGAGCACCACGCGGTCGCGTAGCCGCCGTACGAGCCGCCGGTGACGCCGACCTTCGACTTGTCGACGAGCCCCGAGGCGATGAGATGGTCGACGGCGTCGATCAGGTCGTCGAACTCCTTGCCGGCCGGATCACCCTGGCTCGACTTCTGGAACGCGACGCCGCGGCCCGTGCTGCCCCGATAATTCGGCGAGAACACCGCGAAACCGCGCGCGGCGGCCATCTGGCCCGGGCGGCTGTAGCTCGTGATCCAACCGTTCGAATCGTGCGACTCGGGTCCGCCGTGCACCGACAAGATGAGCGGGTAGCGCTGCCCCTTCACCTCGTTCGCGGGATGCACGAGCACGCCTTCGAGCTCGAGCCCGTCGCGCGCCTTCCAGCGCACGACTTCCTGCTTCGCGAAAGGCAGACCGTCGAGCGACGGGTTCGAGTTCGTGCGGCGCTTCGGCCCCGCGTCGCCGTGCTTCATCGTCCACACCTCGGGCGGGTGCATCGGCGTGTGGCCGATCAGCGCGGCGGACTGACCGTCCTGCGAAATCGAGGTGCTCGTCCAGATGGCGATGCCGGTGGGGATCAGCGTCTTCGTCTCGACGACCGCGTTGGCGACGCTGACTTTCTCGTACGCGGACTCACAGCCGTGCGCCGTGACGACCAGCGCATGGCCGTCGGGCTGGAAGTCGAACGCGACCGCGGCACCCTCCCAGGTCTCCGCCGAAAACGGCCTGACGACGACGAGCCCGCCATGCGGTTCGCTGGCGTACGCCGTGAACGTCGTAGCGGCCGGATCGTTCACGTCGACACCGGCGATCATCCCGATCCACTTCCCGTCGCGTGACCAGTCGATCGGACCGATCTTGCCCGGGTTTTCGATCTTGTGCAGAACCGTGCCGTCCTTCGAGTCGACGATACGCACGCGCGTCCGCATGTATTGATCGTCGACGAGCGGCGTCGGTGCAACGGCCAGCGCGATGCGCGCATCGACCGGACTCCACACGCACTGGTGCACGTCGCCTTCGATGTCGAGCTTGCGCGGTGTGCCGCTGCCCGGCTTCGTCGATGCGATCCACACCTTCGTCAGCGTGCCGTCCTCCTCGTAGACGATCTGCTTGAAGCCCTTCTCCTCGCGCTTCTTCACCGCCTCGAGCTTGGGCTCGTTCGCGACGAGCGCGACTTCCTTGCCGTCGCCAGAGAGGCTGAAGTTCGTGATCGACGTGTCGAGCGACGCGATCTTGCTCGACTCGCCTCCACCGACCGGAATCGCGTACAGGCACGTTTCCTTGTCACCGTCGCGCTTCGCCAGGTACGCGATCGTGCGCGAATCGGGCATCCACGCGACGTGGCCGACGTTGACCTTGCCGCTGACGTACGGGCGTGATTCACCCGTCGCGACGTCGAGAACGTGCAGTTCGATCCAGGGCGTGCCGTCGTCCTCGGCCCACGCGCGACGCGGGACGGCCAGCGTATACGCGACGCGCGAACCGTCGGGCGCGAGCGCCGCGGACGTGACGTAGCGCAGGGCTTCGACATCCTGCGGACTCCACGTCAGCGGGCCGGATTCGGCGGCGGTTTCGGGGCGGGCCGAGCGCACATCGGCGCTTTGACAGGCGAGACCCGACGCGAGGCCGAGCAACAGCAACAGAGAGGTCGTGAACTTCATCATCGGTCGGGGGGCTCCATCGACGCGGGACTCGGGGTGCGTCGGGGCGCGGAGGATACCGGCAGCGGAGACGGACGCAGCTTTCGGGTCCGGTCTGGATGCCCAATCCGCGCACGCCCATGGCCTCGATACCGAGGCCATGGGCGAACCGACGGTCTCGCCGGTGATATCAGCCGGTGGCATCAGCCGGTGAAGTCAGCCGGCGGCATCCGCCGGTGGCATTCGCCGATGCAATCGTCCGCGGAATGCCGTAGTAGTCCCCGAGTTCGTCCTCGTCCTGACCGTAGTCGTAGACGAGCTCCTCGCCCTCGGCGATGTCCGTCAGCGCAAAGAAGTCCATGGTGCGATCGGCGAAGTTCGGGACGAGCTCGACGTTCGCCTCGACGTCGTGGTTGATCAAGCTGCCGAGCCCGAACACGGCGCACGTGTCGCCGTCGTCATTCCACAGGAACACGTAACGGCCGAGGATGGTCTGCTCCGTCCGCTCGGCCTCGGCGACTGGCACCACGAGCACCGGGTCGGCCAGGATGCGCGTGCCCTTCGCGATCGGGCGCGCGGCGACGACGCAACGTCCCTTCACGGGGTGCAGGGTGATGGCGACGAGATCTCGGGACTCGGTGAGCGTGGTTGCGTTCATGCGATGGCGGGGTTTGGGCGCAGCAAGCTACGTCGGATCGCATCCGGATCCAACCGGCGGGTGGAATGCTCCCACTGCCCGCGAACACGCCCGGTCGTTCACGGATAGATGCGGTGCATCATCCGCGGGAACGGGCTGGCTTCGCGCACGTGCTCGAGGCCGCAGATCCAGCCGACCGTGCGTTCGAGGCCCAGACCGAAACCGCCGTGCGGCACCGATCCGTAGCGGCGCAGGTCGAGGTACCACTGGAACGCTTCCTCGGGCAGCTTGTGCTCGCGAATGCGACCCAGCAGCGTCTCGAGGTCCTCCTCGCGCTGCGAACCGCCGATGATCTCGCCCACGCCTTCGGGGCCAAGCACGTCGACGCACAGAGCCTTCGTCGGATCCGCGGCGTCGCGCTTCATGTAGAAGGCCTTCACCTCGTGCGGATAGCGGTGGATCATCACCGGCTTGTCGAATTGGTTCGACAGGATCGTCTCGTCGGGCGCGCCCAAGTCGTCGCCGTACTTGTGTTGACCGGGCGCTTCCTTCTCGAGGATCGCATGCGCTTCGTCGTACGTCAGGCGCGGGAACGGTGCTTGAATCGCCTCCAACTTCGCGAGGTCGCGCTCCAGCACCGCGAGTTCCGGCCGACGCCGTTCGAGCACGCTCTTCACGACGTAGCACAGCATGTCCTCGGCGTTCTGCATGACGTCGTCGAGTGTCGCGAACGCGATCTCGGGCTCCAGCATCCAGAACTCGGTCAGGTGCCGGCGCGTCTTCGACTTCTCGGCGCGAAATGTGGGTCCGAAGCAGTAGACCTTGCCGAACGCCATCGCCGTCGCTTCGGCGTACAGCTGTCCCGACTGGGTCAGGTACGCCTTCGCGTCGTCGAAGTAGTCGACCTCGAACAGGGTGCTGGTCCCCTCGCACGCCGCCGGCGTGAAGATCGGAGAGTCGACGCAGATGAAGCCTTGCTCGTCGTAGAAGCGCCGGATCGCCGTGATGACGGCGTCGCGGATGCGCATGACGGCCCACTGGCGCTTGCTGCGCAGCCACAGGTGTCGCTGCGACAACAGGAAGTCGGGCCCGTGTTCCTTGGGCGTGATCGGAAAGCCCTCGACGCGCTGCAGCACCTCGCCGCCCTTCACGCCGATCTCGAATCCGCCGGGCGCCCGCGGTTCGGCCTTCACGACGCCGGTCAAGACGAGGCTCGACTCCTGCCCCGCGTGTCCGAGCGCTTCGAACAGCTCGGGCGGAACATCGCCTTGGAACGCGACGCACTGCACGTAGCCCGTGCCGTCGCGCATCTGGATGAAGTGCAGCTTGCCCTTCGAACTCTTGTTGTGGACCCAGCCGCGCAGCGTTACCTGCTGTCCGACGAATTGCCCGAGCTTCTCGATGGTCGCGATGGGAGTCATGGTCTTCGTTCAGGGAAACGCGGAGTACGCGGGTTGGACTTCGATCGCACCGACGAGCCCGTGAGCGACGCGCACGCGGCCCTTGCACAGTGCGCCGTCGCGGCGCGCTTCGACGATGGCGGCGCCGTCGCTGTCGCCCAGGAGCGCGAGGTCGTCGGTGCTCGTCACGATTTGGATGCGCTCGTAGCCCAGCGCGAGGAGGCGCGCGAGGATGCGGTCGGTGACGAGGCTCGCTGTCGCGGCCGGCGTGGCGACGCGCACGAGCTCGGTGCCCAGGCCGCTGCCACCGCGCTCACCAGCGTCGCGCACGCCGCGCTCCGAAACGACGAGCAGTCGTTCCTCGAGCCGCTTCAACTGGTCGCGCACGTCGAGCAGCGTGTGCTCGGTGCGGCGCAGGTCGAGGGCCGATTCGCGCCCGGCCAGCTTCTGGAGGGCCGACTCGAGGCCCTGCAAGCGGTCCAGCGATCCCAGGCGCTTCTCCAGCCGCCGCACACTGACGAACAAGACGACCTGCAGGCCGACGACGAGGCCCGCCGCCGCGGC
>JBBQCC010000231.1:0-7434 GCA_038318285.1 Planctomycetota bacterium | reverse complement strand
CGTCGTGACGCAGGTGCTCGTCTTCCACGACATCAAGCGCGGCACCGAGCCGTACGCGATGCGCGAGCTCGTCAAGGGCGCGGGCTTCGACTTCATCGGCAAGATGAAGTACGCGATCAGCGGTTCGCTGCTCGTGATCCTCGTGACGGTGGGCCTGTTCATCGCGTTGCCGGACAAGGACAAGCTCGGCATCGACTTCACCGGCGGTTACGCGCTCACAGTGCGCACGCAAGAGCCGCAGAAGATCGAGACGATGCGCGAGAAGATCGGCGCGATCCCGGGCGATCTGGGCCGCTCCGCCAGCGTCGTGGTCATCGGCGACACGGCCGAGGGCGACGGCTACCGCGCCTTCCGCATCACGTCCAAGCTCAAGGAAGCCGCCTCGGAGAGTGACGACGCGGCCAAGTCCGCGGAGAACGAGGTTCGCCGCGCGCTGGCAGGCATCCTCCAGCGCGGGCCGGTCGAACTCGAGCTGACCCCTGGCGCGGACGGCACGCAAAACGTCGCGGGCGAGGTCTACTTCGAGAGCAATCACCCGGACGCCGACATCGCGGCCGCAGTGGCCGCAGCCGGCGTGCAGGGCGCGACAGCGACCACCGACCCGGCGCACCCGAACGCGTACACGATCGCCGGAACGACCGGCGGCTCGCGCACGCAGGCCGATGTCGAGAACGCGATCCGCCGCCTGTTCACGGCGCACAAGGACTCGCTGGGCACGCCCTACGAACTGCTGTCCCCCATCCCGGAATCGGCGCTGATCGGGGCGCAGGTCGGCGGGGAACTGCGCGACAAGGCCATCCGCGCGCTCATCCTGGCGATGTTCGCGACGATGCTCTACCTGCGCTTCCGCTTTGCCGAGTGGAGCTACGGCATCGCGGTCGTCGTGGCGCTGGTGCACGACGTGCTCGTCACGCTCGGCGCCCTGGCCATCGCGGTCAAGTTCGACTTCGTGCAGGCCGAACTCGACCTGACGATGATCGCGGCGTTCCTGACGATCATCGGTTACTCGCAGAACGACACGATCGTCATCTTCGACCGCGTGCGCGAGATCCTGCCGCGATCGAAGAAACCCCTGCGCGAAGTCCTGAACGACGCGATCAATCAGACGCTGGGGCGCACCATCCTGACGTCGACGACCGTGTTCCTCACGACGGTCGTGCTGTTCCTGTTCAACGTCGGATCGCGCAACGCGATCGAAGGCTTCACCTACGCCCTCATGGTCGGGGTCGTCGCGGGTACCTACAGCACGATCTACATCGCCACGCCGGCGCTGCTCTGGCTGGAGAACCGCGCGGCTCGTCGCCGTGCGAACCCGCCCGCCCAGGCCGCGGAAGCGAAGCCGGCGACCTGACGCCCAAGTTACGGCGTCGAAGCGAGGCGACGACGGTTCGCCCGGGGACCACGGTCCCTGGCGGGCCGCGCCTCGCGGCGAAGGCCGTGTCCTCCAAGGCCCGTGCAATCCCAGGCCGCTCAGGCGAGACTCGACGCGTGCGCGCTGCCCTCTGGATCGCCCTCCTCCTCGCTGCTTTCGTCCTCGCCTGGCGCATCCAGGATCGTTGGGCGACGGAGCGGCGTCAGGAGCGTGATGCGGCGTACGCACGTTTCTCGGAAGCGGACGGTGTGCTACCCGAAGGGTTTTCGCGCGTCGTCGTGGGACGCCCGAGCGGAGCCGACATCGTCGAGCCGCCGCCGGGCAGCCGCCCGACGGCACGCCCGGACGCGGGGCCGGAATCCTCCGCGCACGGCGAGCCGACCGAACTGGCCCGACATGTCGTCGTCGCCGGAGATTCGCTGTCCGAGATCTGCGAGCGGCACTACGGCACGTCGCGCAAGGCCGTGGTGGAAGCGGTCGCGCGTGCGAACGGGCTGTCGAATCCGGGCGCGATCCGCGTTGGTCAGCGCTTGGTGCTGCCGGCGCTGAGCGACCTCGGGAACTGAGAATCCGTGGAGAAATCGAGCGTACGCTCTCGCGGGAACTCGAGGCCCTGCTCCGCTGAGCGAGAGCCGGGAATTCTCCACGGACTCTGAAGAGCCGGGGGCGTGCACGAGCGCGAAGTGCGCGCTGAACTTCGAGCGTCAGCTACCCGTCGCAGCGATCGATCCCGGCCCGCTCGATTCGTGCCGCGGCGCATCGCGATCGGGATCGGGATGCTCGCTGTCGTCGTCACCGCCCTCGAGCGTCACGAAACGCGCATCCGGTCCGGCGACGTTGCGCAGAGCGCCCAGTTGGGCCTCGGACAGGCGGACGCGGACGCGGATCTCGTCGCGCACTTCGTCGTACTCGCGCTCGCTCGGCGTGCAGATCGCGCGAATCTGCGCGTCGAGTCGTCCAGCGGAGGCCGGCATGAACACGTCGACGAGCCGAGAGTGAGCGTCGAGCCGTTCGCGGATGCGCGCGTCGAGCTCCGCCAAGCCTTCGCCCGTGACAGCGGAAACGAGCAGCGCGCGACCGCCAGCGGCTTGCTCGAGCCCGGCGAACGCCACGGGATCCGTGATACGGTCGGCCTTGTTCAGCACGATGATCTCCTCGCGCGGCCCGCGCAGGACCGTGCGTAGGACGCCCTCAACCGCCTCCATCTGCTCGCGCGCGTGCGGGTGCGCCGCGTCGACGATGTGGAGCAGCAAGTCCGCGTGCAGAGCTTCTTCGAGCGTCGCGTGGAACGAGGCGACGAGATGGTGCGGCAAGCGTTGCACGAAACCGACCGTATCGGAGAGCAGGACGGTGCGACCGTCGCTCAAGCGCCACTGTCGCGTGCGCGTGTCGAGCGTCGCGAACAGCATGTCGGCGGCCAATTCGTCGGAGCCGGTCAACTGGTTGAGGAGGGTCGACTTGCCCGCGTTCGTGTAGCCGACGAGTCCGACGGTGTACCGCTCCGCGCGCGTGCGCACCTCGCGCTGCTTGCGCTGTTCGATGCTGCGCAGTTCCTCGCGCAGATCCTGGATGCGCCGTCGGATCAGGCGCTTGTCCGTCTCGAGCTGTGTCTCGCCCGGACCGCGCGCGCCGATCGCGCCCTCGTTCCGCTCGAGGTGCGTCCACATCCGGCGCAGTCGCGGCGCGAGGTATTCGTTCTGCGCCAACTCGACCTGCAGGCGCGCCTGACGCGTTCGCGCACGCCGCGCGAAGATGTCGAGGATCAGCTCGCTGCGGTCGATGATGCGGACCTTCCAGGCTTTCTCGAGGTTTCGGCCCTGCGCCGGCGAAAGTTCGTTGTCGACGAGAACCGCATCGGGGTGGAGGCGCGCGATCTCGAGGCCGATCTCCTCGACCTTCCCGCTGCCGAACAACGTGGCCGGGCTCGGACGCTGCATGCGCTGGAGGATTCCCTCCCCCACGACCATGCCTTCCGCCGCGTGGACCAGACCGGCGGCTTCGCCGAGGTCTTCTTCCACCGTGGGCGCCGTGTCGGCGAAGCGAACTCCGCACAGGAGGATGCGCTCCTTCGGAGCTTCCGTCGAACGTGCGAGGCGGCTCATGTGGTGATGGCCGCGTCGCACAAGGGCTCGCGGGAGAGTTCGGAGTGCGTGATGCGGCCGCCCTCGAGGATCGGGCGCTGCAGTGTGTGCACGCGCCACTCCGCGCGCGGCGCAGGAATCTCCGAACGGAAGTGCGTGCCGCGACTCTCCTCGCGCGCGAGCGCTCCGAGGATCGTGAGCCGACCGATCATGAGCATGTTCACGAGTTCCATCGCGCGGGGTTCCTCGTGCTCGATGTCGGCCACCGCACGGGTCCAGAAGCGGATCTTGGCCAACGCGTCCTCGAGGGCCGATCGAGTGCGCTCGACGCCCACTTGGCGCCACATGAGCGACTTCAACGAGTAGAGCAGGTCCTGCAGGTTCACCTGCACACCCGGCGGCGGACGAGACGCCGGCGAACTCGGCCGGCCGTCGATGGCGCGCAGCACGACCTCGTGCGCGGCATCCACGGAGGCTCGGCCCGCGCGCTCACCGAGGACGATGCCCTCGAGGAGCGAGTTCGAACCCATACGGTTCGCACCGTGCAGACCGGAACTGGCGCACTCGCCGACGGCCCAGAGTCCGGGGACGGAAGTGCGGCCGTCGAGGTCCACGCGCAGACCGCCCACCATGTAGTGGGCCCCGGGCCGCACCGGAACCGGATCGCGGGCGATGTCGATCCCGAAGAAGCGGCAGATGCGGCTGATACCGGGAAACAGCACGTGCGGATCCCCGCTGACCTTGGACAGGTCGAGGTAGACGCTCGTGTCGTGCGTGGCGACCATGCGCGAAGACACGGCGCGACTCACGACGTCGCGCGGCGCGAGCTCGGCCGCGGGATGGAAGTCGGGCATGAAGCGCACGCCGTCGCGATCCACGAGGATTCCTCCGTGACCGCGGACGATCTCGCTGATCAGGACGCGCGCGGCGCCGGCGATGTAGAGGCAAGTCGGGTGGAACTGCACGAACTCGAGATCGCGCACAGCGGCGCCCGCTCGAAATCCGATCGCGACTCCGTCGCCCGTGGCGATCGTCGGGTTCGTCGTCTCGCGGTAGATCTGGCCGCCCCCGCCCGTCGCCAACACGACCTGAGAACCGGCATAGATCACGAGGTCGCCGCGCGGCGTGCGCGTCAGGACGCCCGCGGTGGCGCCGTCCGGGTCGGAGAGAACGTCGATCGCAAACGTGTTCGGGAAGCAGACGATGCGTGGGTGAGCCAGCAGAGCGGAGGCGAGCGTGCGCTGGATCTCCACGCCCGTAGCGTCCCCGCGTGCATGGACGATCCGTGGGTGGCTGTGCCCGCCTTCGCGCGAGAGCACGAGGCTGCCGTTCGTCTGACGATCGAGTTCGGCCCCCAACTGCAGCAACCGTTCGACAGCGGCGGGACCGCCGCGGACGACGCACTCGACCACCTCGCGTTCGGATAGGCCGCAGCCCACCTCGAGCGTGTCGCGCACGTGCGCATCGAAGGAATCGGGACGCTCGAGGACGGCCGCCATCCCGCCCTGGGCCCACAGGGTGTTCGTCTCACCGAGCTCCGACTTGGCGAGCAGGGCCACGGATGCCCCGCGATCTGCCGCCGCCAATGCCGCGGACGCGCCAGCGACGCCACTCCCGACAACCAACACGTCGAAGCGGTACGCGGGAACGTTTCGCGTCGAGAACGGGATCAGATATCTGTCGAACTGAAAGGCTTCTTGGAGCACGGATCCTCGGATTGCGCGGGCGACCGAACGCTCCCCGTCGGCGCTTGGTGAACCGAACAGTCTATCCGCCTGCGAGGCGACGTGACCCTGGGTCGCGGCAGACTCGATCGACGCCACAGCGAGTTGGCTGGACACGGGCAGACCGAGGGCCGCGGACCTGCGCACTGGGCTCGCGTACCCCGACACCGGCGAGACCCGCGCCGCAGCGCGCTCGCGGCGAGTGCCCTGAAACTCCACGCGCCACACCTCCGCGGGGCGCGGTAACCCCCTCTTCCCGGCCGCCCCAGGCCGACCTCGAGCCGCGCATTAGAGACCGAAGTCGTTGTCTGGAACGAGGATGAGGTCGATCGGGGAAACGAACGCCGTTCGGGTCTTGTTCGGGTCGAGGAGGGACGATAATTTGGCTTCCGTTAGGGTCGGCGAACGGGCCGCCCCCGCAGGAATCCACCATGGCAAAGCTTCTCAGCAACGTGCAGAGCGACAAGCTCTCCCTCGTCTTCCTGGTCGTCGTCTTGGCCTCGACGTTCCTCTTCTGATCCTCCCCGCATGACGCACTCGGATCCGAACAAAGGCTCGAAGGGAACGGCGGGCAAGCGGACGAGCCGAACGTCGGCAGCGTCTGCTGCCGCGCATCGGCCATCGCAAGCCGCCGTGCCGCTGACGCGCCGACAGCGCGACATCCTCGACTTCTTCGAGCAGTACACGGCTCAGAACGGCTTGAGCCCCACTCTCGAAGAGATCGCGGCATCGTTGGGGGTCAACAAGGTCACGGTGTTCGGCCACGTCGCCGAGCTCGAGCGCAAAGGCGTGCTCATGCGGGCCGGGAAGAAAGGCGAAAGCCGTTCCCTACAGATCCCGGAGCGCGCTCGGTCGACTGCCAATCCGAGTGAACTGCGGATCCTGGGAACGATCGCGGCCGGCTCGCCGGTCGAAGCGCTCGAGGATCCCGAGACACTCGACCTGCTCGACCTGACGCGGCCGGGGTCCGATTGCTACGCCCTGCGTGTCCGCGGGAACTCGATGATCGACGACGGGATTCACGAAGGCGACCTCGTGCTCATCGAACGTCGCCAACACGCTCACAACGGCGAGATTGTCGTCGCCATCCTGCCCGACGAGACCGCGACCTTGAAGCGGTTCTATCGCGAGGGCAACAAGATCCGGCTGCAACCGGCGAACGCCAGCCTCGAGCCGCGCATCGTCGACTCCGTGGAGATCCGCGGGGTGGTTCTCGGCGTCGTCCGCCGCTACAGCTAACGCTTCACGGCCCAGGGGTGCACTTCACGGCCCAGGGGCGCACCAGGCGGGGAGTCCTCACCGGGTGCGCAGCGGGCTCTTGGCAGCGCAGTGGAATCTGCGGATGCGGAATGCGCTCGGCTGCCGAAGCTTTGCGCTCTCATCGAGCTCTTCCGTAGCTCGTGGGCTCCCAGTCAACGCCAAGGCTCCTGCGCGGTGGGCATCGGTTCAGCAGGGCCATAGCCTTTTCGTCCGTCGTTGTGATTGAGCGCCCGTTGCCTGTAGGCGCCACCAACAACCCGCCAATAGCCCGCCAACAGCCGGCACTAAGTAGCGGGGACCGATGGCGGGTACGAACCGTCGCACGCAGGCAGCCAATACTGACCGGACGTCTGCCCAGGCTGAAAGTCAGGCACTTCCGTGCAAGGACGCACTGGACACCTCGGCGAGTCCTTGTCGCGTCCATGTCGAGTGCGCGGCACCTGGTCGGCGACCAGTTGTCCTCACCTGGACCTGCACAACGCGGGGGGAGCCATCATCGCTGTCACCCCGAGATCGACCAGCGTGAGATCACGCGAGGATCAGCGGCGAGTGCCAGCAACGCCAGCCGGGTTTCAGAACACTTCCCGCCCCGAGCATGCTTAAATGAAGCGAGGGGAGGCAAGCGCAAGCGCTCACCTCCCCTCAGAGAGACCCCGGCGATGACCTACTTTCTCGCTTGCGCAATATCATCGGCAGGGCTTGCTTGACGACCGTGTTCGGAATGGGAACGGGTATGGCCAAGCCCTTATAATCACCGGGAATACCAATCGAGAACCGCAAGGCTCTCGAAGTGATCAGAAAGGTGAACTGCTCAGAACATGAATCCAATCACGACCATCCGCAGCACACGGATACCGTGAGCAGGGGATGGTGGTTAAGCCGATCGTCCGATTAGTACCGGTAGGCTCAATGTGTCACCACACTTACACCGCCGGCCTATCAACCTGGTAGTCTCCCAGGGGACTGTTAGGGATGACTCGTCTTGGAGAAGGCTTCG
>JBBQCC010000230.1:0-7437 GCA_038318285.1 Planctomycetota bacterium | reverse complement strand
GCCGCGCGACTCGACGCGAGCGTCGCGACGACCGTGGCGACGCCGGCCGCGACACCCAGCACGGTGACCAGGAAACGCAGCGGTCGCCGCCGCACGGGTCGCAGGAAGAGAGCGCGGAGCAGCACGGGTCAGTCCGTGCCCACGATGCGCCCGTCGCGCATGCGCACGCGGCGGTCGGCGCGCGCGGCAATGCGTTCGTCGTGCGTGGCCAGGACGACGGCCGCGCCGACCTCGCGGCGCAACTCGTCCAGCAACGCCAGCACGGATTCGCCCGCAGTGGAATCGAGGTTGCCCGTCGGTTCGTCGGCGAGCACGACGCGCGGTCCGTGCACGAGCGCGCGCGCGAGCGCAACGCGCTGACGTTCGCCGCCCGACATCTCGGATGGGAAGTGGCTGGCGCGGGCCGCGAGACCGACGCGCGCGAGCAGCTCGGCCACTCGCGCCGGATCGCGCCGTCCGGCCAGCGCCAGCGGCAGCGCCACGTTCTCGGTCGCCGTCAGGTTCGGCACCAAGTGGAACGACTGGAACACGATGCCGATGCGCTCGCGGCGCAGCGTCACGAGCTCGCGCTCGCTCGCGCGCCCGAGGTCGATGCCGCCTACGAAGGCCTGACCCGCGTCGAGCCGATCCACGCCCGCCAGTACGTTCAAGAGCGTCGACTTGCCGCAACCCGACGGCCCGAGGACGGCGACCAGCTCGCCCGGGGCCACCTCGAGCGTGACGTCGTCGAGCGCCGTGACGGCGGCCTCGCCGCGCGCGTAGACCTTGCACGCGCCAGCGACGCGGGCCGCCGCGGTGTCGTCGGCAGCCTGTTCCTGCGCAGCGTGCGCTCGTACGGCGGGGGCCATCGCGCGCAGTCTGCCCGCGACCGGTCGGCGAATCCACGCCGCGTGTCATCCCGCGGTTCGTCGGAGGACTGCATCCGCTGGATTGCGGGGCGCGTAGGCATGACCGATGAACGCTGCCGGTGGGATCGCACATGCGCAGAGTCTTCCCGTCCAGGACTGCGGCGAGTTCCCGCCGGAGGGCGCGCGCGTCACGCGGACGCCGCGCGGCTGGCAGCTCGAACACGTTCAGGTCGTTCCGCGCGAGTTGTCCGAGGTCTACCCGTTCTTCGAGCGCCCGGAGAACCTCGAGCGCATCACGCCGCCCTGGCTCGCGTTCCGCATCCTGACGCCCAGCCCCGTGCCGATGCACGTGGACGCTCGCATCGACTACCGCGTCGTCCTGTTCGGCATCCCGGTCCGGTGGCGCACGCGCATCGCGCGCCACGAACCAGGTGTCGCGTTCACGGACGAGCAGGAATCGGGGCCTTTCGCGCTGTGGCACCACGTCCACGAGTTTCGGGAGCATTCGCGCGGCACCTGGATGCTCGACCGCGTGGACTTCCGGCCGCGCTTCGGGCCGCTCGGGACCATCGCGCAACACCTGTTCGTCGGGAGGCTCGTGCGGCGCATCTTCGCCTACCGGCGGCGGCGCATCGCGGAGATCTTCGCGAGTGGTGGCGGCGCCTGATCAGGGGCGGGTTTACTCGAGGCCCTCCTGCTCCAACTCGACCCGGACGCGCCGAAACCAGCGCAGGGATTCTTCGAGCCCGCCCGGTCGGTCGCGCACCAGCCAAACACGCGCGTGCGCGTCCTCCAGCGCGCGCAGCCGTTCTGCCAGATCGTGACGGATACCGCGGTCGAGAGCGCCGAGCGGCGTGCCCGGCGGCGCGTCGAGTCGGGCGAGACCGAGGTCCGCGCCAAAGATCTGCGCGTCGGCGGCCCAGCGCAGCTCGGCGCACAGGTCCGCGGCATCCCTGCGGCGACTGCGCGAACGATCGATGCGGTTTCGTGCACGCGTGCACGTCTCGCGTGCGCGCTCCAGCCCCTCGCGGGTGAGTTCCGGAGC
Organism: Planctomycetota bacterium; assembly: GCA_038318285.1. Taxonomy (GTDB): domain Bacteria; phylum Planctomycetota; class UBA1135; order UBA1135; genus JAEUHZ01. The sequence continues at coordinate 5,544 of JBBQCC010000230.1, read as the reverse complement.
GCGTGCGTGCGGAAAACCGTCGAGCGCGAACGCGACGAGGAAGAAGAGTGCCGAACCGTTCGTCGCCGGCGAGCCGGTGCGCTGGTATGCGCTGGCGAGCTCCATCGCCGCGTTTCCGAGTTCGCCGGCGTCGTCGCGGTAGACGTGCGCGTCGAGCAAGCGCGCGAGCCGCGCTTCGTCGAGTTCGGCGTCGGGATTCCAGGCCAGCCCCGCGCCCGCGAAGAGCCCCCAGTCGCGGACCGCATGCGGCTGATGGTGACCGCGATCGCCCCAGTCCGTGACCAGCAGGCCCGCCGCTCCGGCGCGTGCGCCGTGACGCGCGGCCTCGCGCAGGTTCGCGATGCCGTTGTGCGCGCGACCGCCGAAGCTCTGCCAGCTCGAAGTACCCGGGCACACCCAGAACTCCAATCCTGCGGCGCGGAAGCGCTCGAGATGCTCGGCGAACGGATGGCCGGCGTCGTAGCCCCATTCGAGCGCGACGAGGTCGCGCGGCAGCTCGGGAACGAGCTCCGGTCGCTGCAGGATCACGTCACCCCAGAACTGCATGCGCCGCCCGCGCGCGGTGACGAGCGCATGCACGCGACGCAGGTGCTCGAGGTACACGCGCTCGACGCCGCGCTCTGCGCAGGCGGCCTTCGACTTGCAGAGGCCCAGGTCGAACGTCTCGTCGAGGCCGACCGCGAACGTGCGCGAGCGAAAGCAGGGCAGCAACTGGTCGTAGAGATCCTCCAGCAGCGCGATGGCCCTCGGATTGCCGAGGTCGAGCGAGTACGGCTCGCGGTCCAGGCTGAACGCGTGCTCGACGCCCTCGGGCACCTCGGCCAGGTCGCGGTAGCGCGCGTGCTTCAACCAGCGGTGCATGTGCCCAAAGCTCTGCTGGTTCGGCACCAGCTCGATGCCGAGCGCGTGGCAACGGTCGTCGAACGCGCGCACTTCGTCGGGCGTCAGTGGGCTCGCGTCGCGCCAGACGTCCGCGTGTCCCGCGTAGGCGAACGTGTGCTCGGTGTAGAGCTGCAGGTGGTCGATCTTCCAGGCAGCCAACCGCTCCGCGATCCCGTCGAGCGATTCCGTGCGCGGCACGCGGCCGCGCGAAATGTCGAGCAACACGCCGCGCGTCGCGAAGGCCGGTTCGTCGCGGATCGTGAGCGCCGGAACGCGCGCCCGCCCTGCGGCGTCGGCGTGCAGTTCGAGGATCTGCGCGAACGTCGCGCGCGCGTGCCGCTCGCCGGCGTCGTCGCTCGCGAGTGCACGCGCGCCGCTCACATCGATCTCGAGCGTGTACCCCGCGCGTGGGATCGAGGGTTCGCGTCCGATGGTCAGCACATCACCGCGGAGTTCGATCGTCGGACCCGGACGGCGCTCGAGCGCGCGCGGCTCGGGCCACAACAAGTGGAGGCGGTCGTTCACGTCGTGCCGCGCGCGAGTCGCCCAGCGCGTTCGGTGACGTAGACGATGGCCGCGCAACCGATCGGGAACAGGACTTCGGAGATGCCGCGCCCCGCGAGCGCGGTCGTGCTCGTCGTCGGCTGTGCGCGCAGGACGAGCGCAATGAACGCCGCTGCGGCCACGACGCCGATCGCGAGGCCGGTCAGGAGGTGACTGCGGAGCGAGATCACGGGCCGCTGCGTGAGACGTGCGACGACGAGACCGAACGCGCCGTACTCGACGGCCTTCAGCGCCGCGACGAGGAACGGCGACAGCGCATCGGCCGCGCCGGGCGCGACGGCCAGCGCCGATCCGACGCTCTTGTGCACGGAACGCGCGATGGCGAACCCCGCGGGCGCGGCGAGGAAGCCGAGCAAGGACATCGCGCGCGGTCGTGTCTTGCCAGCGACCATGCCGCACGAGATCGACACGCACACGAGCAACGACCAGGTGACCTTGCCGCTCGTCTCGGCGAAGACGCGCGCGGCGTCGGGCAGCACGTCACGGAAGGCCAGCAACACGAGCTGCGCGATCTCGAGCGCGATGCCGAGCGCCACCGACCAGGCCGCGACCCGCAGAGTGCGTCCCCAAAACGGGTCGTCGGTCGGTGCGCGCGCTGCGGGGGTCGTCATGGGCTGGGGAGGATCCGTGCGGGCGGCGGCGAGCGCGCGGAGGATCCGCTCGCGCAAGGTCCCGCGCAAGAGCCGTGCAGCGGGGCACAAATGCAGCCGGCCCGCACGTGGAGCGGGCCGGTCGATCTACCGCGAGTCCGCGTGAGCCTCAGGGCCGCGTGCGCTCGTACCCGAGCCCCTTCAGGATGTCGAGCACCTCCGACCACGTCGGGAACGGGCGGCGGTTCAGGCGCTTGTAGTCGTCGATGGCCGTGATGAACTCGATCACGTCGGGAGGCATCTCGTCCGGTCGCATCGTGCTCGTGCGCGGAGTCTCTTCGACTTGGGCCTCGCTGGCCTGCTTCTTCTTCGTCGTGCCCATGGGCTGTGCGTCTCGCTGCCGTTTCGAGGGTGGGGGGCGCGCCGCGTTCGATCCGGCGCGCGAGTCGTTCCGAAGGTTCGATCCAGGGCCTGCGAACAGGCTTGTCCTTGGATCGACCGGGCGACGCGCGATTCTTGAAGGTCCCCGCTGGACTGTCTTCGGCACGCGCGGCGCACGCTCGAAAGGCCCGGTCGGTCTCGCAGATCCTTGGTCAGCCGCGCAGCTTGGGCACGCGCACGCCGCCGCGTTCCAGCGCGGCTACCACCGTCTCCGTGGACGGCGGGCGGATGATGCCGACCTCGGTGACGATCCCCGTCACGAGCCGCGCGGGCGTGACGTCGAACGCCGGATTCCAGACCTGGATGCCGGTCGGCGCAGTCCGTCGACCGAAGCCCATCGTCACTTCGTCCGCGGCGCGCTCCTCGATGGGGATCTCGGCGCCGCTCGCGATAGCGGGGTCGAAGGTGCTGAGCGGCGCGACGGCGTAGAAGGGGACCTTGTGCTCGCGCGCAAGCACAGCGACGCCGTACGTTCCGATCTTGTTGCACACGTCGCCGTTGCGCGCGATGCGATCGGACCCGACCAGCACGATGTCGACGCCGCCCTGGGCCATCAGGCTGGCGGCCATGCTGTCGGTGATCAACGTGACGTCGACGCCGGCCTGGTGCAGTTCCCACGCTGTGAGGCGCGCGCCCTGCAGCAGCGGCCGGGTCTCGTCGGCGTAGACGCGCACATGCACGCCACGTTCGCGCGCCACGTAGATGGGCGCCAGCGCGGTGCCCATCCCGCCGGTCGCCAGCGCGCCGGCGTTGCAGTGCGTCAGCACGCGTGCGCCGTCCGAGAGGAGGTCGGCTCCGTACTCGCCCATCGCGCGGCACTGCGCGCGGTCCTCGGCGTGGATCGCGCGCGCTTCCGCGAACAGCGCGTCGACGATGCGCGCGCCGCTCGTGGTCGGGTTCATCTCGCGCTCGGCACGCCGCTTCATGCGATCCAGCGCCCAGAACAGGTTGACCGCGGTCGGGCGCGCCTTGGCCAGCGTCGCCGCGACCTCCTGCGTGACGCCGACGACGTTCGCGGCGTCCATCTCGTCGAGTTCCTGGATGCCCAGCAGGACGCCGTACGCCGCCGCAACGCCGATCGCGGGGGCGCCGCGCACGGCGAGCCGCCGGATGGCCTCGCGCATCTCGTCGACGGTACGCACGGCGAGCTGCACGTGTTCCTCCGGCAGGCGTGTTTGGTCGACCATCTCGACGTAACCCGGACGGTCTCCGACCCAACGCAGTGTTTCGACGATCGGTTTCATCGCGTGCTCGACACTCCTTCCGGCAGGCGGCCCGTGATGAGCTCGCAGATCTCGAAGTACCGACGCGCGACGCGCGCGAGCACATCGCGATCCAGCGCGGGCGGCGGCGGTTCCTTGTTCCAGCTCGTCGTCTCCAACCAGTCGCGCAGGATCTGCTTGTCGTAGCTGTCCGGATTCGAGCCCGGCTTCCACGTCGCGGCCGGCCAAAAACGCGAGCTGTCGGGCGTCAACACTTCGTCGATCAGAACGAGCTTCCCGTCGAGCGTCCCGAACTCGAACTTCGTGTCCGCCAGCAGGATTCCGTGTGGTTCCAGCACGTCGGTGCCGCGTCGGACAAGCGCGAGCGCGGCGCGCTCGGCCGCGGCAACGGTTTCCGCGCCGACGAGCGCGCGCGCTTCGTCGTGCGTGATCGGACGGTCGTGCGCTTCTTCCTTCGTCGTCGGCGTCAGGATCGGCGCGGGCAGTCGCGAAGCGAGCTGCAGGCCCGGGGGCAGAGCGACGCCCGACACGACACCGTGCTTCTGGTAGTCCTTCCAACCCGAACCGGCGACGTAGCCGCGCACGACCCACTCGACCGGCGTGGGCTTGGCGCGCTGCACGATCTGCACGCGACCGCGCAAGCGTTCGCGCCACGTCGCGTCGAGCGCGGTTCCATCGGGACCGCGCACGTCCTCGACGCGCGTGGAGATCAGGTGGTTGGGCAGGACGTCCCGCGTCGCCTCGAACCAGTACGCCGACACGGTGGACAGCACGCGCCCCTTGTCGGGCACACCCTCGCGCATGACGACGTCGAAGGCGGACACGCGGTCGGTCGCGACGAACAGCAGGCGTTCGGCACCGAGTGCATAGATGTCGCGCACCTTGCCCGAATGGACCAGTTGGAGGCCCGGCGGGCCGCCCGTCCGTCCCAGGTAGATGTCCGTTTCGCTCGTTCCGCTCGCCATGAGGCGCGCGAGTCTACGCGAGGCGCGCGTACACTCCACCCGATGTCGGACGGCGCGCACGAGAAGCACGACCAGACGCTCGGCCTGTGCCCGCCGCGCGCGGCCGCGCCGGGCAAAACTGCAGTGGGGCGCGTGACCGGGGACGTGCGCGTACCGGGCTCGAAATCGATCGCCCAGCGCGCGATCGTCCTGGCCGCGCTCGCGCCGGGACGCACGCGGCTGGCTGGGCTGCCCGACGGCGAGGACGTCGCGGCGGCGCTCGAACTCGTGCAGGCTGCCGGAGCACGCGTCGAACGGCTCGCGCCGGCCGCGGTCTCGATCGACGGGCGCCCGCCGGGTCCGCACCGCGGCTGGCGCGGGGATCGGGCGCTCTCGGCGGGCGAGTCGGGCACATTGGCGCGCCTCGCGACGGCTGCGTTCGCGTTCTGCGGCGACGCGGGGCGCGCCGGAGAGGTCGTCGTGCGCGGAACACTCGCGGGCAGGTCGAGCGCGGCCCTGTTCGACGCGCTGCGCGCCGCCGGCGTGCGGACGGATCCGGTGAACTCCGCACGCTGGCCCGTACGCATCACGCCGATCGGGCCGCCGAACGAAATCGTGCTCGATTCGCCGAGGTCGAGCCAGGAGGTCAGCGCGCTGCTCGTCGCTCTCGCGGCTTGGCCCGGAGAAGCGCGGCTCGTCGTCCGCGGCGCGATCCCGAGCCGACCGTATTTGGTGCTCACCCTCGACGCGCTCCGACGGTTCGGCGCGCGCGTGACCGAGGAGCAGACGTCGACGGAGGCGCACTTTCATGTCACGGGCCCGCTCGTCGCGCCGGCAGTGCCACTGGCCATCGAGACCGATGCCTCAGCCGCTGCTGTCGCGTTGGCCGCGGGTTGCCTT
>JBBQCC010000229.1:0-7467 GCA_038318285.1 Planctomycetota bacterium | reverse complement strand
TTTCGGGCGGCGACGTGCGCGTCGCGGGCATCGGTCGCGGATCCCTGCAAGGCGACGCGCGCATCGTCCTGCACCTCGCCGCGTTCGGCTGCGAGGCGCGCGCGGACGAGGACGCGCTGCTGGCGCGCGGTCGGCCGATGCGCGCGACGGACCTCGACCTGGAGGGCGAACCGGATCTCGCTCCCGTGCTGGCCGCCGTCGCGGCCGGTGCGGCGCTGGCCGGGGGAGGAACGTCGTGTCTGCGCGGCCTCGGAACGCTGCCGGGCAAGGAGAGTTCGCGCATCGAAGTGCTGGCGGCCGGGCTCGCGGCCTGCGGTTTCGAGGTCGTCGCGACGAGCGATTCCTTGCGCGTCGGTCCGGGGTGCGTGCACTCCCCCGAACACGTGCTGGAGAGCCATGGCGACCATCGCATGGCCTTTGCGTTCGCGCTGCTCGGCCTCGTCGTCGAGGGCGTCCGCGTGCGCGAACCGGGCTGCGTCGCGAAATCCTGGCCGCGTTTCTGGACCGACCTCGAGCGGGCCGGCGCTTCGCTGGCGCGCGCGCCGGCGTAGACTCCGCGGATGATCGACGGGAAGAGCGCGAATGTCTCGAAGCCGGCCGGGTCGCCGGTGGGGCCCGTGCTCGTCACGGGCGGCGCCGGTTACATCGGCAGCCACACGACGCGGCTCTTGCAGCAGCGCGGGATCCCGGTCGTCGTCTTCGACAACCTGTCGACCGGTTGGCGGCAGGCCGTGCAGGCGCCGTTCGAGCAGGGCGACCTCGGCGATCGCGCGCGCCTCGCCGCCGTGTTCGCGGAGCACCGTCCGCGTTCCGTCATCCACTTCGCGGCGAAGACGTACGTCGGGGAATCCGTCGAAAACCCCGCGATCTACTACCGCGAGAACGTCTTCCACACCTGGAACCTGCTCGAGGCGATGCGCGCGGGCGAATGTCGCGAGATCGTATTTTCGTCGACGTGCGCGACGTACGGCAACCCACTGCGCGTCCCGCTCGACGAATCGCATCCGCAGGATCCGATCTCGCCCTACGGACGCACGAAGCTGCACATGGAGCACATGCTGCAGGACTACGCCCGCGCCTACGGCTTCCGCATCGCGGCGCTGCGCTACTTCAATGCCGCAGGCGCCGCGCAGGCCGGGGACCTGGGCGAGGTCCACGTGCCCGAGACGCACCTGATCCCGCTCGTGCTTCAGGTCGCGCTGGGCCAGCGCGCGAAGATTCAGATCTTCGGCGACGACTACGCGACGCCGGACGGCACGTGCGTGCGCGACTACATCCACGTCGAAGACCTCGCGGACGCGCATTTGCGCGCGCTCGGCAAGCTGCAGGCGGATGGCGGTTCGCTGGCGATCAACCTGGGCACCGGCACCGGTTTCTCCGTGAGCGAAGTCATCGAGACCGCGCGCCGGATCACGGGCCACGCGATCCCGGCGGTCGTCGCTCCGCGCCGCGAAGGCGATCCGCCGGTCCTCGTCAGCGGCGGGACGCGCGCTCTCGACGTCTTGGGCTGGAAACCGGCGCGGCCGGGCATCGCCGATATCGTCGCGGATGCCTGGCGCTTCCAGCGCACACACCCGGACGGTTACGCACGGACTTGATCCGACGCCGCGCGCTTGCGAAAAGGGCCTGATGCGAGGCACGGCTTGAGCGCGAAGAATTCCGGCCCGAAGAAGCGGGCCCGGAGACCCGGTCTCGGCGCTCGGACGCGCATCGGCCTGCTGCTCGCGGCCAACGTCGCCCTGCTCGTCGTCCTGTGGAGCGTCGCCGGGCCGCGGCTGATCGCGTCCGAGGGCGCGGGAGAGGCAGCGTCCGCGGTACCCGCAGCGACGGCGTTCGCGGAGGCGAGCGCGCCCGCCTTCGAACCGATCGTGCTGCAATCCCAGCGCGACCGCGCCCTGGAGACGCGCATCCGGGCCGCGATCTCCGCGGCCCTCGCGGACGCCGAGTCGATCACGAAGCGCCGCGTGCGCGCCGACGATTGCTCGGTCGCGGTGCACGTGCGGACGGCGTCGAACGGGACCGAGATCGCGACGGTCGATGGCTCGCGCGCGCAGCGACCCGCGTCGAACCTGAAGCTCGTGACGACGACGTCCGCGCTCGTCCTCCTCGGGCCGACGTGGAACTTCACGACGCTGTTCCTCAGCCAGGCGAGCGTCGAGAAGGGCGTTCTGCAGGGCGATCTCGTCGTGTACGCCGGCGGCGACCCCCTGTACGACCCGGACAGCTCCGGTTCCGTCGCCGCGCTGCTCGCGCCCCTCGTGAACGAGTTCAAGGCACGCGGCATCGTGCGCGTCGCCGGTGACATCGTGCTGCACGAGGGCTCGTTCCTCGCGCCCGGCCCCGGTCCCGCGTGGCCGGCGGCGAACCAGCATTGGGCCGAGTTCTGCGCACTGTCGGGTGGTTTCACGGCCAATGCCGGTTGCCTCACCGCGCGCGTGCGCGCCGGCCGCGCGGGTCAACCCGCGACCGTCGACGTCCAACCCGCGGGTCACGGACTCCCGATGCGCATCGACGTGACGACGGGCAGCGCGCGCACGAAGCTGAACGTGCGTGTCGGCGCGGCGAACGGCACCGTCGTCGTCGAGGGCTCCATCCCGGCCGACGTCGACTCGTGGGAAGCGCGGTTCGCCGCGCCGGACCCGGTGGCGCTGTTCGGCGGCGCGCTGCGGCACGTGCTGAACGCGAACGGCATCCGCGTGGCCGGCACGGTTCGGCGTGACCGCCCGCCCGTCACGGCGAGCCTCCGGCCGATCGCGAAGCTCACCACGCCAGTCCTGGACGTGCTCGTACCGATCAACGCGCACTCGAACAACGCCTGCGCGGACCAGCTGTTCTTCGCGCTGGGCAACGCGCAGTTCGGCCGCGGCGATCGCGCCGGCGGCCAGTCGGCGACGTCCCTCGCGCTGCACGATCTGGGCGTGCCCGACGACGGATTCCAGCAGGTGGACGGCTCGGGTCTGTCGCGCGACGACCGCGTGTCCGCGCGACAGATCACGGCGCTGTTGGCGGGCGTGTTGCGGCGCGGCGGTCCCGCGGCGAGCGCGCTGCTCGATTCGATGGCCGCGCCGCGCGCCGACGGGACGCTGGACGACCGGCTCGCGGGGCTCGAGGGCCGCCTGCGCGCGAAGACGGGGTTCATCGGCGGCACGAGCGCGCTGTCGGGCGTCATCGACGCGGCCGACGGACGCTCGCTCGTCTTCTCGATCCTGGTCGAGTACCCGGTCGTCGACGGCCTCAACACGCGCGTGTGGAAGCCGATGGAGGACCGCATCTGCCGCGTTCTCGCCGGCGGCGGACAGTGACCGCGCCCGAGTTCACGGCCGACGCGCTCGACGCCGTGCTGGCCGAGGCCGAGCGCGCCGCGCGCGCGGCGGGGGACATCCTGCTCGCGCACTTCGGCCGCGTCGACCGTGCCGAGGTGACGTCCAAGACGGCTGCGCGAGATCTCGTCACCGCCCTGGACGTCGCGGCCGAGCGCGAGCTCGTCACGCGCCTGCGCCATGCGTTCCCGGACCATGCGATCGAGGCCGAGGAGGAAGTGCACGACGCACTCGACGCCGCCGGCGCTGCGCAGCGTCCGCGTTGGTTCCTGGATCCGCTCGACGGCACGGTGAACTTCGTGCACGGGATCCCCGTGTTCAGCGTGTCGATGGCGCTCTACGTCGGCGTCGAGCCGCTGGTCGCCATCGTGCACGCGCCCAAGCTGGGCGAGACGTTCACCGCGCGGCGCGGCGGCGGTGCGTTCCTGGACGGACGTCGCATCCGCGTGTCGGACTGCGCGCGCCTCGCGGACGCCGTGCTGGCAACTGGTTTTCCGTACCGACGCAACGAGTTGCCGAACAACAACGTCGCGAATTTCGACGAGCTGATCCTGCGCATCCGCGGGATCCGTCGCATGGGATCGGCGGCGGTGGACCTCGCCTACGTCGCCGCGGGCCGGCTCGACGGGTACTGGGAGCTGCACCTCGCGCCGCACGACGTGGCCGCGGGCGCGCTGCTCGTGCGCGAAGCCGGCGGGGTCGTGCGCGACGCGGCTGGCGGCGAGGACTGGCTGCGCGGGAAGAACGTCGTCGCGGCGGGACCCGGTGTGTTCGAGGAACTGCGCGGGCACGTGCGCGCCTGAGCGTTCATCGGCCGGCCGGGCTCGGGGATGCCGCTCACCGGCAATCGATTTCCGAGGCGCAGAACCGCCGCACGATTTCCTCGACGAAAATTCCAGAAGCGTTGCGACAGGCGACCTCGGGAAACGTTCAGGCAAGCAGAGAGACATCCAGGCAGACAACCCTCACGGTCCAGCCGCCGGACTGCGGAACTCGCAGTTCGACGGCTGGCACGTTTTCTTGCTCAGGTTGCGCGCGATTCGGGACTGGCCATGCTCGGGACTGGCCATGCTCCAGAGTCGCCCGCCCCGCAGTGCGTGTGGCGCCCGCCCAGGCGCCTCGACTGCAGATCCGAGGCTGGCCCCGGCGCCGCCGTTCGCGCCCGTCCGGACATGAGGATCCGCGCACGTCGCGCGTTCGATGGACGATTTGCGCCACGCCGGCCGTCGCATCCTGCTCTGGCGCCTTCCTGCGATCCGGCCACCCGGCTATCCTGCTCAGCTTGTCGCACTGCGTTCCTGCGCGCCGGGAACCCTCCAGACGGAGCCCGGCGCCGGTGGCGCGGAGCGGCTCCCGAAGGCTTCCCGCCGCATGACCGAAGGCCAAATCCAGATCCGCAAGGCGCGCCAGAACAACCTGGTCGGCGTCGACGTGGACCTCCCGCGCAACCGCCTCATCGCGGTCACGGGGGTCTCGGGATCGGGCAAATCGTCGCTGGCCTTCGACACCCTGTTCCGCGAGGGGCAGCGGCGGTTCCTGGAGACGCTGTCGGCCTACGCGCGCCAGTTCCTGGGCGACATGGAGAAGCCCGACGTCGAGTCCATCGAGGGGCTCTCGCCGGCCATCGCCGTCGACCAGAAGTCGATCCAGCGCGGTCCGCGCTCGACGGTCGGCACGCTGACGGAGATCGTCGACCACCTGCGCGTCTTGTACGCGCGCGCCGGGCGACCGCACTGCCCGAGTTGCAAGCTGCCGATCCGGTCGCAGACACCCGAGGAGATCGTGCAACAGGTGCTGCGCGACTCGGCCGGCAAGAACGTCATGTTGCTCGCGCCGCTCGTGCGCGATCGCAAGGGGGCGCACAAGGAACTCTTCGAGACGCTGCGCAAGAAGGGCTTCGTCCGCGCGCGAGTCGACGGCGTCGTGCACCGCATCGAGGACGTCCCTGAGCTCGAGAGGTACAAGCGCCACACGGTCGAAGCGGTCGTCGACCGCGTGCAACCCAGCGAAGAGAAGCTGCAACGCCTGCGCGAGACCCTCGAGCAGGCGCTGGAGCTTTCCGGCGGCGACGTGATCGTCGCGGGCGACGGCGACGATCACTCGTACTCCACCAGCCGCACGTGTCCGGGATGCGGCGGCGACGTGCCGCCGCTCGAACCGCGACTCTTCTCGTTCAACTCGCCGCACGGCGCCTGCATCGCCTGCGAGGGACTCGGCGAACGTTTGAGCGCGTCGGAGCGCGCCGTGGTCGGCGACCCGACTCTGTCGATCCGGGCAGGTGCGCTGGCGGTGACGCGCGCATCGGGCGGAGCGCTGCTGTTCCCGCACGTCGACTTCGCGTTCCTGGCGCAGATGGCCGCAGCGCACGACTTCGATCTCGACACGCCCTGGAAGGAACTGCCGCGTGCGGCGCAGCGCGTGATCCTGCACGGATCCGGCGAAGAGAAGTTCGAGTCCGAGGCAACGTGGTCGGGCAAGAAATTCGCCGGCCGCGTCAAGTGGATGCGGCGCTTCACCGGCGTCCTGCCGGCTGTCGAAAAGGCTGCGAAATCGGGCGCCCACAAGCGCACGGCCGAAAAATTCCTGGCGCGCGAGACGTGCCCGGCCTGTGACGGCACGCGCCTCAACCCGGCGGCGAACGCCGTGCTTCTGGGCACGCTTGGCTTCGGTGACGTCGTGCGCCGGCCGATCGAGGACTTGCCCGCGACGTTGGCGGGCCTCGAGCTGTCCGCGCGTGAGGCGCGCATCGCGCTGGACCTGCTGCGCGAGATCCGCCGACGCGTCGATTTCTTGCTCCAAGTCGGGCTGGGCTACCTTTCGCTCGATCGATCCGCCGAGACGCTGTCCGGCGGCGAGGCGCAGCGCATCCGGCTCGCCGCGCAACTCGGCGCCGGATTGCAGGGCGTCCTGTACGTCCTCGACGAGCCGTCGATCGGCCTGCACGCGCGCGATCAAGACCGACTGCTGGGTGCGCTGCGCGCACTTCGCGACGCAGGCAACACGGTCGTCGTCGTCGAGCACGACGACGCGACGTTGCGTGCGGCCGACTGGCTCGTCGATGTGGGGCCCGGCGCCGGCCGGCACGGTGGCCGCATCGTCGCGCAGGGCACGCCCGCAGACGTCGCGAAGCTCGATACGCCGACCGCACGCCTCTTGCGCGGCGAGATCGCGTTGGAAGCACCCGAGACGCGACGCAAGGGCAACGGCAAATCGATCGTGGTGAAGGGCGCGCGCGCCTTCAACCTGAAGGACGTCGATGCGCGCTTCCCGCTCGGCACGTTGACCGTCGTCACCGGCGTCAGCGGTTCGGGCAAGTCGACGCTGGTGAACCGCATCCTCGAGCGCGCGACTCGACGCAAGCTCGGTCTCGAAGGTCCGGCAGCCGAAGCGCACGACAAGGTGACCGGTCTCGAGAACATCGAGTCGCTCGTCACGATCGACGCTGCGCCCATCGGTCGGACGCCGCGCTCGAACCCGGCCACGTACACGGGCGTGTTCGACTGGATTCGCACGCTGTTCGCTGGCATGCCCGAGGCGAAGCTGCGCGGCTACACGAAGTCTCGCTTCTCGTTCAACGTCGCCGGCGGTCGCTGCGAAGCCTGCGGCGGCGCGGGCGCCAAGTACGTCGAGCTGCAGTTCCTCGCGCCCGTGACGGTGCCCTGCGAAGAGTGTGGCGGCCACCGCTTCCAGTCGACGACGCTCGACGTGCACTTCAAGGGCCGTTCGATCGCCGACGTGCTGGCGATGACGGCCGAGGACGCGCTGGAGCTGTTCCAGGACCATCCCAAGATCGCACGGCCGCTCCAGATCCTGGTCGACATCGGCCTGGGGTACCTGACGATCGGTCAGCCGTCCACGACGCTCTCCGGCGGGGAAGCGCAGCGGCTGAAGCTCGTCACGGAGCTGCAGCGCAAGCCCGCTGGGCACGTCTTGTACATCCTCGACGAGCCGACGACGGGGCTCCACCTGTCGGACGTCGCGCGACTCGTCACCGCGTTGCAGGCTCTCGTCGACCGCGGCAACACGGTCGTGGTGATCGAGCACAACCTCGACCTGGCGCTGGCCGCCGACCACATCCTCGACCTCGGTCCGGAGGGCGGCGCCGCCGGTGGACGAATCTTGGCCGAGGGCACGCCCGAGGAGATCG
>JBBQCC010000228.1:0-7468 GCA_038318285.1 Planctomycetota bacterium | reverse complement strand
CTCCGTGTCCACGGCCTCCACGTCGGGCGGCGTCTTCCCGGGGACGAGGTACTCGACCTGGAAGAGCTTGCCCTGCGCGACGGCGCCTTCGGGCAGGTCGGCGTGGTCCCGCGCGAGCTCGCGCAGCACTTTCGTGTACTCGGCGCGCGAAGCGGCGTCGCTGCGCCCCTCGAGCAGACCGGAACGCGCCGCGAGCACCGCCGCGCGCGTCATGGGTCTCGAAGTCTTCGCGTAGAGCGTCTTCAACAGCTCTTCGGCGCGCTCGAAGCCCAGGCTGCTGGGAGATCCGTCGGCCCGCACCCACAGCGCGAGGTCCTTCATCCACGGCAGGTCTGCGTGCACGACGACGAGGCGCGCGTAGATCTCGTTCTTCTTCTCGGCCACCGCGGCGGCGTCGAGTCCGATCTGACCGACGCTCGTGAGGCACCAACGCAGCGCGTCCGGTTGGTCCTGGTAGGCGAGCTCCTCGAAACGCGAGAAATGCAGCTTGTTCGGGTGCTGCGGCCAATCCTGCTGCGGGACGCCGCGCGCCTGCAGGTCTTTGACGGTGTAGGACCACTCCGTGGTCGCGTTGCGGAGCTCGTACGCGTACTGGTCGAACTCGGCCTTCAGCCGCGCTGCTTCGGCCTCTTGCCTGCGTTCGAGCTCCGCGGCTCGCGCGGCATCGTCGGGGGAGGTCTCTGCTCGTGCAGCCGGCTTCTCGGTGGGGACACCGTCCTGCCCCCGGAGGCTCGCGGGCCAACAGCCCAGGAGCAGCAGCACCACTGCTGCGCGCCGCGCCCCGTGCGCGCGGGCGCCTGAAACCGGGTGTGCGGAGTTGGAACTCATGAGCAGGGGACGCAGCGTGGATTCGCCTAGCGCGATCACTATATCGAGCGCGCGCGGCCGCCTAGACTGTGGATTCGTCCGAAGGCGCTCGAACGCCGACGCGGACCCCAGCCAAGTGCCGATGCGGCGCGGCGCAACCGAGCCTTCCGAGCGAGAAACACCGAGAACGACTTGTCGAACCGAGCCGCAACCGCGCAAGCACCGATCCCGCAGTCCTCGCGCCGCGAGAGCGCGGCACGGACCGGCCCCCGCGCGGCCGACATCGAGCGGATCGCCGCGCGCGTCGAGGACGGCGAGCGCATCGGATCCGAGGACGGGCTCGTCCTGCACGAACACGCCGACTTGGCGACGCTCGGTCGTCTCGCAGACCTCGTGCGCTTCCGCAAGCACAGGGCGGCGCGCGTGACGTACGTCGTCGATCGCAACCTGAACCCGACGAATGTGTGCATCACGGACTGCGGGTTCTGCGCGTTCTACCGCCGCCCGAAGCACGAGGAGTCCTACGTCCTGCCGCGCGAGGTGATCCACCAGAAGATGGACGAGCTCGCGGCGCTCGGCGGACGGCAAGTCCTGATGCAGGGCGGCCACCACCCCTACTTGAAGAGCGATTGGTGGTGTGACCTCTTGGCGGACCTGCGCGCGCGCTACCCCGAGATCAACCTGCACGCGCTGTCAGCGCCGGAGATCGACCACCTCTCGCGTCTGGAGAAGCGTCCGGTCGAGCTCGTGATCGCGGACCTCGTCGCCGCGGGGCTCGGCAGCGTCCCCGGCGCCGGCGCCGAGATGCTGGTCGAGCGCGTGCGCAAGATAATAGCGCCGAAGAAGACGTCCACCGACCGTTGGCTCGAGGTGCACCGACGCGTGCACGAAGCCGGGCTGCGCAGTTCCGCGACCATGATGTTCGCGCACGTCGAGACCGCCGCCGAGCGGATCGAGCACCTCGAACGCCTGCGCGCGCTGCAGGACGACACCGGCGGTTTCACCGCGTTCGCGTGCTGGACCATGCAACCCGACGGCGTGCCCGAAGCCGACGTCTACCCCCAGCGCGCGACGCCGGGTACGTACTTGCGCGTGCAGGCGCTGTCGCGCATCTACCTCGACAACTTCGAGAACGTGCAGACGAGCTACGTGACGCAGGGCTTGAAAATGGCCCAGATCACGCTGCGATTCGGCTGCAACGACTTCGGCGGCACGATGATGGAGGAGAACGTCGTTTCGGCCGCAGGCTGCTTCAACCTGTCCCCCATCGAGGCGATCGAAAACCAGATCGCGCGCGCGGGCTTCGCGCCGCGCCGACGCAATTCGTGGTACGGAATCGTCGACGAGCGACACGTGGACGCCGAAGACGGCCCGCGCGGCCCGATGTCGCGCGAGGCGGCAGCGACGCATCCGGCGGCGAAGAAGACGGGCGCCGCGCATGGGAGCATGCGCGCGTGAACACGCACACTCCGTCTCACAGCGAATCAGGCTCTCACGGCGCATCGGGCACACCCGGCGCATCAGGTTCTCCGAAGACCGCGGGCGCTCCGAACGCGAGTGCAACCGCCTTGCAGCGCCGCGCCGATCGCGCCGGCATCGGTGACATCGCGGCGAAGGTGTTCGCCGGCGAGCGCCTCGACGTCGACGAGGGCGTGCGCCTGTACGGCGCGGACCTACACGTCGTCGGCGCGCTGGCGAACGTCGCGCGCGAGCGCCTGCACGGCGACCTCGCGTACTTCAACGTCAACCAACACGTCAACTACACGAACATCTGCAACAAGCTGTGCCGGTTCTGCGCGTTCCAGCGCCTTCCGAACCAGCCCGGCGCGTACGTGATGGCGCCCGAGGAAGCAGCGCTGAAAATCACGGAGCAACTCGGCGAGCCGGTGACCGAGGTCCACATGGTCGCCGGCATCCACCCCAAGCTCGACTACGACTACTACCTCGACCTCCTGCGCGCGGTGAAGCGCGCGCGACCGTCGATCCACGTCAAAGCGTTCACGATGGTCGAGCTCGACCAGATCGCCAAGAAGGCCAAGAAGCCGCTCGAAGCCGTGCTGCCCGAGCTGATCGAGGCCGGGCTCGGTTCGGTGCCCGGCGGCGGCGCGGAAGTGTTCGCCGACCGCGTTCACAAGGAGTCGTACCACCTGAAGATCTCGGGCGACGACTGGCTCAGGATCGCGCGCAAGGTCCACCAGGCCGGCTTGCGCAGCAACTGCACGATGTTGCACGGACACATCGAGACCGTCGCCGAACGCATCGATCACCTCGACCGGCTGCGTCGACTGCAGGACGAGACGCACGGATTCCAGACGTACATCCCGCTGTCGTTCCATCCCGATCACACGGAGATGTCCGACGTGCCCGGTCCGACGGCGCTCGATGAGCTGCGCGAGATCGCCGTCGGGCGCCTGATGCTCGACAACATCCCGCACATCAAGGCCTACTGGATCCTGATGGACGTCGCGGTCGCGCAGACCGCGCTGTCGTTCGGCGCGGACGACGTGGACGGAACGGTGGTCGAGGAGAAGATCTACCACGAGGCCGGCGCGACGACGCCGCAGAAGGTGCAGCGCGCGGAGCTCATCCGCTGGATCCGCGACGCCGGCCGCGTGCCGGTGGAACGCGACACGCTCTACAACGAGCTGTGGCGCGACGAGTGATCCGGCTCGACGAATCGAGTTGAAGGGCTACGCACGCGCGTCGCGCCCGTACGTTTGCACCGCTCGCGACTGCAAGTCCTCGTGGGTCACTTCCCACCCGCCCGCCAACGCGTCGGATCGACGCACGTAGCCGATCTGCGCGCGACCGTACGGCGCGCCGAGCCCACCGGCGTTCAGGCACAGGCAGCGTCCGAGTTGCACCGCGCCCGGTGACTCGTGGATGTGGCCGCACACCAGCACCCCGTCGTGCTCCATCGCGCGCTCGCGAATCGCTTCGGAACCGACGTGTTCGTCGCGTGAATCCACCAGGTCGAGCGGCGTCCGCGCGGGCGGTGTGTGCGAGAGAATCACGTCGCATTCCGGCAGCGTGCGCGCGCGGATCTCGTTTTCGCTCCATTCGTAGGCGAAACCGAAGCGACCCGGTCCAGCACCGCCGATGCCCGCCACGCGCAGGCCGGCGACTTCGAGCACGCGACCGTCCACATTGCGTGCGTGCGCGAGGTCCGGCAGGTCGTGATTCCCCGGCACGAAGGCGTAGGGCACGCCGCACTGCTCGACCTTCGCGATCAGGAGCTCGATCGACGCGAGGTAGCGTGCGTCTCGTTCCGGTGTGCGCCGCGCGACGTGCGCCAGGTCGTGCGAGCCCAGGTCGCCGACGAGCAGGATCCCGTCCGCACGCGCAGCGACGGCGCGCTCGAGCACACGGTCGAGCAGGCGCCACGTCGCATGCACGTCCCCCACGACGGCGAGCAGGACGTCGGGACGCGGCATGGCGGGCATGCTACACGCGCATGCTCGCGTTCGATGTCGCGTCCGAGCGCACGTTTCGCCGGACTGCTCGTCGGGGCGATCGGTGCTTCAGGCGCCCCACACGAGCTGCACGCCGTTCGTCAAATTGAACGTCGCGGGCGTGCAGAAGTCGGCCGCATTGCGATACCAGATCTGGTACGTGCGCACGCCCGGCGCGGCGATGTTGCCGCGCACGGAGACGGACGGGTCGCCCGCTTCGGGATAGCTCGAGGCGTTCATCGCGTTCGACTGCGTCGCGAGGCGCACGAGCGATCCGCCGGCGCAGCGCAGTCCGTCCCCGAACGGCGTGCCGATGCCGCCCGCGGTGCGCATCGTGCCTTGGAAGTACAGCGCGGACGAGTTCGGCATCCCGTCCGCGGCCAGGACGATGCTGTCGTTGGCGAGCGAGGGCGTGCCGCTCACGGCGAGGCGCGCACCGTTCGCATTCACGGAGTTCGCGCAACCGCGTCCGGCGGTTCCGGCGTTGCCGCAGGGGCAGGCCTCGGCGTACTGCGCGCCGTCGCCGAAGCAGAACGCGTGCAGGTATTCCGCCTGCGGCCCGCGGTCGCGCAGGAAGATGTCGCGCTGGCCGTTCACGTCTCCGGGCACGAGGTTGGTCGCCGCGCCGTCGAACGAGATGTACCGACCGTCGTTCGAGATCGAGGGATACAGCGCCTGCGCATTCGACGGATCACCGGCGTATCCGTACGTCGCGATCTCGGTGGTGCCGGTCCAGCGGTCGTGCACGAACACGTCGAACGCGCCGTTCACGTCTCCGGGCACGAGGTTGATGCCGCGGCTCGGGAACGCGATCCATCGACCGCTGCCCGAGATCGAGGCGTCGTAGCTGTACCCATTCGATTGCGCGCCGGTCGAGGCGACGCTGACACGCTCCGTCGTGTTGAGGACCAGGTCGCGCACGAACACGTCGCTGAAGAAGTTCGTGTCGTTCGGCACGAGGTCATCCGACTCGCTGTTGAACACGACGTAGCGACCGTCCGAGGACACGTTCGGCAGCCCGCTGACGCCGTTCCCGCCGATGCCGGCGGTGGAAACGGAGACGCGTACGGTCGTGCCCATCAGGCGGTCGCGCGCGAACACGTCCAAGTCGCCGCCGTTCGCGTCACCTGGCGCTAGGTTCGTGGCGAAGCTCTCGAACACGACGAAGCGTCCGTCGTGGGACAATACCGGGTTCGAGCAGTCGCCGTCGGCTTGCGAACCGTCGCTGGCGAGGCTGACGAGCTCCATCGCGCCGGTCGTGAGATCGCGCAGGTAGATATCGCGCTTGCCGTTCGTGTCGACGGGGCCGAAGTCGGTGGCCACGCTGTGGAACGCCGCGTAGTGCGCATCGCCCGAGAAGGCGGGATAGCGGCTGCCGCCGTTGGCCGATGCACCGGCAGGCGTGGCGGAGAGGAGTGTCGTCACTCCCGTCACGAGGTCGTGCACGAAGCAATCTGGTGCGCCGTTCGTGTCGTTCGGCGCGAGGTTCGTGGCGTAGGAGAAGAACGCCACGAGCCGTCCGTCGCCCGAGATGACCGGGTCGTGACTGTTGCCGTTCCCCTCGACGCCCGAGCTCGAGACGCTGGCGCGTGTCGTCGTGCCGGCGACACGATCGCGCACGAACACGTCGGGCGCACCGTTCGTGTCGCTTGGGACGAGGGTCGTCGCCGCGCTCTGCCACGTGACGAAGTGCGCGTCGCGCGACATCGACGTGTAGAGCGAGATGCCGTCGGTCGGAGCACCGGAAGTTGACACGCTCAGGATCTCGTTCGTCTGCGCTGCGCCGCTCGTGGCGAGCGCGGCGGACGCGAACAGCATCGCGGGCAGTCTGCGCATGGGATCGGACCTCCGGGGGAACGGGACGTCTCCCCTATCCAACCACGTCCGGCCTGCACGGGGGACGCTGCGGGGAGCTTTCCGCCCGAGTTCGCGCAGGAAATCCTGTGTGAGGAGCGTGTGGGGTCCGGAACCCGCGCAACGTGTGCAGGTTGAATGACGCCAGAAGGATCGAATCGCGGCCGACGCGCCGCGGAAGGACAGGACAGACATGACGAAGCTCCTCGGAATCGGAATGCTCGGCTTGGCCATCGTGGCCGGCGTCACCCTCACGACCGCGACGGCCCTGGGACAGGGTCGCGGCGAGGGTCGCGGTCGACAGGCGGAGGTGCGCACCGGATCGGACGCGCACGAAGCTCGCGGTGCCGGCCGTCACGGCCTGCGCCTGCGTGGGTTGCGTGCGCGAGCTCGGGCCCGCGCGTTCGTGTACGGCCTGAACTTGACCGACGTGCAGCGCGAGCTGGCGCGGAACGAAGCGCAGACCATGCGTCCGGCCGCGC
Source organism: Planctomycetota bacterium (assembly GCA_038318285.1). Classification (GTDB taxonomy): domain Bacteria; phylum Planctomycetota; class UBA1135; order UBA1135; genus JAEUHZ01. The sequence goes on along the minus strand of JBBQCC010000228.1, from coordinate 873 downwards.
GCACGCTGCGCGAAGAAGCGCGCGCCATCGTCGAAGCGGCGCGGGCGCGGATCGCCGCGGGCGACCGCGAGGGTGCACGCGAGGAAGCGCGGACGAAGTTGCTGGAGTTGCGCCAACGCGCTCTCGCGGAGTTCGCGCCCCATGGCCGCGCGGTCCTGGACAGCCTTTCGCCCGAGCAGCGCGCACACATCGAAGCGCGGCTCGCCGAGCACGGCCGAACGTTCGACATGGAGCGCGCCAGCGAGCGACTCGGTCGACGCCTCGCGATCGGACAGGGAAACGGTCACGGCCGACGGGGACCCTTGGGACGCTGACGGCTGCGGAGTCCCTCACGGTTCGGAGGCCCGCGGGGGTGGTGCGAGACGCGGCAGGCGTCCCGCACCACCTGCATTTCGGCGACGGTTGTAGGATCAAGGCGTGGACCCACGCTCCCGCTGGTCGCTCGCACACAGGCCCGTTCGCATGCGCGTCGTTCCGGTGATCGCATTCGTCGCGCTCGCGGGCAGCGCGGCGGCGCAGGGTTCCACGGCCTCGCTCCATTTCTTCGGAACGGGCGCGAACCAGCAGGATCGCGCCCGTGTCCGCGTCGACGACGACGCGCCGGGGCCCGACGCGAGCTCGCCCGCGGACATCGGTGCCGCCGACTTCACATTGCAGTTCTGGGTACGCGGCCGGCTCGCGGACAACGCTTCGGTCTCGAGCGGCGCGCAGGGCAGCTACGCCGACGAACGCTGGCTCGCGGGACAGTGCATCCTCGACCGCGGCGTTCTCGCCGGAACAGGGCGCACCTTCGGCGTCAGCTTGGCCGGAGGATACGTGCGATTCGGCACCGGCAGCGGCGACGGTCCGGCGTTCGACGCACCGAACACGCTC
>JBBQCC010000227.1:0-7506 GCA_038318285.1 Planctomycetota bacterium | reverse complement strand
GACCCTGTTCTTCGCCGCCCTCGCGCTGCTCGTCGGCGTCGCGGTGATGGTCTCGCGGCAGTCGCGCGTCACGCCCGAGGACTTCCTGGCGGAGGTCGAGAAGCGCATCGCGGACGGCCGCTACGACCGTGAACAGACGCTCCTGAACCTCGACCAGGTGCTGGAGCGAACGCGCGAGGCGGGAGATGTCGAGTTGGAGACGCGCGTGCTGCGTCGCCGTGGCCGACTCTCGATGGAACTGGGTGCGTGGGATCGCGCACGCAACGACCTGCTCGCGGTGGCCGAACGGCACCCGGACGATCCCGAAGTCGAGTCGGACCTGATCGAGCTGGAGACGTTGGCCGGAGACTTCGCCGCCGCCGAGGCGCGCGTGCGCCGGGGGTTGGAGCGCGCTCCCGATTCGCCCGATACGTGGGCACTGCTCGGTCGCCTCCACCGCCTCGCCGGCGTGAAGAACGAGCAGTCGGCGATGGAACTGCTCCGCCGCACGCTGACGCCCGAGGACGTCGCCACCGCAGCCGACTACATCCACCGCGCGGTCGCGCTCGACCCGGCCGACTTGGCCCGACCCGCGCTGGCCGATCGCGTGCGCGAACTGCTGCGCGGGACGGACGAGCAGGTCCTGCAGCAGATCTTGCGCTTCGTCGACCGCGCCACCGAGGAAAACGTCGAAGCGCGCGACGGCTTCGCGCGCTCGCTGGAGATCCGCATGCAGCCGAAGCCGCTCGCGGAGCTCATGACCTTGTTCGCGCAAGCCGGACGCCACGATCTGACCGTCGACATCGCGACGATCGGGCTGCGCCAGGAAGTGATCCGCAACGACGTCGACGTCGCGCGCGGGCTGCTGGCCGCGCTGGAGCGCCTCGGACGCTACCAGTTCGCCATCGACGTCTCGCGGCCGTGGCTCGATGCGCCGGTGGACTCGGAGTTCCTCGCGCGTCTGGCCCGCATCGGCATGGCTGCCGAGAACTGGAAGATGACGGCGCGCGCGGGTACGCAACTCCTCGGCGTCGGCACGGCCGACTTTGCCGCAGCCGGCCACTTCTTCCGCGGTCTCGCGCTCGTGCACCTGCGCGACTTCACGAACAGCCGCCTCGAACTACGTCGCTTCGTCCTGTCCACCGCGCCGGATCCCGTCCCCAACGCACGCGCGATAGCCTGGCGCGGGATCGCCGAGGCTGCGCGTGAATTGGGCGAAGCCGAATCCGAACGCGAAGCGTTGCAGGGCGCGATCGACCTGGATCCCGATCACGACGGCGATCAGCACTTGCGCCTCGCCGAACTGCTGATGATCGCGCCGCACGGCGGCTACCGCATTCCCGCGTGGCACTATGCGAAGGGCATGAGCCTCCTGCCGGAGCGCACCGAGGAACTCATGCCGCGCTGGCGCGAGATCGGCCAGAGCGAGCTGAAGTCGATCGGTCTCGATCCGGAAGTCGTGCGCGCGGACCTGCTGCGCAACCGCGTGTGGACGCCAGCAGCGGAGGCGAGCCCTTACGAGCTGTTCCGGCTGGCGCAGATCCACCACGAAGCCCACGACGAGGCGCGCGCCAAGGCGCACCTCGACCGCTTGCTCGAACTCGTGCCGGGCTTCCTGCCGGCGCTCGATCTCGCGATCGAGGTCGCACAGACCCAAACGAACCCGCGTCCGCTGCTGGCTGCCGTCAGCCGGCGCGTAGCTGCCGGCGGGCGGACGCCGACGACCAGCGACGTGCTGCGCGCGGTCCCGCTCGACGAACTGGATTCAGGCGACGTGTACGACCTGATGCGCTCCGACCCGGAGTACTTCGGCCGGATCGCCGCGGCGACGACGCTCGCGCGGCAGGGCCGTCTGCGCTCGGCGCTCGCCGTGATCGAAACGATCGCGTCCGACAAGCTGGGCGACGAAGCCCGCATCCTGTCCGCGCGTCTCGATCTGGACGCCGGTCGGCCGACGCGCGCGTTCGAGTTGCTCGAGCCGATGGGCCGCACGCTGCTCACGGCGCCGGACGCGCTCGTCATGGCGGTGCGAGCCGCGTGCTGGTCGGGGACGCCGGCCAACGCGCGTCCGCTGCTCGAGATGGCCACGCGCAACCGCGAAGTCGGGCGTGCGCGGCGCATCACGCTGGTGGACCTCGCCCTCGACGCGGGTGAGTTCTCGGCGGCGCGCGAGCTGCTGCGTTCCATCGATGCGCGGCCCGTCGCGCGCGGCGGCGACGTGTGCACGCGCCTAGCGATCGCCGCGACGGGAGTCGGCGACGCCGCGGACGCGCGGCGGATGCTCGCGCGCGCCGAGGCGTTCGAGACGAAGGGTGCGCTGGAGCGCGCAGCGCTCGCCATCGCGATCCGCGCCGGACGCACGGAGGAATGGAAGTCGCTCGCAGAGCGCGCCATGCAGCGCACGCCGCAGATTCCTCCGCTGCTGGAGGCCGCACTGCTCGTCTTGCAGGAGCGCGACGCGGACGCGCGCGAGCTCGTCGACACGGCGCTCGCCGCCGAGGATCCGCCCGACGCGCGCTGGTCGCTGCTGTCGCACGCGCTGTTCACCGCATCCGGAGAGACCGCACCGCCCAGCGGGTTGCCGATGGCGATCGATCCGCGGCTCGGCCGAATGGCCGCGAGCGAAGTCCACGCGCTCACGGAGCGTTTCCAGCCGAGCAGCGATCCGCGCGCGACCGCCGCCTGGGTGGCCGCCAGCGCAACGCCCGAGGGCCGACCGCTCGCGCTCTCCGTCCTGCGCGCGCTGGCGGCTCCGGAGGGCGAACCCGAGGCCGTGTTGCAGAGCTGGCTGGTCGCGAGCTTCGCTGCGCGCGCCGGCGATCACGGCACCGCGAGCGCCGCGACGACGACGGTGCTCGCCCGCGCGCCCGACTGCGAGCCCGCCTGGGATCTGCGCGAAGCGCTCGACCCCGAGTTGGGTCTCGATCCGATCGCGTACGCGGAGTTCCGCGGGATGCGCAACCGCGCGCTCGGCGCGACCGAGCCTTGGAAGATGGAGCAGCGCGAGGACTTCTGTCGCTGGCTCGCCTCCACCGGCGAGCACGCGGCGGCGATCACCGCCGCCGAGTCCGGACTCGGCGACGCGCAGACGTCGGCGGAGCTGACCGCGATCGTCGGCCGATCGCTGCAAGCCCTCGGTCGCCACCGCGAGGCGGTCGAGCGCTTCGCGCGCGCACTGTCCGCGAACGAGCCGCCGCACGACGTGCACGGCTGCATCGGCGACCTCGTGGCCGCCGTCGACGCGACCGAGAGCTCGGCCGACCCCCTGCCGCGCGCCGATGCGATGCGCGTGCTGTCGGGCCTGACCGCTCGTTATCCGCGCGATCCACGCATCGTGCTGGCCCTCGCGCGCATCGATCTCGAGATCGACCGTCGCAATCCCGTCCTGGGCGTGCAGCGAGCCATCGCGCGCCTGGAGCAATTCCGCTCCGGCTGGAAGGGTCGCGGCCTCGACGCGGACGAGCCCGGCGCGGCCGCCGCTTGGATCGATTTCATGGTGCGGCTCGACCCCGCGCGCGCAATGCAGCTGGCCGCGGAGGAACTCGACCTCGAGCCGGGTTCCATGCCCACCTGGGCCGCGCTGGCCAGGGTGTACGAAGCGCTCGGGGATCGCGCGCGCGCGGTCAGCGAGTTGCGCCTCGCGGCGCGCGTCGTCGACCACGGCGAGGTCTCGCGCGAAATCATGCGCATCCGCTCCGTCTCGGATCTCGCGGCCGTGGAGATCGACGCAGCGGTGGCCGACATCCAGAAACTCGAAGGCCGGTCGGAACCGGACGCGGCGCTGCGCACCATGGCAGCACGCGGCTTCCTGAACCTCGGCCCACGCGTCGCCGGCCGTGCGTACGAAATGTCGAGCGCGGCCTACGCCGACCCACTGGCGCAGCCGAGCACGCGGCACGAGGCGGCCTTGCTCTCGACGCTGGCGCTGTTGTCGCGCGTCGACGGCCCCGATCCGGCTCGGGCAGCCGAGTACCTCGCGGACGCCGAGCCCGAATCGCCCTCGCGCATCCGGATCGACTACTTGCGCGCGCTGCGCGGGCTCACGCGCGAGCAGACCACGCCCTGATCGAGTACACCGCCTGATCCCTGGCACGGGATCCCACTTCGAAGCGTCACACTTCGAAGCCGTGCGCGCGCAACGCTTCAGCCATCGTGCCGAAGCGGAAGCGCTCGAGCAGCGCCTCGAGCCGGGGCAGCGTGCGATCGAGGTTCAAGTAGTGCCGGAAGCGCGCGCTGAGCGGCGCACCGACGCGCGGTTGCTCGGGATCCAGCTCCCACGGATGGAGGTACAACGCCGCCGGCTTGCCGCTCGCGTCGAGGCTGGCCAACGCAGCGCGCGTCATCCACAGGGGAAGCAGCCGGAAGTACCCGCCACCGCCCACAGGCCAGTTGCGCCCGAGCGCACGCCACGTCGCGACGGGAAACTCGACGATCCTGCCGCCGGCAGCTTCGACGCGCGACACGCCCGGATCGAAATCGGGCACGCCGTACGCAGGGTGCGCGACGGGATGCACGCTGGAGTCGTAGGTGTAGCCGCGCTCGACCAGGACGTCGAAGGCCCACCACGTCGCGCGGGAGAGCGAGAACGTGGAGGCGCGAAACCCGACGGGTCGCGGCGCGCCGGCGTCCATCAACGCACGCTCGGTGCGCGCGAGGTCCAGGGCGAAGCGCTCGCGACCGAGGTCGGCCAGGAAGAGGTGCTCGTAGCCGTGGCTCGCGATCTCGTGACCCGCGTCGAGGCAGCGGCGCACGAGCGCGGGATGACGCTCCGCAACCCAGCCGAGCCAGAAGAACGTGGCCTGCGCCCCGCGTCGGTCCAAGAGCGACAGGATGCGATCCATCCCGACGTCGAGGCGTGAGGGCACGCCGTCCCAGTCCCTGCGCTGGAACGCGCCGCGGAAGTTCGCGACCTGGAAGTACTCCTCCACGTCGAAGGAGAGCGCGTGCAGGGTGCCTGTTCGTGCCTCGGTGTTCATGGCGCACTCATCCGGCGAGATCATCGGACGCGGCGTGGCGTCGGCGCCAGTGTTCGAGCACGACGAGGCTCCAGAGCAGGTTCGAACGATCGTGCGCGCCGCTCTGGTGCTCGGCCACGCGTCGGCGCAGGACGTCGCGATCGAACCAACGGGTCGGCAGCGATTCGACGGCTTCCATCACCGTCGGCGCGAGCGGACCGGCCAACCAGGCGCGCAGCGGAACGTCGAAGCCCATCTTGCGCCCGTCGAGCACGTCCGCGGGGATGCGCGATCGCAACGCCTCGCGCAGTGCGAACTTCCCCCGTCCGGCGCGCACTTTCTGGTTCGTCGGCAAGTTCGCGAAGCGCTCGACGAAGCGGTGATCGAGGAACGGCGGACGCACTTCGAGCGACGCGGCCATCGCGGCGCGATCGCCCTTCACAAGGATCTGGTCGGGCAGGAAGTGGAAGACGTCGGCGTACTGGGCACGGTACAGCGAGTCGGCCGAGCGTGGGCGCGCGTACAGCTCGGCGAACGCGTCGAATGGGTCGTGACGCGCGAGGTCCGCGCGCAGGTCGGGCGCCAAGAGCTCGGTCACGTCGGAGCGCGAGAGCTGCGTCAAGCTGGCCCAGTACGCCGCGGCCGGGTCGCGACCGAAGTTTTCCAGCGTGCTCTTGGCGCGCAACGCCCGCGGCGCCCAGTCGAGCTTCGGGTAGTGCCGACCGAGCAGCGCCGCCGCGCGACCACCGGTGCGTCCGAGCAGCGCGCGCGCACGGTTCTCGGCGACGTCGAACACGTACCGGCGGTAGCCGCCGAACACTTCGTCGCCGCCGTCGCCGGACAACGCGACCGTGACGTGCTCACGCGCCATCTTGGACACGAGGTACGTCGGCACCGTCGAGGGGTCCGCGAGCGGCTCGTCGAAGAACCAGGGCAACTCGTCGACCGCGATGCGCGGATCGGGCTCCAGGACGCGCGTGTGGTGCACGGCGCCGAGTCGCGCGGCAGTCGCGCGCGCGCGGTCGAGTTCGTCGAACTCCTTCTCGCGGAATCCAACCGAGCACAACACGAGTTCGCTCTTGCCGCTCAGCCGACGCGCCATCGAGTCCGCGACGGCGGTACTGTCGATCCCCCCCGACAGGAACGCGCCCAGCGGCACGTCGGAAACGAGGTGTTCGCGCACGACGCGGTCGACCCATTCGAGGATCTCGGCACCGAGTTCCTCCTCGTCGGGCACTCCGGTGCGCAGGTCGAGCGGCAGGTCCCAGTAGCGCGCGATGCGCGGCGCTTCGCCCGGCGTCCACGTCAGCGTCGAGGCCTGCTGGAGGCGCTGCATCCCCTCCCAGGCCGCTTCCGGACCCGAGACGTAACCCTGCACGAGGTAGTCGACGAGCTTCGTCGCTCGCAACCGACGCGGAAGGAGCTCACTCGCCAGCAGCGCCTTGCACTCGCTGCCGAAGACGAGGCCCCTGCGGGTCAGCGCCCAGTACAGGGGTTTGATGCCCAATCGGTCGCGCCCGAGCACGAGCTTGGGACGCGCCGGATCGCGCATGTCGGCGATGGCGAACGCGAACATGCCGACGAGGTGTTCGGCGACGCGCTCGCCGTGCTCCTCGTACAGGTGCACGATCGTCTCGACGTCGCTCTTCGTCCGGAACACGTGCCCGCGTTCGAGGAGCCCCGCGCGCAGCTCGACGAAGTTGTAGATCTCGCCGTTGCACACGACCGCGATTCGCTCGTCCTCGTTGAGGATCGGCTGGTGACCGCCAGCGACGTCGATGATGGAGAGCCGGCGGAATCCCAGACCGAAACCAGGGCGAGTGAAGAGGCCCTCGTCGTCCGGTCCGCGGTGCGCGAGCGTGCGCGTCATCCGCGTCAGGACTTCGACGTCGAGCGCATTGCGCGGATCGGCGAGCGCGATTCCGGTGAAGCCGCACATGGGGGGTCAGGCCCGTCCCGCCTCGGAGCCGCGCGCGAACCCGCCGGCAACCGGCGTGTGCTCGAACCCCGAGCGCGGGAGCGACGCGCCGAATCCGGGCGTCTTCTCGAGGACCAAGCGCCCGCGTTCTTCGCTGTGACCGACGCGCAGCGGTTCCGTCGCCATCGACTCGCGCGCGACCTTGCCGAACACGACCACGATCGCGACGTAGTGATAGAAGAGGTCGAACTGCGCGCGGTTCAAGAACACCGCGCCAACGACGAACGCGACCATCCCCGCTTCGAACATGTTCGCGTAGGAGAGGATCCAGCTCGAGTGGTAGCGCTTCTCGGCCTCCCGGCGCACCCCGGCGAGATCCACGAAGGTCAGCACGATGAGCGCCATGTACAGGAGGAACGCCGGCGTCCCGCACTCGGCCCAGATCTGCAAGTAGCTGTTGTGCGCGACGCGCGTGCCCTCGACTTGCAGGCGACCGTCCGAGTCCGCGGCGCGGTTCGGGTCGTAGCCGACGTACTCCTGTTGGAACTTGTTGAAGCCGACGCCGAAGATCGGGCGCGCGACGATCATGTGACCGGCGACCTTCCAGGCCTCGATGCGCCCGCGCGCGGAGCCTTCGGTCTGGTACTCGGAGAT
>JBBQCC010000226.1:0-7528 GCA_038318285.1 Planctomycetota bacterium | reverse complement strand
CAAGGCCCGACGACGAGGGGCCGGGCGGCACATCGCCGCGCGACCTCGTCGGAGCCCGAATCACGCCATGCCGAATCCCAAGCGCCGCCACTCCAAGCACCGCAAGCGCATCCGCCGCTCGCACCTCGCCCTCGTCACGAGCCCGGCCAACCACTGCCCGCGTTGCGGAGCGGCCACGAAGCCCCACCGCGTCTGCGACAGCTGTGGTCACTACGGTTTCGACAAGGGCGGCGAGAAGGGCACGGCGGTTCTCGAACGCGAAGCGTTCTGAGATCGACGTTCTGCAAACGACCGTGATCGCGACGCGCCGCAAGGGTGAGCTCGCTCACCGTGGCGCGTCTTCGTACGGTGCCACGTCGCTCGACACCGCGTGTGTCCGGCGTCCGCGAATTCTCTGCTGACCGGTTCCTCGTCCCGATCCAGCTCGAAGCTGGAGATCCGCACGACTGGAGTTCCGCACCATGGCGCCCGCACGCATCGCTCTCGACGTGATGGGTGGCGACAAGGCTCCCGACGCCATCCTGCTCGGAGCCCTCGCCGCTTGTGATCCCGCGCGACGTTGGAAGATGGCGCACGAGCGCATCCTCCTCGTCGGCGACGAGGCCGTGATCCGCGCGCGTCTCGCCGCCCTCGGCGGCGATCCCGGATTCGCGATCCTGCACGCCACCCAGGTCGTCGGCATGGGCGAGTCGCCCGCGGCCGCGCTGCGGGGCAAGCCCGATTCGTCCATCGCGAAGATGATCGGCGCGACGAAAGCCGGCGCGGCCGGTGCCGCGGTCAGCATGGGCAACACCGGCGCCGTCGTCGGTGCTGCCACACTCGGCCTCGGCATGCTGCCAGGCGTGCTGCGTCCGGGCATCGCCGTCACACTGAAGCTGACGGGCAAACCGCTGACGCTCATGGACATGGGGGCTCTTCTCGAGCCGAAGCCCGAGAGCCTGATGCAGTTCGGCGTCATGGGCTCCGTTTGGTCGCGGGCCTTGCTCGGTGTCGCGGAGCCGCGCGTCGGCCTGCTGAACGTCGGCGAGGAAGAAGGCAAGGGCACGGACGTGCTCAAGGCGGCCTGGAAGTTCCTCAAGAACGCCCCGGTGCGGTTCGAGGGCAACGTCGAGGGTCACGACCTCTTCACCGACAAGGTCGACGTCGTCGTGACGGACGGATTCACCGGCAACGTCGTGCTCAAGCTGCTCGAGGAGTTCGCGGGCTTCATGCTCAAGCTCACGGTCGGCGAACTGGGCGCGAAGGGGATCCAGGTTCCCCCGGCAGCCCTGGTGGGCGTCAAGCAACACATCGACTACTCCGAGTACGGCGGCGCTCTGCTGCTCGGCGTGAAGGGGATCGTGATCATCGGTCACGGCCGCTCGGACGAGACGGCCGTCGCGAATGCGCTCGCGCTGGGCGCGCGCGCCCTCGACGCGGACGTGAATGCACACATTGTCGCGGGACTCGAGGCCGCGGCCAGCGCGGTCCCTTCCGCCGCGACGACGGCGGTGTCTCCCGCTGCCGCAACCGCGAAATCCGTCGGCACGCAGGGTGCCGCGTTACCACCCGGATAGGGCTCCGCGGCGCGCTACCTCTTGCCTCGCGCCCGCCGCACCTTCACTCTGTGATCTCCGTGCGTGGGCTGCGCGAGTCGTCGAACGCCTGCCTCGCGCCCGCCAATTCCCCCGGAGAATAGGGCCTGCATGACCTCCCGCGTCCGCGTCGGCATCGCCGGAACCGGTTCGTACGTCCCCGAGCGGGTCGTGACGAATGCCTGGTTCGAAGAGCACATCGACACCTCGAACGAATGGATCGTGCAGCGCACGGGCATCGAGCGGCGTCGTTTCGTCGCACCCGAACAGGCGACCAGCGACCTGTGCATCGCGGCCGCGCGCCGCGCGCTCGAGGCCGCCAAGACCGACCCGGCGGACCTCGATCTGATCGTGGTGGGCACGATGTCGCCCGATCACTTCCTGCCGGCCTGCTCCGTGCTCGTGCAGAAGGCGCTGGGCGCCAAGCGCGCAGGCGCGTTCGACGTGAACGCCGCGTGCACCGGATTCCTGACGGCATTGTCGACGGGGGAGGCGTTCATCGCCGCGGGCCGCGCGCGCCGCGTGCTCGTACTCGGCGCGGAATCGCTGTCGCGCTTCATCGACCTCGAGGACCGCACGAGTTGCATCCTGTTCGGCGACGGCGCGGGCGCCGCCATCCTCGCGCCGCACGACGAGTGCCAGCAAGGCGAGATCCTGCGCACGGCGTTGGGCGCGGATGGCGAAGGTTACGAGTTCATCCACATGGTCGGCGGCGGTTCGCGCAAGCCGTCGAGCCACGAGACGGTGGACTTGCGCGAACACGCGATCCGCGTTCAGGGTCGCGAGGTGTACCGCTTCGCCGTGCAGCGCATGGCCGAGTCCATCCGCGAGATGTGCGAGGGTCACACGTACGACGAACTCACGATGATCGTCCCGCACCAAGTCAATCGCCGCATCATCGACGCGGCGCTCGAACGCCTGGGGTGGAACGACGAGAAGGTCGTCGTGAACATTCAGGACTACGGCAATACGTCCGCCGCTTCGGTGCCGATCGCGCTCGACGAAGCCGTGCGTGCGGGGCGCCCGGAGAAGGGCAAGCTGGTCGTGCTCGTCGCGTTCGGAGCCGGCCTCACGTGGGGCGGTTCGCTCATCCGTTGGTGAACGAAGAGACGCAAGCCATGACGACACCCGCGCTCCTCTTTCCTGGCCAGGGCGCTCAAGCCCCGGGCATGGGCCGCGATTTCGCCGAGGCCTTCCCGTCCGCCGCGGCGGTCTTCGCCGATGCCGAGCGCGTGCTCGGCCTGCCGCTCGGCGACATGTGCTGGAACCGCGGCGACGAAGTGAACCGCACCGACGTCGCGCAACCGGGCATCTTCGTCACGAGCGTCGCGATCACGACCGTGCTGCAGGAACGCGGTCTCGACCTGGCCACCGCGCCGCTCGTCGCGGGTCTCTCGTTGGGCGAGTACACGGCGCTGTGGGCCGCCGGCTCGCTGTCGTTCGAGGACGCGCTGCGCCTCGTGCGTCTGCGCGGCGAGGCGATGCAGAAGGCCAGCGAAGCGGTACCGAGTTCGATGACGAGTTTGATGGGCGCAACGGAGGAACAGGCGCGCGCTGTCGCTGCGGCCGGGGCCGAAGTCGGCATCTGTCAGGTCGCGAACCTGAACGCCCCCGGCCAGATCATCGTGTCGGGCGAACTCGCCGCGCTCGATCGCGCCGAAGCGTCGGCCAAGGACTTGGGCGTGCGCCGCACGCGCCGCCTGGTGGTCGCGGGCGGATTTCATTCGGAGTGTATGCGGTCGGCGGCCGAGGCGCTGGCCGCCGCGCTCGTCTCCGTGACGATCCGCGCGCCGCGCGTGCGCTTCGTGAGCAACGTGACCGCGCTCGAGACCACAGACCCGGAACGCATCCGCGCGCAACTCGCCGAACAGGTGTGCGCGCCCGTCCTGTGGGAGCGCAGCATGCGTCACGCGCTCGGCCTAGGCATCCGCGAGTTCCTCGAGCCGGGGCCGGGCACGGTCCTGGCCGGGATCCTCTCGAAGATCGACGCCGAGGCCCACGTGCGCTCGGCGGCACGGCCGACGGACCTCGCCGCGACGGGCAGCGCGTGAGCCCCCGGGAACCGCTCCGACACCGCTCCGAGCAGCGTTGAAGGGGTGGGGGGGTGCTGCTACCCTCCCTCGCCTTCCGAGACGCGGCATCCACCGGCACTCGTTCTGGCTCCCGCCAACCCACCGCACTCTCGCGGCACTGCCCCACCCCCGACGGTATTGCCCCACCCGCCTTGGCCTCCTCGACCATCGAACCCCGCTTCCTCGACGGCCGCGTGGCCCTGGTGACCGGCGCATCGCGCGGCATCGGAGCCGCGATCGCCGTTCAGCTCGCCTCGCGCGGCGCGCGCGTCGCCTGCGTGGCGACGACGGCGGAGCGTTGCGCCGACACGGTCGCGCGCTGCAATGCGCTGACGGACGGCGCGCAGGCCTTCGGCTGCGACGTGGCCTCGACGAGCGCCGCAGCGTCCGTGGTCGAGCAGGTCGTGAAGGAGATGGGCGGCCTGTACGTGCTGGTGAACAACGCCGGGATCACGCGCGATCAACTCCTCTTGCGCATGTCCGAGGAAGACTTCGACCGCGTCGTCGACGTAAACCTGAAGGGCACCTGGAACTTCCTCAAGGCGGCCGCGCGCCCCCTGATGAAGTCCGGCGGCCGCATCGTGAACGTCGGCTCGATCGTCGGATTGACGGGGAACGCCGGACAATCGAACTACGCCGCCGCGAAAGCCGGCGTTGTCGGGCTGGCGCAGTCGCTGGCGAAGGAGCTCGCCGGGCGCGGTGTGTGCGTGAACACGGTCGCGCCGGGCTACGTCGCGACGGACATGACCGCCGCGATCGATGCACAGGCAGCTCAGAAGCTCCAAGAAAAAATCCCGCTCGGGCGGATCGGCGCTGCGGAGGACATCGCGCTCGCGGTGGACTTCCTCGTCGGGCCCGGCGGAAGTTACGTGACCGGTCAGACGATCGTCGTCGATGGCGGACTCAGCCTCGGCGGATGATCGACCAGCGCGTCCGCCTCCCGGCGTACGCGAGACCCCCCCAGTAGAAACACAGGAACGAGGAGGATGGTGGTGGCGAACCCCGCGGAGATTCAGGAACGCGTGATCAAGATCGTGTGCGACCAGATGGGGACGACCCCGGACAAGGTGGCGCGCGAGACTTCGTTCATCAACGACCTCGGTGCCGACTCGCTCGACACGGTCGAGCTCGTCATGGAGTTCGAGGACGAATTCGAGATCTCGATCCCGGACGAGGATGCCGAGAAAATCCAAACCGTCGGCAGCGCGATCGACTACATCGCGTCGAAGAGCTGATCGCCGCATGCGACGTGTCGCGATCACGGGCCTTGGGACCATCAACTCCCTGGGCAACGACGTCGAGACTTCGTGGGCGCGCATGCTCCGCGGAGAGAACGGCGTCGGGCCCATCCGGCGTTTCGAAACGAAGGACCACACGGTCCATTTCGCTGCGAGCGTGGACCTCGACCTGGCCCAACACTTCACGCCGCCGGAACTGCGCAAGTACGACCTCTTCACGGCGTGGGCGCTCCTCGCCGCGGGTGAGGCCGTCCGCGACGCGGGGCTCGAGCACGAGAAGGCCAGCGTCGAGGAGCGCGAACGCTGGGGCGCGATCATCGGCACCGGCATCGGCGGCATCACGGGCATCGAGGCGCAACACATCGAGCTCATGGAGAAGGGCCCGCGCCGCGTCAGCCCGCACTTCGTCCCGAAGATCATGGCCAACGCCGTGTCGGGTCAGGTGTCGATCCGCTTCGGGCTCATGGGCACGAGCTTCACGACGTCGAGCGCGTGCGCTTCGGCGGGGCACGCGATGGGCATGGCCTGGCGCGCGATCCAGTGGGGCGACGCCGACGTCGTCTTGACGGGCGGATCCGAGTCGGCGACGACGCCGATGTCGCTCGCCGGTTTCGCGAACATGAAGGCGCTGTCGACGCGCAACGAAGATCCGGGCGCGGCCTCACGTCCCTTCGACGCGGATCGCGACGGTTTCGTGATGGGGGAGGGCTGCGGGATCCTCGTGTTCGAGGAACTCGAGCGTGCACGCCAGCGCGGCGCGAAGATTTATGCCGAGGTCAAGGGCTACGGATCGACCGACGACGCCTTCCACATCACGGCGCCCGAGGAATCCGGTCGCGGACCGGCGCGCGCGTTCGCCGAGGCGCTGCGCCACGCGAAGCTGTCGCCGGACCAGGTCGACTACATCAACGCCCACGGCACCAGCACGCCGTACAACGACTTGATCGAGACGCGCGCGATCAAGCTGGCCTTCGGCGACCACGCGCGAAAGCTGGCCATCTCGTCGACGAAATCCATGGTCGGACACCTCTTGGGCGCATCCGCCGCGATCGAGGCCGTGGTCACCGCGCTGTCGATCCATCAGCAGAGGGTGCACCCGACGCGCAACCTGACGAACCCGGGCCCCGAGTGCGATCTGGACTACGTCCCGGGATCGAGTCGCGACCTGAAGATCCGCAACGCGCTGTCGAACTCGCTGGGCTTCGGTGGGCACAACGTGTCCATCTGTCTCGGTCAACCGGACTGATCCCAGCGGTTCCCATCCCAGCGGTTCCTATCCCAGCGGTTCCTATCCCAGCAGTGCTCCTCGCGACGTAGACGCGCGGTCCGCGCAGAGTTGCGCGGTTCGGCGTGGCACCGAGCCGCATCGCCCTTAGAATCAACACTCCACCCACTCGTCCGCTCCGTCAGCCGCCGCGTGCGGCCCGAAGGTGATCAGCCGTGCAACGGAAGTTCCAAGACCTCCTCCATCAGTACAAGCTCGAACTGTTTCGCGCTCAGCACGACAAGAAGAGCGCCGAAGAGATCTCGAGCGAGGTCCTGCACTGGACCGACGAGACCCTCAAGCAGAAGATCTCGTACCACTTCCACAAGCTGCCGGACGCCAGCCGCGCCGAGATCATCAACATGATCAACAGCTATGTGCGTGAGGCCGTTCTGCCCCCTGTCGTCGAGGCGATCGTCAAGCGGCAAGTGCTGCTCGAGAAGCGCACGGTGGCGATGGAGAACCTCCTCACGCAGATTCTCGACACGCTCGGCAGCGAAGCCGCCGCCGCCAAGCGCTGATCCGCGTCCCCCGCGCCGGTCCGCATCCGCTCCGGATGCGAACCGGCGCGGCGGACGGCGGGACCGCGCAAAACCGATCCATCCCGGAGCATTTTCGTGCAGGTCCAGGGATCCAAGGGCGAAACGCCCGCGAGGAAAACACCCGCGGGCGAAGCACCCGCGAGTGAAAGTCTGCGCCGACGCTTCGCCGACGCCGGCCAGGGGCACGTCTTCGAAGGCGATGCGGTGCTCGACGACGCCGGTCGCGCCCGACGTGACGCTGCACTCGCGACGATCGATCTGGAACTCGTGGCGTCGTTCCAGGACTTGATCCGCGCCAGGGAGGACGCGCCGGGCGAGGCGCCACGCTTCGCACCCGCAGACGTCTTCCCGCTGCGCCGGAGCGAGGCCCAAAGCGCCGAGGCGGAACGCGCCATGCGGCGCGGTGAGGAACTCCTGCGCGCCGGCCGTGTCGGTTGGCTGCTGGTCGCCGGCGGTCAGGCTTCGCGCCTCGGGTACGACGCACCCAAGGGCTGTTTTCCGGTGACTCCGCTCACCGGCACGAGCCTCTACGAACTCTTCGCGCGCAAGCTCCAGGCGTCGAGCAAGCGGTACGGCGCGACGATCCACTGGTACGTGATGACGTCGGAGGCGACGCACGAGCCCACGCGCGCGTTCTTCGAAGAGCGCGAGTTCTTCGGCCTCGATCCCGCGTCCGTCGTCTTCTTCCGTCAATCCATGGTGCCGGCGCTCGACGCGAACGGCCGCATCCTGATGGCCGCTCCCGGCGCACCGTTCCTAGCGCCGAACGGACACGGCGGGCTGCTGGCGGCGCTCGCGACGTCCGGCGCGCTGGAGCACGCGCGCGATCGCGGCGTGG
>JBBQCC010000225.1:0-7550 GCA_038318285.1 Planctomycetota bacterium | reverse complement strand
CCGCCCGCTCCAAGTTCGTGTTCAGCTCGCACGCGTACGCGACGCGTGCGGGCCGAACGCGGGGCCTATCAGGCGCCCCAGGCGATTTGCAGGCCGTTCGTCAGGTTGAACGTCGAAGCCGTGCAGAACGCGGCCGCGTTGCGGTACCAGCCTTGGTACGTGCGCGTTCCGACGACCGTGACGAGACCACGAACCGAGACCTTCGGGTCCGCGCCGACCGGGTAGGCCGCCATGTTGGCGACGGCGTTCTTCGTGCCGAGGCGGATGACCGTGCCGCCCGCGCAGCGCTTGCCGTCGCCGAAGGCGACGCCCGCACCGGCCGACTGCTGGATCGTGCCCTGGAAGAAGAGGACGCTCGAGTTCGGCGTCTGCGTCGTCACGAGCTGGACCGAGTCCGACGAGATGCTCGCGACACCCGTGGCGCCGATGTGAGCGCCCGTGGCGAACTGCGAGTTCGCACAGCCGTTCACCGCGGAGCCGTTGTTGGCGCACGGGCAGGCCGTGCCCGTGCCGTCACCCGGGCAGAAGACCACGCCCGGCGAAGCCGGCGCGCAGGCGTTCGTCGCCGTCAGCTCGAGCCAGAAGGACGCGAGCGGCTGCGCCGTGCCGAAGAAGTAGCAGCCCGGCGTCGTGGGACCGTTCTCGATGTAGAACGCGTCCTGTGAACCCATGCCCGTGCCAGCTTCGGCCAGGTTGACCGGGGAATCCCAGATCGTGCCGTCGAAGCGTTGCGCGACGTTCGGGTTGCCCGCGATGAACGGACCCGTGCCGAGTTGGCCCGCCGGCGGCAGCGCCGACGTGATCGACCAGCCGAACAGGTTGGTGCCTTCGGTGCCGGCGTACGTGCCGTCGCCGTCGGACTGCATGGCGAACGTCGTGCTGGGCGCCGCGTCGAGGTCGAGCGTGACGACCCAGCACATGGCGACGCCGATCGTCGGCGTGCTCGGCGAACCCGCCGTGTTGATCGTGGCCGTCGGCGTGACGCCGATACCCGACGTGCACGTGGCCTTCGACTGGAAGATCGAGAGGTTGAAGGCGCCGCCGGCCGGATCGTCCGTGCAGTACGCGATCTGGATGCCGCTGATGTTGTAGCTGGTGTTGCAGCCCGGGCGCGACGCGAGGTTCGTCGGGCTGGACGGGCTCGGGATGCGACCTTCGTCGATGAACGTGTCGCCCGAGAGCGCGGAGAAGTATCCGGTCGTCGACGTGTTGTTGTAGATGATGTCCGTGCCGATGTTGGCTTGGGACGCCTTGCGCGTCCACGTGTTCGTGCCAACGTGGAGGACGCCCGCGTCACGGACGGTGCCCGTGATGGGCTTGACTTTGGTGGGAATGGCTTGTTGAGCCTGAGCAGCCGCGCCGAGCGCGACGAGGCCAGCGAGCGTGAGCGAAGAACGAAGCATCGCGATCTCCTGAATGGTGTCGGAATCTGTGGAGAGAGACTAGTACTAGGGATTTCGCCGTCCTGCTTCGTCCAGCCTCGGCACCCAACTCCCGCTGTGCGGAAGCCTGGAATCGCGGTTGGAACTGACGGCACCCGGTACGTAGGACGTACACCCCGTGAGGGAGGTTCCGTTCCCGGGCATGAGTGAGTGTATCACGCGGGTACCGGATGCGGTGGACGCCGCGTGAGGATGTGGGGAATTCCCCGCAATTCGCGGCACTTGCAGCCACGCGCGCCGAGGGCGAAGCACCTCCGGCGCGCCGCAATTTCTTCCCCGGAAATGCATTCCGACCCCTCCCGAGGCGCCCCCCCTGGGCAGGCCCTGCGCGCCGGGCGTGCCCGCCCGGCATCGGCGCCAACGTGCCGCGCGGGGGTCCACCACGGACGCCCGCCCGGGCTCCGACTCGCCGCTCCAGCTCTCGCCGCTCCGACTCTCACCGCTACGGACGCCGGCGGGTGCGGCGTGATCCCGAGTCGATCAGCGCGGCGGCAGCGCGTTCAGGCGCGCCCAGTACGCCGCGCGCACCGCGGCGCGTGTCCCGTTGTTCGCCGCGACGAACTCGGTCAGCTCACGGGCGATCGCGTCGTCGCCACCGGACTCGAAGTAGCGCGAGAGCAGGCGCGCGACGCGCCGTGACGCGTCGCGTTCGGCGCGCACGCTCTCTCCCGACCAGGACTCGGCCAGTGCGCCGATGCGCGCGCTGAGCGCCGCATCGTCCTTGACAGCGCCCCGCAGTTCGTCGAGGCGAGCGTCCGCTTCGTCGAGGAAACCGGCCTCCGCCAGGGCGACCACTTGGCCGAACGGCGCTTCGATCGCGCGCCGCAGCGCAGTGAGGCTGGGCAGCAGATCGCGGCTGGCGATCGGATCGTCACGCAGGCGATCTTCCACTTCTGTGGCCAGCTGTGCCGCGCGCCCGAGGTTGCCGCGCACGAGTTCGGTCCACGCCGGCCGCAACGCTTCGGGCGCGCTGCTCGGCACCGCGCGACGCGCGCGCACCTGCTCGGCGATCAAGCGATCGATCTCGCGCGATTGCGTCAGCGGGTTGCCCTTCCACAGGACTTGCCCGTCGTTCCCAAGGAGCACGCTGGTCGGCAACGAGTTGCCGCCGGGCCAGAACGGAACCTCGCTGCTCCACAAGCTGCGACCGCCGAGCCAGTGTTGACGCAGCGCAAAGCGTTCCGCTTCGTCCTGCCCGGCGCCCTGCACTTCGACCAGCACGATCTGCAGGTCGTCGCCCCACGTCTCCTGCAATTTCAGCGCATGCGGCACGGCGTGCTGCACGCAACCGGGGCAGTGCGGCCCCCAAAAATCGAACAGCGCCGGCCGTCCGCGCAGATCCTCGAGTCCGCGCACCAGCACGCCGTTGCTCGGCGCGGTCTGGAACGTGTAGCTGGGCACGTCGCCGATGCGCACGGTGAGCGGGCCGGCGGACTGGCCGACGCGCTCGCTCGCCGCGATCGGAGCGGCCATCAAGGGGATCAGGAGGAAGCCGAACATGCTGGGGTGGGATCGCGTCACAGAACGTCGTCCGAAACGTCACTCCGACTAGAACCCTAGGGGCGATCCCCCTCGCGCTGCAAGTGAGCCCCGCGTAAGAGGAGCGAGTTCGGCGCGCCCGTCCCGAGATCGAGCGCCTACGGCCACCTCACGCGCTCGAAGAGGCTGCGCGGCACTCCCAGGTCGACGACGTGCACGTCACCGGTCCACGCGACCGCTCCCGCTGCCGAGAAGCCGACTTTCGCCGCACCGAAGGTCGCTGTCGCGTCGGCGCGCACGCACGGACCCGCGCGCTCGCCGGTGTCGGCGTCGAGGCCGGAGGGCACGTCGAGCGCGAGCACGAACGGCGACGCGCCCGCGGGGATCCGCGACAGTTCCGCGATCCCGCGCCCTACGAGGCCGCGCGGCGCGCCGTGCGCGCCCGTTCCGAGCAGCGCATCCACGACGAGGTCGGCGCGAGCCCAGCGCGCCGCCGCGGCCCCGACGCCGACGTCGTCGACCACGACCGCGTGCGCGATTTCCATGCGCACCGCCGCGTGCGCGTTCACGGCCGAGTCTCCGCGCAGCGCAGCGAGCGGCACGAAGGCGGCGACGTGCACGTCGCAGCCGGCGTTCGCGAGGTGGCGCGCCACGACCCAACCGTCCCCGCCGTTGTTGCCCGGACCGCAGGCGATCTCGACGCGCGCACCTGCTGCGCGGATCCAATGCGCGAGGGCCAGTCGCGCTGCTCCCCCGCCGGCGTTCTCCATGAGGACCAGTCCGGTCAGCCCGAACTCTTCCAGTGCGAGCCGGTCGAGCTCGCGCGCTTGGGCGCAGGTGAGGCTGAGAGCGTCGGTGTCCATCGCGCTCGCCCAGCATGGCGCCCAACCCGGCGAAATGGGAACGTCTCCCGCCCATGCTGCGCCGTCGCCCGGGATTGCTCGGACTCGTGCTGGGCGTCGTGCTCCTCGCGCTGATCGTCGCGGGACTGCGCTTCGGTTCCACGCGCGTCGTCGACGACCTCGGCCAAGCTTGGCGCGGAATCGCGGGGCTGCTCGGCCTGGGCGAACCCCTCCCGGGCACGCGCCAAGCCATCGTCGAGCTGCGACTGTGGCGCGCGCTGACCGCCGCGGGCGTCGGCGCGGCGCTCGGACTCTCGGGCGCGCTCGTGCAGGGCATCTTCCGCAACGGACTGGCCTCGCCGGGCGTGATCGGAATCAGCGGCGGCGCGAGCCTCGGCGCAGTGCTGGCCGTGCTCACGGTCGGCGGCTACGGCATGGGCCTCGAGATTGCCGACGTGCACGGCGCAGGTCCGTGGCTCGTCCCGGTCGCCGCCTTCGCCGGCGCGCTGATCGCCGCGTTCGGCGTGTACCGCCTGGCCAGTTCGCGCGGACGCGTGTCGGTGCCGGCACTGCTGCTGATCGGCATCGCCGTGAACACGCTCCTGGCCGGCATCCAACAGTTCGCCCAGTTCATGGTCCTCGACGACATCGAGGCGTCGCGCGCGATCCTCTCGTGGAGCTTTGGGACTCTGGACGATCGGCTCGCCTGGCACGCGGCGGTGGCGTTCGGCGGCGCCGCGCTGGCGCTGTGCGCGTGGCCGCTCGTCGCGTGGGAACTCGACCTCGTGCAAGGCGGGCTCGACGACGCCGCGGCCCTCGGCGTCGACGTCGCGCGCGTGCGGCGCATCGCGCTCGGCGCAGCCGCGTTGTCCGCCGCCGCCGCCGTGTCCGTCGCGGGGCAGATCGGGTTCGTCGGTCTGATCGTTCCGCACATCGTGCGCTTGCTCGCGGGACCGGGGCACCGCGCTTTGTTGCCGCTCGCGGCGCTGACCGGAGCCGTCGTGCTCGTGGCCGCCGACGTCGCGCAGGCGGCGCTGTTCCCGGGCCTGGGCATCCAGCCGGGCGTCCTGATGTCGCTCGTGGGCGGACCGTTCTTCGTGTGGCTCCTGTGGAACAAGCGCCGCGAGATCGCGGTCTGGTAGCCCGCATCCGCCGCGAAGTTGCGGGAGTCGCGCGCGGCAGCGAAACTCGGCAACCCGATGGCTCACGTCGCGTTCACGCCGCATCTCGCGCGGTACTTCCCGAACCTGCGCTCGGCGGACGTCGATGCGCAGTCGGTCGGGCAACTCGTCGAAGCGCTCGAACGCGATCATCCGGGCCTCGCGTCGTACCTCGTCGACGAGCGCGGCCGTCTGCGCCAGCACGTGAACATCTTCGTTGACGGACACATCGTCCGCGATCGCGAGCACCTCGCCGACAGCATCGGTCCGCACTCGCAAGTGTTCGTGGCGCAAGCGCTGTCCGGCGGTTGAGCGCGCGGCGCCTCCCCCGGCCTCCCCCAGCATCCCCCGTCGAAAGCACCCGATCGCGAGGGCCAAGAAGAACGGACCGAGGCTCCTCCTGGGCACGCGCAAGGGCGTGTTCGTCTACCAGCGCAAGAAGAAGGGCTGGAGGCTCGCGTCGCTGGCGCAAGTCGGTAACCCGATCCCCTACGTCTTCCACGACGCGCGCACCGACTCGACGTGGTGCTCGATCGACCACGGGCACTGGGGCCAGAAGTTGGCGCGTTCGCGTGATCAGGGCGCGACGTTCGAGCCCGTCGAAGAACCCAAATACGCGCCCGACGCCGAGACCAAGCCGGGCCAGCCCGCCGTGCTGCGTTACCTGTGGTGCCTCGCGCCCGGACACGCCGATGAACCGGAGACGCTCTTCGTCGGCACGGAACCGGGGGGCCTCTTCGCGACGCACGACGACGGCCAGAGCTTCCAGATCGTCGAGGGTCTGTGGAATCACCCCTCGCGCAAGGAACAGTGGATGGGCGGCGGTCGCGACGATCCGGGCATCCACTCCGTGCTGGTGGATCCGCGTGATGCGCGCCGGATGCTGGTCGCGATCTCGACGGCAGGCGTGTTCGAGACGCTCGACCGCGGCGCGACCTGGACGCCGCGCAACGTCGGACTCGAAGCGCCTTACCTGCCCGATCCGCATCCCGAGGTCGGACACGACGCGCACTTGATCCAGTGGTGCGCGAAGAAGCCCGACGTCGTGTGGCAGCAGAATCACAACGGCATCTTCCGTTCGACGAACGGTGCGAAGCAGTGGCAGGCCGTGCACGAGAAGGAGCGCAAGTCGAAGCGTCGCCTGGCGTTCTTCGGCTTCCCCATCGCGGCCGACACCGAAGACCCGAAGACGGCCTGGATCGTCCCGGCCGACGCCGACCAGAGACGTCAGGCCATCGACGGCGCGCTGCGCGTCATGCGGACGGAGGACGGCGGCAAGAGCTGGATCGACCTGCGCCGTGGCCTGCCCAGCGAGAACGCGCACGACGTCGTGTACCGACACGCGCTCGACGTGCTGGGCGACGATGTCGCGTTCGGCAGCACGACCGGCAACGTCTACTGGTCGGAGAACCGCGGCGATTCGTGGCACGAGTTGGGACACAACTTCCCACCCGTGTACTGCGTCCGCTTCGCGGAGTGACGCGGGCCAAAGCGGCGCGCATCACTCGCGCTTGCGACGGTAGATCAAGTAGTCCTGCGACCAGTCCATCGGCACGTCCTCGGGCGTCAGCTCGAGCTCCGTGCGACCCGTCGCATTGAAACGCGCGATGACTTCGTAGTCGGCCATGACCTCCGGTCGGCCGGCCAACAAGCGCAGCCGCGGGCGTTCCGCGACGACCATGAGGTATTCGGGGTGCGTCGCCGCGATCATCGTCGCGGGGTCTTTGTGCACGAGCGCTTCGGGCCACGTCAGCCCCTCGCTGTCGAGCACGATCCCGTGCCAGCGATGGCCGATCGCGCCGATGTCGCTGGCCAGGATGCGCGCGTTGGGCTCAGCGGATGAAGTGCGGTCGGCCCATTCCCACAGCGGGTCGTACACGCTGGCCTGGATCGGCGACGCCTGCCGTACCGACGCGACGACGGCGACGGCGACGATCGCGACGCAGCCGACCTGGGGCCCGTACGCCGTCACGACGTGCTCGAGCGCCGGCCCCGCGCGTCGTGCGCACCAACGCCATGCGGACTCGACACCGAGTGCGATCCAGACCACCCAACCCGTGAGCGGTACGACGTAGTACCAGCCCCACGTGTGCGGCCGCGCGACGAGGTAGCTCGCGCTGATTCCCAGCGCGAACAGCGAGAACGAACGCAGTGCACCGGGCTTGCTCACTGCGCGCCACGCGCCAACGAGCGCGAACGGCAACGCCGCCGCGTACACGGTCCGCGGCAGGAACGATTGGCGCAGGATCGTCCAGAACCGCGCCGCTTTCTCGGCCGCGGCATCCGGGCCGACCATCGCGGATTTTGCGGTGACGCTCTGCGGGATCGGTGTGCCGTACACGTACGTCAGCACCGCCACCGCCAGCACGCCGACGAAGACGATCGGCACGGTGAAGCGCACGAGGTCGCGTGGCTTGCGCGCCTGGGCGGCGAACAGGATGCCCGCCAGCAGCACGCCCTCGGGCCGGACGAGGCACGTCGCCGCCGCCAACCAGCCGCCGAGGTTCGCGCGGCGCGCTTCGATGGCGACGCAAGCTCCCAGTGCGCACACGAGAAACAGCGGCGACTCCATTCCGCCGACGCTGATGCGCGCCAATTCCGGCAGTGCCGCGAGCCCGAAGACAGCG
>JBBQCC010000224.1:0-7553 GCA_038318285.1 Planctomycetota bacterium | reverse complement strand
GCGCGCATCCTCGGCATCGACGCGCATTCGTCGGGCCCGTGGTTCAGCGGGTGGATGGATCGGAAGCCGAGGAGGGATCGTGCGTTGCCCGAGGCGAGTTCGTGGCTGCTCGTGGTGGGATGGCTGAAGGGCGGACGCATTCCGACGAGCGCGGCACCGACGAGCGCGGCACCGCGGCCGGAGCCAGGTGCGGGGGCCCGAGTGGGATGCAGGGCCTGATCCGACGGCGGCGTACGGCGGCGTACGGCGGCGTACGGTGGCGCACGCCGCGGTGCGCCTGTAGACGCGCCCGTGGACGCCCACGGTGTGAGTGCGCGCTTCGCGCTTGGACGCCGTGGCCTGCAGGACTCACCGGCGACCGAGTCGAGGTCCGTGAACGCGGAGCCTCTGGGCCAGCACGGGCGCGCTTACCCACACGAGAGCCGGGTGCGCCCCTTTTCGGCCGGGCGCATTGATCCGGATGCGATCGGGCCGTTAGACAAGGGGCGCGCGCCCCCCCGTCCGAGACCGTTCCCTAGCGCGCGCAACCGAATCGAGAGAGTGAGCGCGCATGAGCGAGTCGAAACAGCAATGGGGTAGCCGCGTCGGCGTGATCCTGGCCGTGGCCGGATCGGCGGTCGGACTCGGGAACTTCCTGCGCTTCCCGGGACAAGCGGCCGCCAACGGCGGCGGCGCGTTCATGATCCCGTACTTCTGCGCACTGATCTTCCTCGGCATCCCGATCGGTTGGGCCGAGTGGACGATGGGACGCTACGGCGGTCGCAAGGGATTCCACTCCGCGCCCGCGATCCTGGGCGTCATCGGCGGCGGGCGCATCGCGCGCTACCTCGGGATCGTCGGCGTCCTGATCCCGTTGGCCGTCTACTTCTACTACGTCCTCGTCGAGTCCTGGTGCCTGTCGTACTGCTTCGAGTACGTGCGCGCTCTGTTCGGTGGTCACGGAATCGGCATCGATGCCACGCAGTCGATCGCCGAACAGACCGCGGCTTCGACGTCCTTCCATCGCTCCTTCACCGGCAAGGACTTCGACGGCGTCATGCTGGACGGGACCTTGCACGAGAGCGTGATCTTCTGGGCCATCACGTTCGCCGTGAACGTGTTCTTCGTGTACCGCGGATTATCACGCGGGATCGAGGCGTTCTGCCGCTGGGCGATGCCGGCGATGGCGCTGTGCGCACTGTTCGTCCTGGTGCGCGTCCTCACGCTGCCGGCGAATCCTGCAGCCCCCGACCAGAACGTGCTGACGGGTCTCGGCAGCATGTGGAACCCGGACTTCAGCAAGCTGCGCGACGCGAAGACCTGGATGGCCGCGGCGGGACAGATCTTCTTCAGCCTCTCGGTCGGCTTCGGCGTGATCATCAACTACGCCTCCTACCTGAAGCGCAAGGACGACGTCGTGCTGTCGGGGCTGACGGCCTCGGCAACGAACGAACTCTTCGAGGTGGGCTTCGGTGGAATGATCACCCTGACCTCGGCATTCATCTTCCTCGGCGCGATCGGCACCGCCGAAGCAGTCCAGGGCGGCACGTTCGGCCTGGGATTCACGACGCTCCCCGTCGTTTTCGCTCAGATGCCGCTGGGAAACCTGGTCGGCGCGCTCTTCTTCTTCATGCTGTTCCTCGCCGCGATCACCAGTTCGCTGTCGATGCTGCAACCGGCGATGGCGTTCGTGGAGGAATCCCTCGGCGTGCAGCGCAAGGTTTCGACCGCCGTCATCTCGCTGACCGGCCTGGTCGGATCCATGTGGGTCATCTGGTTCAGCAAGGACGGCACGGCCATGGGCACGATCGACGACTGGGTCGGGACCTTCCTGATCGTCGTCCTCGCGCTGATCCAGGTTGTCTGCTTCGGCTGGCTCTTCGGGATCGAGCGCGGCATGAAGGAGGCACACGAGGGCGCGCGGATCCGCATCCCCAAGGTGTTCCACTTCGTGATCAAGTACATCGCACCGGCATACCTGATCGTGGCGATCGGGATCTTCTGCAAGGAAGAGCTTCCGGGCTGGCTCGGAGCCGCTGGAAATTCTCCAGTCGTTCGCAACACGCTCATCCTGGTCGGCCTCGTCATCGCGGGGCTGGTGACACTGACCTGGATCGGCGAGCGTCGTTGGCGCGCTGCAGGCATGGATCTCGACGGCAAGCGGCCACCCGACGACGTACTCGGCACCGCACGCGACGAGGAGGTGACCCGATGACCCCCTGGGGTTGGCTGTTCATGACCGTGTCCCTGACGTTCGTCATCGGACTCGTGATCTGGTGTTACGTGAAAGTCCTGCGCGATCCGGACGACGGCGGCCCGAACTGAGCCAGAGCGTCCCCCGACTGTGCGCCTGACCGCGAGCGACGAGTGCCCCTGCCGTGGGCTCGGGCGCCGCTCTCCGGAATCGTGCTCGCGCGTGTATCCTGCGCACTCGTCATGAACACGACCTCTGCAGCCGTCCCGTCCGCCGACCTGAAGATGATCGCCCCCGTCGACCTCGCCGCCGAGCGCGCGGCGCTCGGTACGGAGTTGGAGGAGGCCGTCCTGCGCGTCCTGCGCAGCGGTCAGTACATCCTCGGGCCTGAGGTCGAGCGCTTCGAGCGCGACTTCGCTGCGTTTCATGGCGCCAAGTTCGGCATCGGCGTCGCGAACGGAACGGATGCGCTCGTCGTCGCGCTGCGCTCCGCCTGCGTGCGGCCCGGCGACCACGTGCTGACCTCGCCCTACACGTTCTTCGCTTCGGCCGGCGCCATCGCCTGGATGGGCGCCGTGCCCGTTTTCGCCGACGTCGAGCTCGACACGGGGCTGCTCGACCCCGTGAAGTCGAAGTCCGCGATCGACGCGCGCACGACGTGCATCGAACCGGTGCACCTGTACGGTCAGATGGCGGACATGCGCGCGTTCCGCGCACTCGCCGACGAGAAGAAGCTCGCGTTGGTCGAGGACGGCGCGCAGGCGCACGGCGCGAAGCGAGACGGCGTCGAGTGCGCCGGCCTGGGCGACGCGTGCGCGTTCTCGTTCTATCCGACGAAGAACTTGGGTGCGTGCGGCGAGGGCGGGATGATCCTCACGAACAAGGGCGAGTTCGCGGCCCGTGCGCGCCGTGTGCGCGAGCACGGTTCCGCGGTCCGCTACTCGCACTCCGAATTGGGCACGAACTCGCGACTGCAGGGCATCCAGGCCGCGGCGCTGAACGTGAAGCTCGCGCACCTCGCCGCCTGGAACGCGCGCCGCGGCGAGATCGCCGCGCGCTACGACGCGGCTTTCCATGGTGCGGAGTCCGTGCTGCCGCTCGCGCGGCGCGCGAACACGGTGCACGCCTACCACCAGTACACCGTGCGCCTGCGCGGCCCGGTCGGTCGCGACGCGGTGATCGAGGCGCTCAAGCCCTGGAAGATCGCGCTGGCGGTCCACTACCCGAGCCCGGTGCACCTGCAGGAAGCCGCACGTCCGTGGGGCTACGGCCCGGGCGACTTCCCGAATGCCGAGACGCTGGCGCGCGAGGTCGTCTGTCTGCCGGTTCATCCGTTCCTGTCGGACGCCGACGTGGACCGCGTGGCCGAGCGTCTGCTGGCCGCCGCGGGCGGAAACTCCTGATCCCCTGGCCCGCGAGCCGATCCACTCTCCGTGACCACGCGCACGATCCTCGCCGTCCTCTCGCTCGCCGTCGGTGCCCTGGCGTTGTCGGCGTTCTCGCCGACTTCGTCCGCCGCGCCCTCGTCCGCCGTGCAGGGTCGCGGCGGCAGCAGCCGCGGAGCCGCCAAGCCGGCTGCCGAAGGGCCCGCCCCGGAGGACGACGCCTCGAACAGCTACTTCGACGCCGCGGACTGGGACGGTGACGGCTGGATCCGTTTCACCGAGGCCGAGCAGAGCATGGGCCTCGACCAATCGGAGTTCAGCGTCTACGACACGGACCACGACGGGCTCATCGATGCGCGCGAGTTCAGCGCGCGCTACCGCGCCATCCTCGTGCGCGGGGGTGCGTTCACACCGCCGCGCGCGAAGCCCGACTTGGCCCGCCCGAAGAAGCGCGACGGCAAGGCGTTGCTGCTGAATTACGACGCCGACCTCGACGGCATGCTCGTCGAATCGGAACTGCGTCGCGCGATGGAGGATGCACACGTCGAGGAACCGACGGCGCTCGTGATGCTCACGACGCTGGACAAGGACCGCAGTGGCGGCATCGACGGCGCCGAGCTCGAGGAACTGTCGAAGTTCCTGTTCCCCGAGCAGGCGGCCAAGAACGCGAGGAAGGCGTCGAGCGTGGCCGAACTCTTCGACCACAGCACGCCCGTCGACGAGCGCGCGGGCAGCACGCTGGGACCGCGGCGCACCGTCGGCCCGATCCCGGTGTTCCGCCGGCTCGACTACGACCGCAGCGGTGGCATCGACCTCCGCGACCTCGAAGAGCTGCAGCGCCCGTTGCGCAGCGCCGTGCGCCCGGCAGCCGTGCTCGCGACCCTCGACACGGACGGCAACGGCTCGATTTCGCCCGAGGAATTCGCGGCGGCGATGCGCTGAGAGTCCGCGAGGATCTCGCGAACTCTCGAAGATTCGTCCGGCGGCACTGCACAGCTGTGCAGTGGCTAATGCTGCACGCTCAGCTGTGCAGTGGCTAATGCTGCACGCTCAGCTGTGCAATGGCTCGAGCGCCAGCAGGCGCGGCCCGTCTTCGGGCGTCGCCACGGCGTAGCGCGGCCGATCCTGCACGTCGGCGCGTGGTGCGCGCAGGCACGCTCCGGCGGTGGTCCCGTCGAGGCCCAGGACGTAGAGCACGAGGTTGAACGACGGCAGCCCGTGCTCGTCGAGCAGCTCCGGCTGGTAGCGCGCCTGACGCTCCGTCTGCCGCGTGACGCGGCGCAGCACTTCCATTGCTGCGTCGAGCGGTCGCGCGCCCTGACGCATCAGCTCGACGACGGCGAACGAGCCGTTCGACAGGATGTTCGACTCGCCGCGCCCCGTTCCGCCAGCGCTCCCGGCCTCCTGGTCGCAGTACAGACCCGCGCCGATGATCGGTGAATCCCCGACGCGCCCGGGGATCTTCCACGAAAGGCCCGAGGTCGTCGTCGTGCACGCGATCGCGCCGTCCTGCGCCATGGCCGAGCAGTGGATGGTCCCCCACTGTCGCCGTCGCATCGCGTCGCTGCGCGCGGCGACACGCGCGTCGCGCTCGATGCGCGGCATCGCACCCTGCCACGGAAGCTTTTTCGGCGGCGGCAGGCGGTCGTCGTCGGCCGACAGGTTCTCCTTCCACTCCATCCACTTCTTGCGGGTCGCCTCCGTCATCAGGTCGACGTGCTCGTGACCGTGCGAACGCGCGAATCGGTACGCGTCCTTGCCGACGATCAGGCAGTGATCCGTACGTTCGAGCACGAGCCGCGCGACCTCGGACGGGTGCAGGATGTTCTCGATGCAGCCCACGCCGCCCGACTTGTGCCGCGGACCGTACATGCACGCGGCATCGAGTTGGATGACGCCTTCCTCGTTGGGCAGGCCACCCAGGCCGACCGAATCGTCGTTCGGATCGGCCTCGACGACCTTCACGACCTCGATCGCGACGTCGAGCGGATCGGCGCCGTCGAGCAGCTTGGGGTAGTGCAACTTCATCCCCGGCAGCCCGTTCTCGCTGCCGACGAGCGTCGGACGCGGCTTGCCTTTCGTGTGCACGGCGGGCGCGCTGCCCAGGGTGCTCGTCTGCGCGCCACCGGAGGACTGCGCACGCGCGCCGGTCTGACACGCGCTCAACGCCACGCCGGCCGCGAGCGCGCCACCGAGCAGCTTGCGCCGATCGATGCGCGCCCCCGAATCCGTGCCGTTCGATTCCGTTCCGTCGTCCTGTGTCACGGGGTTCCCATTCAACACGTTCACGATCCACCTCCCGATTGCGTGTCCGACTTCGAAGGTATCCGCGCGGCGCTGCCCAAGCAGAGCTCACGGAACCACTGTCTCGTCGCGTCGCCGTAGGCGCGCCAGCGTTCGGCCAGCGCTTCGTCGCCGGCCTTCATCGCGGTCGCGACGCGCAGGTCGATCTCGAGCTTCGTGCTGTGCAGATGGCGATCGAGGTCCACCGGTCGCGCATCGGCGATCGCGAGCGCCGCGGCTGCGAGCGCCGCGCCCGATCGACGCATCTCGGCACGATCGACGAGGTCGAGCCGATCCGCGCTGGTGTGGTACGACCAATCGGGGAAGTGCCACAGCAGCACGGCCGGAACTCCCGCCTCCTGGAATACGACGTGGTCGCTGCCGCCCTCGAAGGGGTGTTCGCCGGTCTGCCAACCGTCCGCGGCCAGCGCGACGTCGGCCATCGCCTCGCGCAGCACCACCGCAACGCCGTTCGGGCGGATGTCGTCGTCCGCGACGCGCCCCGCGCCCCAAGCCGTGTGTTCGTCGGGCGGCAAGGGCCGCAACGCGCCCGGATCGGGTGCGCGCTCCATCAGCGGCTCCGCGCCGGTCGCCGCGAGATCCTCGCCGGTCATGTCCGCTGCCAACGCGGCCATCGCCCGACGGCCGGACTGCGCGAGCCACACGCGGCTCTGCTCCATCTCCTCGCCGAACACGAACGCGATCGAGTGCGCCGGTCGCCGCAGCGCACCCTTCGCGATGAGCCGCGCGAACGTGCGCGCGCACTCGGTGACGGTGCCGACGCCGCTCGCATTGTCGCAGGCGCCGGGCTCCTGCACGTGCGCGACGATCGGAACGGCAACATCAGGGTGTTCGGTCCCGACGAGCGTCGCGACCAGCGTGCGCAGCGGTCGGTCGGCGGTCTCGACGACCGCGGTGAAGTGCACACTTGCGCTCGCGTCACCGACGAGCGCACGCAGCGCTTCCATGCTGCGCGGTGAGACCTGCGCGACGGCCAGCGGGCTCGGCGTGCGAACCGATCGAAACCCGATCGCGTCGCGGTGGCGCTCGGCGCCGGTCGGATCGACGTTGTACGCGGCGAGATCGCTCGCGATGGCGAGCACGGCGCCGCGATCGGCCGCGTCACGCAGCACGTCGCCGCGGAAGCCGCCGTCGAGCAGCAGCACGGTCCCCGGCGCACAATCGGCGACCTCCGCCACGATGCGACCCACGACGTCGGCCGAGGGCGCTCCGACCGGCAGCAGCGTGCGGTCGCGATCGTCGTCGGCGTCGAACGCGTGCAGCACCGTCTCTTGGTCGCCGCGCACGATCGCGATGCGAGCACTGCGCGGCGTCCACGCCGGTCCGCGCGCGGGCGTCTCGATCACACGCAGCTCGAAACCGTCCGCCGTGCCGAAGCCGACCTCGGCCAGACGCCGCTGCACTTCGTCGAGCGTCGCGTCGAAACCCTCGTTGGCCGGTGCTCGGTACCAGCGATCCGCGAAAGCCGTCACCTCGAAGGCCGCGTCGGCCGAGAACTCGGCGAAGACCTTCGCGGCGAATAGCGCAGTGCCGCTCGCGCCCGGCGCGATGGGCGGACCGCGGTGCGCGGCCGGTTGGATCCTGGGCGCGACTTCGGCGACGGCGCTCAGGTCGATCAGGTCGGAGTCGGACAGCTCGCTGCGACACCCGCTCAATCCGATCACCGGGACGACTACAGCGACGATCACGCT
>JBBQCC010000223.1:0-7655 GCA_038318285.1 Planctomycetota bacterium | reverse complement strand
CATGGCTCACCGAGCGGGGCACGGCCTTCTCATCCCATCGGCTAGGGCGTCCAAGTGACCCGGTAGCCGTTCGTCAGGTTGAACGTGCTCGCCGTGCAAAAGCTGGCCGCGTTGCGGTACCAGACTTGGTAGGTGTGCGTTTCGCCCGCGCTCGCGCCGCCGCGCACCGAGATCGACAGGTCGCCCGCGTCCGGGTACTGCGAGGCGCCGCTCACGTTCTGGGTCGTGCCCAGTCGGACGACCGCGCCGCTGGCGCAGCGCAACCCGTCGCCGAAAACCGTGCCCGCGCCCGCGCCCGCTTGCGCTGAGCCCTGGAAGTAGAGCGCCGAACTGCTGGGCATGTCGAAGCCGTACAACACGAGCGAATCGCTCGCGACGCTGGCCGCGCCCGCCGCGTCGAGCGCGCCGCCGACCCCGGTCGAATTGAGGCAACCGGCGAAGGATCCGAGCGGCGATTCGTTGCTGCACGGGCAGGCGGTCCCCGTGCCGTCGCCGAAGCAGAAGGGCCCGTCGGCGGGCGGAGTGTCGAGCGAATCGAGGCGCACGAGCCAGGCCGCGTCGTACGGTCCCGGACCCACGCCATTGCCCGCGAGGTACCACGGTCCTGTGCCCGCGATGCAGTTCGCGAAGTCGAGATCCCACGCGCCCAGCACTCCAGCGAGGCCTTGCGCGGCGAGCAACGTCCTCAGGTCGCGCATGCCGTGCGCCGCATCCCACACGAACGCGTGCCAGGTGCCGCCGACGTCCGCGGCACCGACGACGACGGAGCCGTCGGGCGAGATGCCGGACGCGATGCTCGTCGTGCCGCCGGGCAGTGTGCCCAGCGCCTGCGTGCCCGTGCTCGCGCTCCAGCGCCACGCCGTCTGCGTCGATTGGAACGTCGCATCCACGACGTAGTCGTCGCCGACCACGACGGATCCGTCCGCGCTCACCGCGCTCGCGGTGGCTTCATTGCCGCCCGAAAGGTGTGGGATCGGTTGCATGCCGCCCGCGGAGGTCCAGCGAAACGCGGACTTGTACGCGGGCGTGGAGTCGCCACTCCAACCGACGATGACCGAGCCGTTCAGGTTCGTGGCGAGCGCCTTCGAGTCGTCGCCGCCCGCGAGAAACCCGATGTTGTGCCAGCCCGACGATTCCGCGTACCACGCGGCCTGGAACAAGTTCGGGTTCGACTGCACGCCGCCGTAACCGACGATGACGCTGCCGTCGACCGAGACTCCGCGGCAGTCGCTCGTGTCGTGTCCCGATGGAGAACCGACGTGTCCCACGCTGTTCCCGATGCGCACCCAACCTTCGAGGTCGCCGAACACCGCGTGTCCCGTGCCGCCGCTGATCACGCTGCCGCTCGCCGAAACGCCCGACGCCCAGTTCGCGACGGGGCCCGACGACGGACCGGGGTAATCGAAGCCGATGCCGTTGCGCCAACGACGCGCGACGTTGCCGAGCCCCGAGACGTAGCCGCCGCCGACGACGACATTGCCATCCGCCGAGACGCCGGTCGGCGAGATGTAGCCGACCTCGCTCAACGTGAGCGGCGTGAAGGTCTGCGCGGACGTCGAGTTCGCGCACAGCGACACGACGGCGAGCGTGAGGATGGAGAGGGAGAGACCGCGCATGGGGACTCCGATCGTGCAGGGGCCAGCAGTCGTCACGAGGACGAGCTCGAGTATCGCTCTGCGCCCTGTTCGCGGGGCGCCGATTCGCCGCGAGTTCCCGCTGGGTCAAGCGGTCGTGAATTTCACGACGGTCAGGGCTCTCCGAGGGCCCCACGGACGGCGCACAAATCCTGTCGAGTCGCCGGGTGTGCAGATCCGCGATGCCCCTGTACGGTTCACGCTGCCTCTGTCCTGGCGATCGCACCCTCGATCGCCTCCAGGGGTCTCGCACACAACCAGGAGCATCTCATGTCGAATCGATTCCACTTCCTCCCGCTGGCTTGCCTCGCGGCGGCCCCGGTCTTCGGGCAGGACGCCGTCCAAGCGGGTGCACACAACGCGGCGACGTCCGTCGCGGCGCCCGGTACGCGCAGCGCGCAGACGCCGGGCGGCATCCTCGCCGCGACGTCGAGCCCGGGCCGCGTCGTTTCGCTGTTCACGAACATCGCCACGAGCCCCACGTCCGATGTCCCGGGTCTGCCGGGGACGAAGTTCACCCCGGGTTCCGGCGCGGCGAACTTCGACCGTCCGTGGGTCAGCCCGAACGGCGCCCACTGGGCGATCCGCGCCGACACGCCGCTCGCCACGACGATGGACTCGGTCCTGATCGTCGACGGTGCGCTCGCGAACCAGGAGGGCACGCCCGCTCCGTTCGCCACGACGCCGGGCAACTACGGCCAAGTCGACATCCGTGTTCCGATCCAGAACAACGGTGACTACGTCTTCTTCACGAACACGACGGAAGCCGTGGACGACGACTACATCGTCAAGGTCACCGCGGGCCCGACGTACACGATCATCGCCAAGGAATCGATGATGATCCCGGCGCTGCCGACGGAGTTCTACGACTTCGACCTCGACAGCACGTCACTTCTGAACGACGGCCGCGTCGCGCTGCGTGCACTCGGCATCGACGGCACGGTGCCGACGACGATGGACGCGATCTTCGTGATCGACAACACGCTGGTCGCTCAAGAAGGCGTGACGATTCCCGCCGGACAAGACGGCGGCGGCATGCTGTTCTGGGAGACGTTCGACTTCGAGAATCAGTGGGTTTCCCCGGATGGCATGCACGTCCTCTTGATGGGCGATCTCACCGGCACGACGAACGACGACATCATCACGTACGACGGCACGGTCGTCCTCCAAGAAGGCGTCATCCTGCCCGGCTCGGGCTTCGTCAGCCCCGTCGTCGCCGGCGGCGCGGACGAGGACGGCATGGACAACGCGGGTCGTTGGTACGCCCGCGGCAACAACACCGACGGCTCGGACTGGGTCCTACGTCAGGGCGCCGTCATCGCGACCACGGACGCCCCGATCGGAGTCACCGGCGAGCAGGTCGTCCTCACGGGCACGCTCAGCGAAGCCCAGGAAGTCCCCCCGTCGGGTCAGGCGGGAACGGGCACGGCTTCGGTCTTGATCGACACGGCGCACAACACGCTGACGTACGACATCGTCATCAGCGGCCTCGCCGGCGTCGAAGTGGGGGCGCACATCCACGGCCCGGCGGCCGCGGGCAGCAACGCGGGCGTCCTCTACGCGCTGCCGACCGGCACGACGAAGCGCGGCACGATCACCTACGCCGAGTCCGAGGAGGACTATTTCCTCCAAGGCCTGACGTACGTGAACGTCCACACGGACCTCGCACCGGGTGGTGCGATCCGTTGCCAACTGATCCCGACGGTCGAAGCCTGGGACGACGCGGACTTCAGCGATTGCTACTTCGGTATGGCGGGCAACGCGGCCGGCGACTACGTCGTCGGGGGCCTCACGAACGGTCCGTTCGATGCGAACGCCGTCGTCGTGCTGAACGGCACGAACGTCATCCTGCGCGAGAACGACCCGGTCGACATCGACGGCAACGGCCTGTACGACGACGACGCGTTCTACAACACGTTCGGCAACGACGACTTCGTCCTGCTCGAAGACGGCAGCCTCTACTTCACGGCGACGCTGCGCAACGCGGCCGGTACCGCGTTCGCGCAGGGCGTTTTCCGCCGCTCGGGCGGCAACCTGCAGAACACGATCTGCTACGGCGACGGTTCCGGCACGGCCTGCCCGTGCGGCAATAGCAGCCCGGTCGGTGCGAACGCGGGTTGCCTCAACTCGCTCGGTCTCGGCGGCAAGGTCGATGCTTCGGGCACGGCCAGCCTCGGCGCGGACACGCTGACGCTGCTCGGCTCGAACATGCCGAACAGCTCGGCCCTGTACTTCCAGGGCACGATGGCGCAGAGCGGCGGTGCGGGTGCCGTATTCGGTGACGGCCTGCGTTGCGCGGGTGGTGCGGTGATCCGTCTCAAGACGGTCTCGAACGTCGGCGGCGTGTCGCAGTACCCGCAAGCCGGCGATCCGAGCATCTCGGTGCGCGGTCTCGTCACGGCTCCGGGCCAACGCGTCTACCAGATCTGGTACCGCAACGCGGCCGCGTTCTGCACGGTCAGCACGTTCAACCTGACGAACGGCGTGCGCACGGTCTGGGGCCTGTGATCCCGAGCGCCGCGCCGGGCGACCGGCGCGACGCCTGATGGACAAGGAGCCGGCCGCGAGGGAGTCCTCGCGGCCGGCGCTCGGTCGGGCCCGCTGGTCGAGCGCGTGTCGAGCCGATCAGGCGCCCGGCAGCACTTGGAACGAGCTCGCCGGCACGAACGACGTCGGTGTGCCGCCGCCCACGGGCCACAGCCAAACCGCGCCCGCCGATTCGAACGTGAGGCTCCCGCCCGAAGTCCAACCTTGACCGCCCGGGAACGCCGCGGCGGGGCCCCACGTTTCGACGTTCGCGAGCGGCACCTGCACGCGCTGCAGCACGTCGCCGGCCAGCGTCGTGCGCAGCCAAGCCACCACACCGTCGCTGCGCGCCGTGGTGGCGCGCGTCGGTTCGAGTTCTGAACTCCAGTAGGACAGGGCGGGCGCGCCGCTGAGATCGGAGGCCATCGAGTACAGCTCGTGACGCTTCTCGCCGCTGCCCCGCTGCACGCCGAACGCGAAGCGCACGCCGGCCAGCTCGACCCAGTCGAACGACTTCACGTCCGCGATCACGGTGGTGACCGCGCCCGTCGCGGTGTCGATCACGAGCACGTCGCCATGGGAACCGCTGTCGTCGTGCATCAGTAGCGATCGCCGATCCGGCGACAGCGTCCAACGCGTCGGCTTGAGGGTCGGAATGCTCAGGAAAGGCTGCGTGAAGTCACCGGACGTGCCCGTGACGTTCGCGATTGCAGGTGGGGTGCCGGGAGACAAGGTCGCGCGGAAGAGATCGACGCCCTCGATGCCCGCGGCGAGGGGCACGCCCTTCTCACCCACGCCGAAGAGGAGCTGCGTCGGCCCGCGAAAGAAGAAGACGGCGACTTCGTCGAGCGTGTCCGTGAAGTTCGTGCTCGCAGTCAGGATCTCCTGCGCCTCGCCCGCGGGAGCCGCCGCGCGGGCCACGATGCAGTCGTTCGCGATCCCAAAGTTGCCGCGCCACGCACACCAGTCGCCGTCGTCGCTGACCGCCAGGTACGGACCGTCGACCGCTTCCGGCAGGAACCCGGCGTCCGTGTTGAGGCCCGGCGCCGTGCTGGCGCGTCGCGCCGGGCCCGAGTTGGTCGCCGTCCACGCATCGAGCTGCGTCGCGGATGCGCCGGCATGGAACGCCACCGCGGTCCCGTGTTCGCTCGTGACGAGGTCGCCCTGGAACGTCGAGGGCGAAGGCTGACCGCCGTAACCGACGAGCTGCACGATCGCCGTACCCGCGCGCGATCCGCGCGCGACGCCGCGGCCGGTCAAGGCCCACAGGTGCGTGTCCGTCAGCGCGAGCCCGCGCGCCCCGATGCGCACGGGCGGCGCGCCGGCGGTGCGGTCGATCACGACGACCGGGTTCGCGCCCGATCGGACTTCCAACAGGTCGCCGCCCGCGCCCGTCTTCGTCGCGCACAGGAAGGCCTGCCCGTCGGGCGCCACCGCGACCCGGTCGAGGAAGGGGTCCACCGCGCCGCCCGCGCCGATGCCCGGCCGCTCGATGGCGACCCGCGGCGACCCGGTGCGCGTGACGACGAAGTACCCGAACACCCGACCGGAGCCCTCGGCGCGCGTGTAGTGGTAGAGCGATCCGCGGCGGGCCGGCAGGACGAGCCGGCTCGCGCCCTCGATGTCATCCAGGCGCCGGGCCTTGCCGGGGAGGAATTCCTCCAGCGCCGTGCGACCGGCGGCCTCGATGGGCAGCAGTTCCACCGCCCCGAGCTCGGGCGGCGCGGCCACGACCGCGCCAGTGATCTCGTCGTAGGCGAGGACGGGTCCGGGCTGCCCGGGCGCGCCCGCAAACACGGTCACTTCACCACGCGCCGCCGCGTTCGAGGCCGTCGCGAGGAGGGCGAGGAAGGTCCATTCGAGGGTGTGCATGGTGTTGGTCTCTGTGTCTCCCTATCCAAAGTACATGCCGCTCGGCACGCGCGGTGAATTGCCGACCCGCGTGAGGGTGCGAGTCGGCAGAGAGGCGTTCCCCGGTCTGTGGCAAACTGTCCGGCGGCACCGCTTTCCAAAATCTGGACGGACATCCAGGAGTTGGACCCGCCGCTCGCCTCCGTCGATCCCAGCTGCCCCCGTGAACCGAGACCCCGCATCCTGGCCCGAGCTTCCGCCGGGCACGACCCCCGTTCGCGATCTCTCGCGCGGCGGCACCGAGCGCGTGCTCCTCGCGCGGCGTGCAGGCGAAGAAGTGGTCCTGCGCCTCGTCCCGGCCGGCACCGCGCGCGCGGCGGACACATCCGAACTCCTCGTGCTCGCGGGGCTGCGGCACCCGGACTTGGCGCGCCTCGTCGATCACGGGACGCTGGCGGACGGGACGCGTTGGACGGCGCGCTCGTGGATCCCTGGGGACGACCTGGCGACATGGTGGCGCAAGCGACGCGGAACGCTCGGCGCCGACGCGCGCTTCGGCGCCCTCGTGGTGCGACTGGCGGAGGCGCTCGACCACCTGCACCAGCGCGGTTTCGTGCACGGCGACCTGAAGCCCGAGAACGTGATCGTCCGCGAGGATGGGCGGCCGGTGCTGACGGACTTCGGCTTCGCGACGGCGCGCGGAGCCGAACGCGGAGCCGCGGGCACACCGTTCTACGCAGCGCCGGAAGTCTTGCGCGGTGCGCCGGCGAGTCCGGCG
Organism: Planctomycetota bacterium; assembly: GCA_038318285.1. Lineage (GTDB taxonomy): Bacteria > Planctomycetota > UBA1135 > UBA1135 > JAEUHZ01. Next base: position 866 of record JBBQCC010000223.1, on the reverse strand, counting down.
ATCGACCTCTTCGCACTCGGAGCGACGCTCATCCGTGCGCTCGTACCGCACGAGTTGCGCGCCGTCGACCTCTACGCGCGCTTCCCCACGGTGCCATTCCTCGAAGCGTTGGGCGTCGCCGTCGAAGAACTCCCGTCCTGGGCGCGCGACGTCGCCGTGGGCCTGGTCGAGCGCGATCCGACGCAGCGCGGCGGATCAGCCGCGTACGTCGCGCGCACGCTCGCGGGGCGACTTGGCCTGGCGACCGAACCGCCGGCCCGAGTCGACATCGAATTCCCCGTTCTCGCGGGACGCGAGGAGTGGACCGCGCGCTTCGTCCAGGAGTGCGCGGTCCAACGCGCCGCGCGCTGGGTGCGCGTGGCCGAAGGCGAGGATCCGGATGCAATCGCGCGAGCGCTGCGCCTCGCCGTCGCCGTCGCGGGGCAGGACACGACCGAGATCGCGGAACTCGGGTCCTTCGAGCCCGGATCGGCGGCACTCGCCGGTCGTTCCGACGAGATCGCGGCGCGGATCGGCGACAGCCTGGGCTTCCTCGCTGCCGGTTCGGGCGCCGCCGATGTCGCGCGCGCGCTGCAACTCGCGCGCTCCGTCACGGCTGTTGGCGGTCGGTCGGTCGTCGTCTCGGACGCGGCTGCGCCGGACGGCATCTTCGTCGTCGTCGACCAGCCGACCCTCGAGCCGGCCGACGTCCTGGCTTTCGTGCAGGGCGCGATCGAGGTCGACGGCGCGGGTGACGAGCGCGCGGAGGAACTGGCCCACGCGCTGTTCAGCGAGGGTTCGAGTTCGCGCGACGTCCGCGCGCGCCTCGACCGTGCCGTCGAGGACGGCTGGCTGCTCGCCGGCGACCCGCGTCCGAGGTTGCGCGC
>JBBQCC010000222.1:0-7694 GCA_038318285.1 Planctomycetota bacterium | reverse complement strand
CCCTCCCACGCAAACGTGCCCTAAGCGGAGGTCTGGAGCAGATTTACCGCTGCGTGGCACCCATTCGGAGCCATGAGCGCTCGACGTCAGGCCTGCTGTGCGCGCGGCAGGAGTTCGATCAGGTCCGAGGCGGTCACTGCGCGCTGGCCCAACTCGGCCGCCGCCAGGTCTCCGGCTCGACCATGAATCCACACCGCACGCGCGGCCGCGTCGAACGCCGTCCAGTTCGCGCTCGCGAGTGTCACGGTCTGCGCCAGATACGCGACGGCGATGCCCGCCAGCACGTCGCCGGCGCCGGCGGTCGCCAGGCCGGGATTGCCGGTGTCGTTCACGAATACGCGCTGGCCGTCGGTGACCACGGTGCCGGCGCCCTTGAGGCACACGATGGCGCGGAAACGCCGTGCGATCTCGCGCGCGACCTCGATGCGGCCGATCGGCGATTCCGGCACGTCGTGACCGACGAGGCGCGCGGCTTCGCCGTGGTGCGGCGTCAGGACGAGCGGCGCGGACCGTGTCGCAGCGAGATCGGGTTCGCGCAACAGCAGCGTGAGCGCGTCGGCGTCGAGCACGAGCGGCGCATCCGACTCGCACGCCGTGCGCACGATGCGTTGCGCGACGCCGTCGAGCCCGAGTCCGGGGCCGACGAGCGCGGCGTGGTGATCGCTGGACTCGAACGTCGACGTGAGGCCGCGCACGAACACGGCTTCGGGAGCGCGCGCTGCCACGATCGCCACGAGTTCTGCGTCGCGACACCACAGCCGCACGAGCCCGGCTCCGGCGCGTTGCGCGGCGCGTGACGACAAGATCGCGGCGCCCGGCATCCACGCGCTGCCGCACGCCATCATCACGCGGCCGGCCGTGCCCTTGTGCGCGTCGACCGGCAGCTCGGGGGGCGGGCGCGGGGCGGAAGACATGACGGTCGCGGGTCCGTGCGCGCTCAGAACGCGACCGAAGTGTGTCCGACCTCGCGGCCGGCCCAGTTCGAGATGCGCTTCTCTTCCCACGCGACCAGCGCGGCGAGCTCGTCCCTCTTCGCGAAGCCGAAACGACGGAGCAGCTCGACGATCACGGGGTGCATGCCGCGGTAGTTGCCGTCGTCGATCTTGATCGCCAGCGCGCGATCCGAGCCGCGCACGCCGATCGCGTACACCGCTTCGCCGCCGACCTTCGGGAACAGTCGGCCACCGGTGACGCGCGCGATGTCGGTGCAGATGCGCTTGTACGTCCCGGCGATCATCGCCGGGTTCGCGGCGACGGAATCGAGCATGCGCTCGCACGCCGCGCGTCGTTCGGGGCGCAGTCCGTCGGGATTCGACATGCGCGCAAAACCGGTCGCGAGCGCCGACAGCGGCATCTGGAATGTCGGCGCGCTGCAGCCGTCGACGGCCGTGTACATGTCCTCGTCGGCGACGCCGGTCATGTCGAGCACGGCCTTGCGGATCATCTGCTGCACCGGGCTGGCCACGTCGAGGTAGCGGCTCGGATCGGCGCCGAGGTGCTTCGCCAGCGCGAGGAAGCCGGCGTGCTTGCCGGAACAGTTGTTGTGCAGCGCAGTCGGCGCCTCGTGCGCGTCGCGGAGGGCGTTGCGCACGTCCGGATCGCCGGGCGCCTGCGCGCCGCACTGCAGCGCGTCCACGTCGAGCCCGAGCCGCGCGAGGATCTTGCGCACGCCGCCCGTGTGCATCGCTTCGGCGTTGTGCGAGGACAGCGCCAGCGCGATCTCGGCCTCGTCGAAGCCGAAGTGCTCCGCCGCGCCCGTCTCGAGGAGCGGCAGCGCCTGCATGCTCTTCACCGAGCTGCGCGCGAAGATCGGCACGCGCCACGAACCCATGCCATCGACCACCGTGCCGCCCGAGTCGCACAGCACCCACGAGCCGCGGTGCTGCGACTCGACGCGCTCGCCGCGCCAGACGCGCACCAGCACGGGGTTCTCCGGATAGAGATCCCCGCGCTGCGTTCGTTCGGCAGCCGCGGCGGGAGCGGGGGCCGGTGTCGGGGTTCTTCGGTCCATGGCAGAACGGCGGAGAATACCACGCCGCCGGACTGCTCCTTCCGACCGACCCCCGCGTGTGCCATTCTCCCGGCGTGGGATCCGAAGGCTCTTCTGCGGACGTGGTCATGGTGCCGGTCGAGCTGGCGCGGCTCGTCCTGTACGACAACGCCGAGCAGCAGTTCATCTACCTGCGCGAGGTGGGCGGCCAGCGCGGCTTCCCCATCGTGATCGGCGAGGCCGAGGCCAACGAGATCCGGCGCGTCGTCACCGGCCAAAAGACCGAACGTCCGCTGACCCACCAGTTGGCGTACCAGGCGATTCGCCAGTTGGGGCACGACCTCCTGCGCGTGGACATCGTCGACCTACGCAACAACACGTTCTTCGCACAGCTCGTCCTGCGCGACGCGGCCGGTTCGGTCGCGGCGGTCCTCGACGCGCGGCCGAGCGACGCGCTGGCCCTCGCTTTGCGGGCCAACTGTCAGGTGCGCGTGGCCGAGTCCGTGTTGGCCAGCCTGAAGCCCGACCAGGGACCCGATCTGCCCGACGTCGAGCCGAAGGCCGACGACGAGCCCGAAGCGAACGAGTAGGTCTCGGCGGCGTGCTGCCGAGCGACTGGCGCGAACCATCAGGCGCGAACGATCCGTAGCCGAGTGTGCCCTCGCGCGGATACTGTCCTGCACACGGAGGTGTGGCAGAGTGGCCGATTGCGGCGGTTTTGAAAACCGCTGTGCCGCAAGGCACCGGGGGTTCGAATCCCTCCGCCTCCGCCAATGCGTTCGCAGTGTGCGCGATCTCAGGGCGCGCGATTTTGAGTCGCGCACGATCTCGCAGCGCGCAAGCTCTCAGGGCGCGGCACGCAGACGCGCGAGCATCGTGCCCGTCTCGTCCGCGAGTTCGAGCGTGTCCCCGCGGATCTTCCACGCGCGCGCGGCGTGCAGCGCGGCGACGAACGCGCTCTCTTGATCCATCAACTCGGGCGGACCGGCCATGCGCGTCATCCCGAGGTTCTCGATGCGCAGCTTGTCGCCATCGAGCGCGTAGGGACCGAAGAACGAGTTGATCCCGCCGGAGCCGTGCACGCCGCCGCCTTCGGGTGCGAACGTCACGGACGCGACCCGTTCGCGGAATCCCGGCTGCGCCGCCTTGCCGCCGACCTCGACGAGGCGCCACTCGGTGCCCGCGAACGGAATGCTCGGCACGGCCGGCGACGACTCCGAATCCGCGGGCCTGTCGGGCTGTACCGGAACGGACTCTGCGGGCGGACGCGACTGGTGCGACGAGGAGCACGCGCCGAGCGACAGGACGAGCGGAACGAGCGCGAAAGGGGCGGACTTCATGAGCGGCGTGCCTCGGAGACGGGCGGACGGGCGACGACGCACAGGATGCCGTTTCGCACGCCGTGTGCGCCAGTTCGGGCCACGGTCACGTCGCGGTTGCGCGGCGCGCGACTGGACGCGGCGCCGCCCTGCGCGCAGGATCCACGTCGTCGGAGAGCCCGCACATGATCCAGAAAGCGACCCAGAAAGCGCGCAACGTCCTCGGCGGCGAGCTCGCGTTGTGCTCGAAGAGCCCGTTGACCGGCTTCCTGCGCACGGGCTGTTGCGAGACCGGTCCGGACGACATGGGCGTCCACACGGTCTGCGCGCGCGTCACGGCCGAGTTCCTCGAGTTCAGCCGACGCGCGGGCAACGACCTGTCGACGCCGATGCCCGAGTACGGATTTCCCGGACTGAAGGCCGGCGATCAATGGTGCTTGTGCGCCGCGCGCTGGCAGGAAGCGTTCGAAGCGGGCTGTGCGCCCCAGGTCGTGCTCGCGGCGACGCACGCCGCGACGCTCGAGATCGTGCGTCTCGAAGACCTCAAGAAACACGCACTTCCCGGCTGAACCTTCGTGACACGCAGCATCCGCAAGCGCTCATCCCCTTCCCGCGGCTACGTCCACGGCTTCACGCGCGAGGAACAGGACCGGCTGTACCATCAAGCGCGATTCCTCGAGCCGCGCGTGCACGAGGACATCTCGTTCCGCCGCACGAAACGTCTCATCGAGATCGGTTGCGGCGTCGGCGCGCAGACGGACATCCTGTTGCGTCGGCATCCGGACGTGCACATCACCGGCGTCGATGCGTCGGCCGCGAACCTCGCGCGTGCCAAGAAACACCTGGGCGGATTGCCGTGGGCGAAGGGGCGCTACGAACTGCACGTCGGTGACGCGGGCAGCTTGGACTTCGAGGCCGCGACCTTCGACGGCGCGTTCCTGTGCTGGATCCTCGAGCACGTCTCCGATCCGATGCTCGTGCTGTCCGAAGCGCGCCGCGTCCTGCGACCGGGATCCCCCATCGTCGTGACCGAAGTCTTGAACGCGACGTTCTTCCTGCAGCCGTACAGCCCGAACACGTTGAGCTACTGGAAGGCGTTCAACGAGCACCAGATCGCGCTGCGCGGCGACCCGTTCGTCGGTGCGAAGCTCGGCAACCTGCTGCAGGCCGTCGGCTACCGCGACATCGACGTGCGCGTACGGCCGATCCACCTCGACAACCGCGCGCCGGGCGAGCGCGCCGAATTCCTCGAGTACTGGTCGGACCTCTTGCTCTCGGGCGCCACCGGGCTGCGGGCCGCCGGCAAGGTCTCCGAGAAGGTCGTCCTCGGGATGAAGCAGGAACTGCAGCGCGTGTCCCGCGACCCCGACGCGGTGTTCTTCTACGCCTTCGTGCAGGCCCGCGCGATCGTCCTGTGATGCACGGAGTCAGGCTCCCTTCCGCCGATTTCATCGACGCTCGCCCCGCCGCGTGAACGTCGACGAAACCGGCGGAAGGGAGTCTGACTCCGTACATCGATTGCGCGCCTTGCCGGTGCCGTGGGGCGCCGCTAGGATCCTCGGCCCACTCGCGGAGAGATGGCTGAGTGGCCGATAGCGCCGGCTTGCTAAGCCGGTGTACTCCGCAAGGGGTACCGAGGGTTCGAATCCCTCTCTCTCCGCCACTCGCACGGTCGGTCTGGTCACGCGGACCCCGACCCTTGCGGCGCAGCGCGCGCTCCACTAGACAGCAGTCGATGCGCGCGGATCCGAGTCGGACGAGTCCCCCTGCGGCGCGGGCGAAGCAGCTCGGTGCCATGCTCGCTCTCGTGACGCTCGCCGGGTGCGCGACCGAGCGCAAGTTGATCGTCACCTCGACGCCGCCCGGAGCGCTCGTGCGCCTCGACGACACGGTCGTCGGCTCGACGCCGTACGAGATCGCGTTCGACGCCTACGGAACACGCCGCATCACGCTCTACAAGCAGGGCTACGCGACGACGTCGCAGCAGATGCAGATCGACGCACCCTGGTACCTCTCGTTCCCGTTCGACATCGTGACCGAGGTCTTCCTGCCGATCGGTTGGAAGGACATCCGTCGCGTGGACATCGTGATGCAGCAGGACCTCGGACCGGTCACCCGGCCCGACCTCGCCGCGGTGTTGCGGCGGGCCGAGAGCCTGCGACTCGCCGAACCGAGCGGCCCGCGTCCGTCCACGGTCGCGCCGCCGCCGAAGCCGTCGAAGCCGTCCGAGGATTGAGCACGACACGACGCACGCTGACGCGTCACCAGGAACTCGCTTGAACGACCCCCTCGATTTCGACGGCCTGCGCGTGACGGTGCAGGGTCTCGGGCTCTTCGGTGGAGGCGCCGGGGTCGCGCGTTTCCTCGCGCGCAGTGGCGCGCGCGTGACGGTGACGGACACGCGCTCGGCCGAGGATCTCGCTCCCGCGATCGCCGCTCTCGAAGGCTGTTCCGTGCGTTTCGTGCTGGGCGAACACCGGCGCGAGGACTTCGAGAGCGCCGATCTCGTCGTGGCGAACCCGGCCGTTCCGCCGTCGAATGCGTGGCTCGCGATCGCGCGCGGTGCCGGCGTGCGGGTGACGAGCGAGATCGAGATCTTTCTGCGCATCTGCCCCACGCGCATCGCGGCGGTCACAGGCACGCAGGGCAAGAGTTCGACATGCAACTCGCTGCAGCAGTTGCTCGCCGCATGCGGCCAGCGCACGCACTTGGGTGGCAACATCGGTCGCTCGCTCCTCGATGCGGCCCTGTCGATGCACACGGACGACGTCGTCGTGCTCGAGATGTCGTCCTACCAACTCGAGACGCTGTCACCGGACATCGGTCGCGCGGAACCTGCTCCGCGCGTCGAAGCCGTGTGCGTGACGAACGTGCTCTCCGACCATCTCGACCGGCACGGCACGATCGAGAACTACGCCGCCGCGAAGCGTCGGATCCTCGAACTCGTGGCGACGACCGGCGGCACGGCCGTGCTCTCCGGCGAGGATCCGCGCTTCACGTGTTGGAGCGAGCCGGGCCTGCGCCGCGTGGATGCGTTCCCCACGCGCGCTTCCGATCGCGGCCTGAACGTGCGCGATGAAAGGTTCCGACTCGACCGCGAGGAACTCGGCCGCGTCGCGGACCTGCGCCTGCCGGGCCTGTTCCAGCGCGAGAACACGCTGCTCGCGCTGGGGCTCGCGCGGCTACTGGGAGCGGATGCAGCGCGACTCGCGCGCGCCGTCCCGGACCTCGTGGCGCTGCCGCATCGCATGCAGGACCTCGGCCTCGTCGGTGGTCACCGCGTGTGGGACAACGCGATCTCGACGACCCCCGACTCGACGCAGTCGGCCGTCGAGTCGCTCGCGCCGGGCTGTGCGCTCCTGCTCGGAGGCAAGCACAAGGACCTGCCCCTGGACGGCCTGCTGCGGGCAGCACGGGGTCGGGTACGACGCGTGGTTACCTTCGGAAAGGCAGCGGAGCTCCTGAGCGCAGCGTTCCGTGGCATCGGGATCGAGGCGCGTGCCGTGACCACGCTCCCAGAGGCCGTGGAGACCGTCTTCGGATGGATGGCGCCCGGAGAAGAGCTCCTGTTCTCACCGGCCTGCGCGAGCTACGACCAGTTCCTCAACTTTCAGGAACGCGCGCACGCTTTCCGAAGAGCACTGGAGCCGATCCGGCTCGCTCGAGAGACAGCGCAGGAACGGTGTCTCGACAAGGCGGGCCGCGAGGGCTAGACCTGAAGGAACGTGCGGCTGTCCTGAGTCGCGCTCCCACGGATGATCTGCCAGAACTGCCTCAAGAACGCCGCGACGGTGCACGTGACGGAAATCGCCACGCCCAGCACCACGCCGATCGACCCTCAGGCGGACGCCACGGGGAAGAACGAGTCCACGGCTCCCCAGGCTGCGCTGCCCCCAACTGCGCTGCCCCCAACTGCGCTGCCCCCAACCGTGCTGCCCCCGCCGCCCCAGGTCAGCGAACAACATCTGTGCGAGGTCTGCGCGCAGACGCTCGACCTGCCGCACGCGCCCGCGCTCCCGAAGGGGCAGTTCGACATCTGGAAGCTGCTGCAGATCACCGCCAAGAAGCAGACCCGCCGCAAGGCCGGGCCGACTTGCACGACCTGCGGACTCCAGCTCGAGGAGTTTCGACGCAAGGGGCGCCTCGGCTGCCCCGAGTGCTACACGGCGTTCGCGGCGCACCTGGGCGAGGTCTTCGAACGCGTTCACGGCGCCCGCCGCCACGTCGGTCGCCTGCCCGGCACCGAGACGGCTGCGCCCGTGGCCCCCGGGGACTCCGTCGCACTCGAGCGCGAGCAACGGCTCGTGGACTTGCGTCGAAAACTCGAAATCGCGATCCGCGAGGAGGCGTACGAAAACGCCGCGCGCCTGCGCGACGAGCTGAAG
>JBBQCC010000221.1:0-7700 GCA_038318285.1 Planctomycetota bacterium | reverse complement strand
GGTCGCGCCGAGATCGTGAACACGCTCAAGCTGCCGAACTACAACGTCAACCAGATCAACGCGGCTGGTCAGGCGCAGGCGGCGCTGACGTACGAAGAGGTCGGCATCAAGCTCTACGTCGTGCCGCGCGTCGTGGGGACGCAGACCGTCGCGCTGAACATCGACATCGAGGCTTCGGCTCAGAGCGGCACCTCGATCTCGTTCACGCTCCAGAACGGGCAGGCGATCAGCAACCCGATCATCAGCCGTCGCGCGGCAAAGACGGTCGTCTACCTCGAGCCGGGGCAGGCCGTGATCCTCGGAGGGCTCATCACCGAGCGCCTCGTGGACTCGGAGAACAAGGTGCCGTTCCTAGGCGACATCCCGATCCTGGGCTACCTCTTCAAGTCGACGTTCAAGCGCAAGGAGCGGACGAACGTGCTGTTCTTCATCCGCCCGCGGATCCTGCAGGGCAGCGACCTGAACCGCGATTTCAGCGACTGAGGGCCCGCGAGTGGCCGGGAATTCCGGCTGCCGAGCGTCGTCCACCCCGAAGGCTAGGATGCGACGACCATGCGGACCCTGAATCGAAGTGGACAGACGACGCCGCCCGAGCGGCGCGGTGTCGCGCTGCTCATGGCGCTGCTCCTCCTCGTGGTCCTGATCGCGATCACGATCCAGATCAGCGCCACGACCGGCACCGACGCGCGCATCGCGCGCAATGACCTGAACATCGCGACGATGGACCTGTCCATCGAGTCGGCGCTCCTGCAGGTCGGCGAGACGCTCAAGACGGACGGGGAGAGCGCGCAGGATGGCGGCGGGGGGGCCACGCCCGGAGCCGGTGCAGCGGGTGCAGGGGCCGGTGCGGGAGCGGCGGGAGCGGGCGGCGCGGGAGCGGCGGGAGCCGGTCAGTCGCAGGCCTCCGATTCGCGCCGCGACGAGTGGTGCCAGGCGCAGCGCACGACGATCAACGATGTCGACCTGCGCATCTTCGTTCAGGACGAGGACAGCAAGTACAACGTGCTGAACATGCTCGCGCCCGACGAGAAGGAGGCGCGCGCCGCGTACGACCGCGTCGTGCGCATCCTCGACGGGTGCCGCGAGGGGAGCCGCGAGTTCGACATCGATCCGCGCATGGCGGACGACATGGCGAAGGCGATGCTCGAGCACATGCAGCGGCGCAAGGACTCCAAGGTCCCGCGCCCCAAGCAACTCACGGACGACGAGTCCTCCGACGTGGGCCTGCCGCTCACGCTCGAGGAGTTCGCGGCCCTGAAACCGTTCGAGGAGCACCACTTCCGCGACTTCCGTGATCGCGACGGACAGGTCGTGCACTCGATCGGCAGCTTCCTGACCGTGTGGACTTCGCTCGGCCTCGCCGCCGACCTGCCCCCGACGACGGCGGGCGGCGCGAATCGCCCGGCCGGTACGCCGACGGGCGGAACCGGGACCGGCGCTGCGAGCACCGGGGGCAATGCGTCCACGCGGTCCGGCTCGAGCACGGGCACCGGATCGACCAGCGGCTCGAAGAGCGGCTCGAGCACTTCGGACGGCACGAGCGGCGGCACCTCGGGCACCGGCGGGACGAACTCCGGTGGGACCGGCTCGAGCGGCAGTGGCACCGGCACCGGCACGGGGACCGCCAGCGGCGGCGCATCCGGCGCGAGCGGCGGCACCACGACGACCGGCGGTTATGGCGTCAATGTGAACACGGCACCTGCGGCGGTGCTCAAGGGGCTCTTCGACGGCCGCGACCTCTACCCGCGCTTCTTCGACCGCGTCATCGAGTACCGGAACCTCGAGGAGGAAGAGGATGAGAGCGCCAAGTCGAACACGGACACCAACGCCGAAAAGGAGCCTGAACTCGACGAGTACGGCCAGGAGAAGATCCAACGGCGTATCTTCGATTCGCTCGGCGAATTGTCCGAGGTCGAGGGCTACACCGACCTGCCCGCCGAACAGCAGGCGCGACTCAACCAGCTGCTGACGACGACGAGCAACGTATTCTCGATCTACGTCGTCGCGCGCAAGACGACGGCGATCGAGACGGACGCAGACGTGGGCCTCACGCCGGCCGAACTGCGCAAGCGGGAGGAGATGTCCGGTGACGCCCTCGTGCGCGTCGTCCGCTGCGTCGTGTGGCGACACACGGTCGACGACGAGATCGTGCTGACGCCGATCGTGCGCTGGGAGATCCTCGACTACCTGCCGTACGAAGTGCTCGATTTCCCGCCCGACGATCGCTGAACGCGGGCCCGGGTTCACCCCGAGAGCGGGACGGAACTCTTTTCCGCTGCGCGCTCGTACGAGCTGCGTCCGTCGCTCAAGGCGCCGAGCGCGGTCCGTCGATTGCAGACGAATGATCACGTCGCTCCTGTGCTTGATGCTGCTCGCCTCCGCCCACACGCCGGCCGCGCAGGAGGCCACGACGCAGGCCACCACGACGCAGCAGGCCACCGCGACGCAGGCCGCTGCCGAGCAGAGCACCGCGCCGCAGGCCGCGCCCGCGCCGAAGGTCGAGCGCACGCGTTTCGAGCTCGCGCCCTGCTCCGAGTCCACGACCGTGCGCACGACGTGGCTCGCCGAACGACGCGCGACAGTGCGGACGACGTCGAACGGCGCCGAGATGCCGTCCTACTCGACGCACGAGGAGCGCCACCTCGATCGGTCGCTCGCCGTTCTCGATTGCCGCTACGGGATCCCGGTGCGCTTGCAAGTGCGCTACGGCGACGCGTTCGACCGCCGCCTCGACCAGGATCCGGCGCACGGCGATCCGAATCGCGATCCGGCAGCGCCCGAGTACACGATCGACCGCAGCCCGCTCGCCGGCCGCAATTTCGAGATCGTGCAGACGGGTGAAGCGGCCAACGTCCTCGTCGCCGAAGCATCGCCGGCCCCGCCCAGCCTCGCGGCGCTCGTCCTGCAATCCGAGTCGGTCGTCGGTGGCGCGGTGCCGTTGCCCGGTGACTCGGTCGCGCGCGCGCTCGCCGCGAACGTGCGCGAGAAGGGCGTCGTCTTCGACTTCGACGCCGAGGTCGCGCGCAACCTGCTCGCGGGTGACGAGACTGCGCAGTGCGTGGCGACCGCGACGTTCCTGGGCCACGAACGCACGCCCGAAGGTCGGACGCAAGCGCGGTTCGAGCTGCAAATCCGCGTGCACGAGGCGCCCGAGGGCGGCTTGGAGCGCGACGCCGACTTGCGCGGCTTCTTGATCGCCGAGCCCAGCACCGGCCGTCCGCTGCAGTTCCAGGTCGAGGGCTCCGAGCGCAAGCTCGCCGCCGTCGCCGACACTCAGAACGCGACCGAGATCGAGATCCAGGGCACGTGGCGCGTGCGCCGCACGTGGGAATGGCGCTGAGCGCGTGGAATGGCGCTGAGCGCGTGAACTGGCGCTGATCGTATTCATCGGCGCCGACGGCGGAGAATCCCGTCGCCGGTGATTCAGCCGCCGCCGCGTGGCTGCAGCGCTTGCGCGCGTTCACGGCTCGTGCGCGCCGCGGCGGCATCGCCCGTCGCGTTCTGCACGTCGCCCAGCATGAGCCACAGGTCCGCGCGCTCGGGGGCCTTGCGGACGGCACGTTCGAGCCGCTCGCGCGCTTCGGACAGACGGTTCAGCCCCGCCAGCGCTTGAGCGGACAACGCGAGCGTGTCCACGTCGTCCGGGTGCTGCTGCAGCGCGATGTCGAATTGCGCCGCGCCCTCCTCGAGACGGCCCGACATGCACAGCGCGCCGGCGAGGTTCTCGCGCGCCGGGAGGAACGTGTCGTCGATCTCGAGCGCCGCTCGGAACGCGCGGATCGCGTCCTCGATGAGTCCGGCTTGCGCCGCTTCCACGCCGCGGTTGAACGCGGCGATCACCTGCTCCTGGCGCGCGTGGGCGGCGGCGTCCTGCTCGCTGCGTTGCTGCATCCGTTCGGCCTGGTCGTGCAACCCGGTGAACGAGAGCCAGCCAACGGGCAGCGCGATCGCGGCGAACACGCCGCCGGCGAGCGTCCACTTCCCGGCGCGCTTCAGCGTCGTCTTCTGCATGCGCACGTCGGCCGTGCGCACCAGGCGACCGAGCTGCACGCCCCACCACGCGACGAGGACCGAGATGCCCAGCGCGAACAGGAAGGGGACCGACGCGTGTAGACCACGGAATGCGGCCATCGCGAACAGGAAGAGGACGACGAGCGCGACCTCCTCGCCGAACGAGTGCTCGGGCTGCGGACGTCGCTTGCCGCGGAACAGCAGCACGCCCGCGAACGTGAACACCGAAGTGATCGCCGTGAAACGCAGGTCCCAGGTGCCGTCGTGGCCCAGGAAAATACCCAGCGCGGCGAACGTCAGCACCGCGGACAACGCGATGCGCTGCCAGTCGATCGAGACGACCTTGTCCGCCGCCTGCTTCACCTTGGACGCGAAGAGCGCCGGTTTTCCGAAGCCGAAGTACAGCGCGTCGTTCGGGCACACGCTCACGCAGTCCAGGCACTTCATGCAGCCTGGATCGATGACCATGCCGTGCTCGCGCACCTCGCGCGAGACGTTCACGTTCGATGTGCACACCGCCGTGCAGTGGCCGCAGCCCTCGCACGCGTCCGTCACGCGGATGCGCGCTGGCGCGAGCTGGTCGGCGACGCCGAAGATGCCGCCGTAGGGGCACGCGTAGGTGCAGAAGCCCTTGGAACCGAGCAGCCAGACGATCACGAAGCCGCACACGACCAACGTCGCGACGCCCTCGAACCACGTCTTCGGGAAGGTGCGCCACAGATCGCCGGTCGTGAAGTGCGTCCCCGTCGTCGCCAGCGACATGCCCGCCAGCGCGCGGTCGAACAGCGGCGCCAGGAACATGTAGACGAACGCGATCCACGGCACCGCGCGCAGCGGGCCCAGGTCCACGAGCCGCGGTCGCATTCCGACCTTGCCCAGCAGCCAACGACAACCGTCCTGCAGCGCGACGAGGTGACAGGCCCAGCCACAGAACCAGCGCCCGAGGAGCGCCGTGCTCCCGATCGCCACGACGAACAGCACGAAGCCGACGGTGACGACGCCGCCCGTGCTGAATTCGATGGACTCGGACGGCTCGAAGGGCTTGAGCGTGCGTCCCGTCTGCCACCAGTGCACGAAGTGCACGGCGATCAGCAGGTGCACCAGGATCAAGACGCCCGCGCGCCACGGTCCGACGCGCGAATTCCGGATCGCGGGGCGGACCTTGGCCGCCCCGGGCCGGGAATCAGGGTGGATTGGCAGCTCGCGGCTTGCCGCGGCCCCCGGACCCGACTCGTGGGCCCGCGGGCCGCCGTCACACTTTTCTCGCTGGCTCATCCACCTCCGTGGCTCGTCCGTGCGCCCCTCATGCAGGGCGCGGGCGGCCCGATCACGGAGTGTAGGTGACGCTGACCCCGTTCGTCAGGTTGAAGGTGGACGGCGTGCAGAACGGCGCAGCGTTCCGATACCAGATCTGGAAGTTGAACGTTCCGCCCGCCACCAGGCACTGCGAGAAGCTGGAGCACAGGTTCCCGGCGAGGCCCGGCCCGTACGTCGTGGTCCCGAGCGCCGTCGCCGTGTGGACTCCGAGCCGGTAGGTCGGTCCCGCGATGCAACGCAACCCGTCGCCGAACGCCGCCTGCGTCTGGTTCGGTCCGGCGAACAGCAGTGTCGAGGTATTCGGCGGCAGGCCCGCCGCGTCCATCGTCAGGTCGTCCGTGGTCAGGCTCGTCGTGCCCGCGCCGTCGAGCGAACCGCCAACGCCCGTCGAGTTCTTGCAGCCCGTGAGCGCCGAATCGTTGCCGCAGGGTGCGAATGCGGCCGTGCACGTGCAGTAGCGCGGGTAGTGCTGCTCGCACTCGTCCGGGATGCCGTTGTTGTTCGAGTCGTTCGACGCGCCCTGGCCGATGTCGACGGAGTCCTCGACGCCGTTCATGTTGCAGTCGAAGAACGGCTCGAACTCGATCGCGATCGCGTCGAGTTCGTCGGGGACACCGCCCGCGCGCATCGTCGAGAGCCCGAGTGCCTCGGCCGCGATGAAGATGCCGGGTCGCCCGTTGCCGCCCGCGAGGGGCGTCGTCAGCACATCACCGGGCTCGATCGCGATGCCGAGCAGCGAGTCGATCTGGCCGATCACTGCCGACCCGCGCCGGACCGAGAACAGCAGCATGTCGCGGCTGCCGCCCGCCGCGCCCGGGAACCAGTCGAACGGCGTCAGCGACGGCTGGAAGATCCCGTCGCCGTTGTCCGCCAGCGCCAGCGCGTCCACGTCGTCGAGGAACGCGCTCAGGCCGAGCTGCGACGGCGAGGCGTACTGCGTCGGCGATCCAGTGCCGAGCTGCTTCCGCAGCACTGCGGCGGGCGCGAAACCGTTCAATTGCGCCGAGTCCGTATGCGGGATGCCGTTCGGATCGGGGAACCCGCCGTCGAGCGAGAAATAGATCGACGCGTTCGGGCCGGTCGGCGGCGCGCTCGCGAGCAATGCGTCGAGGTCGTCGCCGGTGTCGGCGGCCGGCGAAGGCGTCGGCTGGTGCGGCTCGAAGAGGCCGAGTCCCGGCGCGAGACCGCCGGTCGCGCTGATCGCGCCGTTGCCGTCGAACACGACGCGATTGGACGGCGGAACTGCGGCCGGTGCGACGGGCGGACTCAGGTCGAGAACGTGCGTGAAGATGTCGCTCGCGGCTTCACGCGCTTGGGATTCGGAACGGACGCCCGGGAATCCGAGGCTCACCGGAGCGCCCTGCGCGAATCGGTCGACCGAGAAGTACAGGCGCGGCTGGAGTACGCCCGGCATCGGAAGGCGATAGCGATCCTCGTTGCCGTACGAGATCGCGTTCACTTCGACGCCGCAGGACATGCCGGTCACCGTGCCCGTGCAGGTCGGGTACAGCGTCAGCCCGATGCCGCCGCCGGTCAGCACGGTCATCGGTGCGACCGTGACTTGGAACGGCCCGGCGTTCTGCGCCGGGCGCAGCACGTCGCCTTCCGAGATCGGCACCATGTTCGCCGAGTCGGGTCGCGACTTCGTCGGTCCGTGGTAGTCGACCGAGAAAAACGGGGCGTGCTGTTGCGCGCTCGCGCTCGCGCCGCTGATTGCCAGCGCGAACGCACCCAACACGAACGGCCGGGGGCAGGAGTCGCGCAAAAATGAGGGGGGGGCGTTCTTCATGGTGTCGGCTCCGGGCGCGCGGGCGGCGATCCGCAGAGTCTCCTTCGAAGGGTATCCAGCATCGGAAATGGCGGCAATTCACGGCGGGCCCTCGTTGAGGACGAGTGGCGCTCCGCGCGTGTTCCCCCGCGTTCCGATCGTTCGCCGATCGATCCCGCGGGGTCGATTCATGTGACTCGGTACCGACGAGCGTGGAGCAAAAAGCGCAAAAACTTCAGTCGAAAGGCAGTGGAAAGGCCAGGGCGCTCTCCCGCTTGCGCTCCCAGTCCGACAGCTCGCGCGGTTGCCGACGTCGCGCCGCGGCGAGTGGGTCGAGTGGCCAGATACGAATACGACCGTCCGCGAGCCCTACGGCGATCGACGAACCCTCGGCGCGTTCGAGGAACACGGCGCTCAACACGCTGGATCCGAGGTCGCTGCGCTGCACGACCGGGGATCCGTCGCGCGCGCTCCAGACGAACACGCTGCCATCGGTCGCACCGGTCAGGACGCGCTCGCCGTTGGCCGAGAAGGCGGCGCACGTGATGTTCGCGCGGTGGGCATTGTGCGGCATCACCGTTCCGCTGCCGGCGGGATCGACGAC
>JBBQCC010000220.1:0-7717 GCA_038318285.1 Planctomycetota bacterium | reverse complement strand
GCATCCGCCCTTTTTGAGTACGGCCTCCTTCGCGGTCCACACGCGAAAGAACGTCTCCCACGTGAAGCCGCCCAGAAGGTCGAGTTCATCGCGGGCCGCGACACGTCGCACGACGTCTTGTCGCCGCGGAGCGATGGCTTCGACGTCGATGCCGACTGGTGCGTGCGAGACCACGCCGGCCGAGAACGCGCGGGCGTGGCTGATCGACCAGTGCCAACCCGCGCAGGGCAAGGGTACGTCATTCGCGTCCTTCGCGAGCTCCGCGAGACGCGCACCGCTGCGCTCGGCCGACAGCGCCAGCGCGACGCGCGCGTGACGGGACTGCTCAGCGACGCGTTCCGCTCCGCGCAGTTCGGCAGAGTGTGCTTCCGCAGCCAGCATCACGGGATGCAGCGTGCTCACGTCGCCTCCGGCCGCGTCGCGCGGCGCACGATCTCGGCGTCGAAGTAGTTCACGGCCATGCCAGCGTCCACGATGAGCCCTTGTGCGTTGATGCCGGACGAGCGCGGGGACAGGAGGTACAGCACCGCGTCGGCAGCTTCCTGCGTATCGAGGCCGCGTCGTCGCAGGGTGGCGGCCTCGGCAAACAGCAAGTTGTCGACGTATCCGGGGATGCCGGCCGACGCCGAAGTCTTCAAAAGACCAGGATTCACCGTGTTGAAGCGCACTTCGCTCGTGGTGCTGAAGCTCTTGGCGAGGAACGCGACGGCCGAGTCGAGCGCGGCCTTGATCGGCGCCATGTAGCCGTAGCTCTCGGCGGCGAGCCGCGTCGTCGAGATCGAGAGTGCGACGACGCTCGCGCGCGGCGCCAGCACGGGCTGCAACGCGGCCGACAGCGCGACGAGCGAGAAGCACGACACGTCCACTGCGCGCAGGAAATCGGCGCGCAACGTGGCATGGAAGGGCCGCAAGCCGCCGTCCGGAAGCGGCGTGTACTCGGCGAATGCGATCGAGTGCACCAGCCCGTCGAGCGTCGTCTCGTCGGCGCGTAGCGTCTGGGCCAGCGCGTCGATCGAGGTCGGATCTGCGACGTCGCACACGAGGACACGCACGTCGCCCACGAGGCGTGCGACTTCATCGCGGCGCGCTTCCGTGTGCACCGTGAAGATCGGTGTCGCGCCGACCGCGCGCAGCGACGCGCCGACGTGCCAGGCAACGCTCTTCTTGTTGCGCAGTCCGGTGACGAGCACCGTGCGGCCGGCGAGGCCCAGCCAATCGTTCGCGGACACGCTCATCGGCCGAGCGCGGCCTCGGCGACCGTGAAGCGCAGACGCACGACGGTCTCGCCGCCGCACGTGACGATCGCCTTGCAATACCGCGCGGGCCCAAGACGCTCCGTGACCTCGACCTCGGCGCGCAGCGTCTCGCCTGGCCGGACGACGCGGCGAAAGCGCGCGTCCTCGATCTTCGTCAGCACCGGTACGGCTCCCGAGGCGACGCGGGGTTCGCTACCGTCGGCGAAGAGACACGCCGCGGACTGGAAGGCGAACTCGGAGATCAACACACCGGGTAGCACCGGATAGCCCGGATAATGTCCGCGAAATGCGTAGAAGTCCGGCGCGACGTCCCATTCGGTGACGATGCGGTCGGCCGCGCGCTCTACGATTCTGTCGACGAACAAGAACGGATCGCGGTGGGGGATCAGCGCCTCGATCGCAGAGCGCGAACCAGTTTCAAAGGCCACCGTGCACCTCGAGCGTCGTGCCATTCACGTAGCTCGCGCCGCGCGAGCACAGGTACAGCGCCGCGTGCGCGATCTCTTCCGTCGTCGCGAAACGCCCGATGGGCACCATGCGCTTGTGCTCGGCGCGCACTTCCTCGCGTAGATCTTTGATGAGCTCTGTGTCGACGAATCCCGGCGACAAGCAGTTCACCGTGATCTTGCGCTTGCCGACTTCGCGCGCGAGCGTCCGCATGAGGCCGATCTGGCCGGCCTTGCTGGCAGCGTAGTTCGCTTGACCCTGGAAGCCGTGCAGTCCCGACGGGGACGTGACGAAGACGATGCGACCGTACTTGCGCGGCAGCATGGCGCGCACGGCCTGCTTGGCCATCAGGAACGATCCGGTCAAGTTCACGCCCAGCACCGCGTTCCAGTCGGCCAGCGGCAGCGTGCCCACGATCTGGTCGCGGCGGATCCCAGCATTGTTCACGAGGATCTGCACGCCGTCCGGTTCCGCTTCGAGTCCTGTCCAAAACGCGACGACGGCGGCCTCGTCTGCTACGTCGAAGCGGTGCAGGCGCAACCGACCTTCGAAGCGCGCGGCTTCGTCCGCCAGCGCGGCTGCAGCGGATTCGTTCCCCGTCCAAGTGGCGTGGACGCATGCTCCCTGCTCGAGGAACGCCAGGGTCATCGCACGACCGATGCCGCGCGTGCCGCCGGTGACCACCGCCGTCTGGCCAGCGAAGGAATCTGTAGCGGTCACGCCGACACCTCGACCAGGCTCGCCAGCCACGCATCGACCTTGTTCGCGACGATCGCGCCGTAGTTCGCCGCGCCGAGCCAGCCCGACATGATGATGCCGACGCTGCCGGCGTGGTGGAGGCCGTGGATGTGTTCGTGGAGGGTCATGCTGGGTTTCAGGCCTTCGAACTTCGTCCCGAAGGACGTTCCGCTCGGCGACTGCGTGTAGAACTGGAACGTGCGCGGTGTGGAGGCTTCGGCGTGGTCGATCTTCGCGCGCGAGCCGGGGACGTAGCGATCGAGCCGCTGCAGAGTGTCCTCGACCAGCCGCGCCTTTTCGCGCTCGTACGCCGCAGCATCGAGGTTCGCCCAATCCTCGTAACGCGCGTTGCGGGAACCAACGATCGAGAAACGCGGTTCGACGCCGGGCCGCACCTTGGGGTAGTAGAACGAGAACGTGACGCTCTCGCCGACGTGGTCGCACAGGGCTTCGGACGTGAACGTCGGTCGCGTCGAAGTGAACAGGAGGTCGGTGACCCAGGGCAGCGTCTCGCCGCGCCGGACGCCCAAGTAGACCTGCGTGCTGGACGTGTTCAGGCGGACGCGCGCCACGGAGTCGGCGAAGGCCGGGTCGAAGTGCTCGGCGCCGACGAGGTCGAACACGGTCGCGCGCAGCGAGGCGTTGCTGACCACGGCGTCGCACTCGATCGTGCGGCCGCATGCTTCGATGCCGACGACGCGCCCGTTCGCGACGCGGATCCCGTCGACCTGGACGCGGTGTCGCACGTCGACACCGCGCGCCTCCAACTCCGCCTTCATCGCGCGGATCAGCTTGTCGGTGCCGCCCTCGAACGTGTACACGCCGTCCTTCATGAAGTTCCCGAACACGATCCCGTAGCTGATCGCCGGGTCGTCGAGCGTCGAGCCGTTCGCGTAGCTGATCGGCTCCATCAACAGGCGGTGCACGTCGTTTCGGCCGGGAAAATGGCGCTCGAACAGCTGGCCGGTCGTCTCACCGGTTTCGGCGTGGAAGTCCATGCGCGCGAGCTCTTCGTAGAACGCCAGCACGGATGCGCGTGGAACGCGCAGGACGTCCACGAGCTTCGCGGTGAAGTCCTCGCGCGTGAACACGGTGTCGAACGCGAACTGCGGGTTGTCGAAGCGGATGCCGTCGAGCGGCTGGATCGACGCGGCGATGTCCGGCGTCCAGTACTTGCGGCACGTCTTCTTCATTCCCGAAGGGAACCCGTGCAACGACACGTCGAACGTGTGCCCGCCGCGTCGCTTGAACCACGTCGCTAGACCGCCGAGGTTGTAGTGCTGTTCGAGCACGAGCACGCTGCGTCCGGCGCGCGACAGAACGGCCGCGGCTGTCAAGCCGCCGAGTCCGCTGCCCACGACGATCACGTCGTACCGACTCTTCGCGCCAGCGAGCGGATCGCCGGCGAACGGCGCCTTGCCGTCCGTGCTGCCCTTGTAGTAGCGCTGCTCCTTCGTCATCGGTTCAGCTCGCCACGAGTGCGTGTCGGTTCGCCATGGAGATGCCGGACATCAGCGCGCCGACGATGCCGACGAAGCCCTGGTCCGTGCCGATGAGGTGGACGTTGGGCACGCCGGAGTCGCCGTCGAGGCGTTTCGTCGGGCTGCCGTACACCGTACCGCCGACGTGCCCCGTGTACTGCACGATCGTGCGTGGCGTGAAGCAGTCGACCTGCGTGGTGTGCGGCCGCGGATCCGCCGCGTAGGGCGTCGCCGCGGCACAGATACGGTCTTCCCAGAGGTCCTTGGCGGCGCGGTACTCGGCCTCGGGGAAGGCCGTCCAAATCTCCGGATTCGCGAGACAAGTGATGCGCATCAGGCCGTGCGGAGCGAATTCGCCGCCGGCGTAGTTGTCGCTGCAGGCGACGACGCCGTTCGAGAGGTCGACGGGTTCCTCGGGGCGGCGCCAACGTGGACGGAGCGAGTTGGCGAAGAATACGAGTGTGTGCTGCGCACCGATCGAGGCCGAGGGCTGCGACAGCACGCGCTGCGTCTCGACGAACGAGAGTCGGCCTTGGTCGGCCACCGTGACGGCTTCGCCACAGAGGCTGCGCGTCTCGACGAATCCGGCGGACGAGAGGATGCGATCCGACAGCAACTCGTGACCGGAGTCGAGGCGCACGCCGCGGGCCGTGCCGTGCGCGTCACGCAGGATGGACTCGACGCCGTGGTGTGTGCGCAGCTCGCCGCCCTCCGCCTTGAACCGGGCGATCAGCAGGTCGAGCAGCGGCTTGATGCCGCCTCGCGGACGCGCCAAACCCTCGAGGAAGATCGCGCGAAACAGGATGATCGCCTGGTATGCGTCCACGTCCTCCTCGCGCCCGCTGCCGTACCACGTCAGCGGCAGCATCAGCGCCGAGACGAGATCCTCGTCCTGCAGTTGCTCGCGCAGGAATGCGCGACCCGAAGCCGAGGGATCGGAGACGCTGAACGGATCCGCGTCGCGCACCGCGCGCACGAGGTTCGCGAAGGCGTCGCGTTGGGCCGGGAACGCACGCGCGACCTCGGACTCGAACAGTGCGAAATCGTTCGAGAAATCCAGGCGCAGATTGGCGAGGTGCAGCGCGGACCGGCCCTGTTCGCACAGGTGCAGGTCATCGAAGCGCAACCGCAGTTGGCGGAGCACGCGCGAGAGGGGAGCGCTCTTCGACTCCGGACGCGCGAAGTTCGTCAGCGCGTGCAGACCGGAATCGAAGCGTCGACCGCCGCGCTTGTAGAAGGAGTTCAGGCCGCCCCACAGCGCGTGCCGCTCCAGGATCGCAACACGCTTGCCGAACTGCGCCAGGCGGATCCCTGCGGCGAGACCGCTCATGCCGGCGCCGATCACCAGCGCGTCGTAGCGGTCGGTAGTCATGCGAATTCCGTCCCGTCCTCGCGCGCGGGATGGCGCGCGAGGCGGATCAGACGCCGACCTTCAGGGTCTTGCCGCGCATCTTCGGCCCGAGGTAAGCCACGCAGCCGTCGAGCGTCGCGAGCTCCTTGTAGTCATCCTCGGGGACCTGCACGCCGTAGCGTTTGCGCAGCTCCATGACGATGTCGAGGAAGTCCATCGAGTCGAGTTCAATCTGGTCGCGCAGGCGGACGTCGGTCTTCAGGTCGGAGACGTCTTCGTCGGGCGCGATCGCCTTGATGATGTCCTGGATGGCCAGGATGATCTCTTCGCGGTTCATGGTTCGTGGGGGATGGAGGGTGGACTCGAGTCCGTGGGGTTCTTGCGATGGGCTCGGGGACGCGGACGTCATCGAGCGGTGAAACGCCGCACGACGACGGCGGAATTGATCCCGAGCATTCCGAAGGACAGGTTCAGGATGTGGTCGACCGTCCCGAGTTCTTTCGGCTGATTCATGACGAGGTTCCGGACCTCGCAGGCCGGATCCAGGTTGTCGACGTTGATCGTGGCGTGGGCCCAACCGTCGTCGAAGGACGGCAGATTTCCCGCGAGTTCAAGCGATCCGGCCGCGCCCATGGTGTGACCGATGAAGCTCTTCGTGTTGTTGACGTGCGTCCGCGCGCTGTCGCCGAACACGGCGCGCATCGCCTCGCACTCCTGCTGGTCGCCGAGCGGCGTCGCCGTGGCGTGGCTGGAGACGATGTCGATTTCGTTCGGCGCGAGGCCAGCGCGGGCGAGCGCGCCGCGCATGCACTCGTTCTGGCGCTCGGCCAGCGGCAGCACGAAATCGGACGCGTCCGAGTTCACGCAGTGCCCGACCAGTTCGCCGTAGATGCGCGCGCCGCGCCGCTGCGCGTCTTCGAGACGCTCGAGAGTGAACAGGCAGCCGCCCTCCGAGACGACGATGCCGTTGCGTGCCTTGTCGAAGGGGCGCGAAGCCTTGCTGGGATCCGCGTGGCTCGCCAGCGCGCCCTGCGCGCGGAAGCTCGCGAAGATGCCGAACGTGTGGATGCTCTCGGAGACGCCGCCGCCGATCGCGACATCGACTTCTCCGAGTTGGAGCATCTGCGCGCCGTGGATCAGACCCAGGTTTCCGGCCGCGCACGCCGCGCCGATGCAGTACGCCGGTCCCGTGATGCCGTAGGACAGCGCGATCTCGCCCGCCGGGTTGTTCGCGACCGTGCGCGGATTGTGGTGGTGCGACCAATACGAGAGGTCGAAGTCGTACTGGGCGACCTCGTGGATCTGGTTCTCGGTCTCGACGTTGCCGTGTTCGGTCGTGCCGACGTACACGCCGATGCGCGAACGATCGCGCGTCGCGACGTCGATGCCGGCGTCCGCGAGCGTCTCGCCCGCGCACCAGATGCCGATCGAACCGGCGCGCGTGCCGCGGCGCAGTTCCTTGCGTTTTTGCCAGCGCAGGGCGTCGAAATCGCACTGGCCGGCCAGCGTTTCGCCGACGTGGCGAATCGTCCACGGCTTCACGCCCGACACGCCCGCGAGCAGGTTCTTGCGGTACTCCGCGAGCGAGTTCCCGTTCGGACTCGTCAAGCCGACGCCGGTGATCACGATGCGCGGCAGCGCGCTCACGAACGCTCCTCGCGTCGACGCGCGGCGCGGCCTTCGTCGTCGAGCTTGCTGAGCACGTGCGATGCGAGTTGCGCGCGCGAACGTGCGTCGTTGCCAGCCAGGCGCGCGGGAACGGCGAGGCCGACCTTGAGCGCCGCGTTCACAGCCTTCGTCAGCATGCTCTCGCTGTCGCCCAGCGCGCGCTCGACCGAGCTGAACACGAGTTGCATGACCGCCTCGGCGATCTCGCACGAGCTGATGATCGAACGCAGGGTCAGGACGCGCGGATCCTTCGCGCCATAGCGCTCGACGATGTACTCGAGCGTCGACTCGGCTGCCGCGCGAAACTTCTTGAAGACGACCTGCTCGCGGCGGCGGAAGACGGTCGCGACGATCGAGAGCGTGTTGCCCACCGGGCGGTGGAGGTGGCAGCGACGGCCGGAGTCGAAATCCGAGTCGATCGCGCCCCACTCGGCGAGGTCGTGCAGCGTCGTGCTGGTCGCGCCCGTCGAGAGCTCGAGCGACTCGGCGATCTCGCGCGACGACAGCGGCAAGCCGGCCAGCACGAGCAGACCGAAGACGCGCCCGTGGACGCGCTTGAAGCCGAACGTGCGGAAGAACAGCTCGAAGTTCGGGAGCTGGGCGTGGAGCTCGGGGTCTAGACCCGCGAACTCTCCGACGGAAACGTCGCTCTTGGATGCCATGGACTGGTCGCAGTGCTCTCGCCGCTTTTCAGGAATTCCTGAAAAGCGCGCAGGCCGTGGTATCGCATCCAGGGGGGCCGGTGTCCACCCAACCCCGTACGGAGCCAGGTAACT
>JBBQCC010000219.1:0-7756 GCA_038318285.1 Planctomycetota bacterium | reverse complement strand
GCCCCGCGCGGGTCATGGATCCAAATACCGCGCGTGGACGCCCTGGATCCGCAGGACTCACCGGCGCCCGAGTCGAAGTCCGTGAACGCGGAGCCTGCGGGCCGCGCCACGGGCGAGCATCGACCGGGTCACCGTCACCGGCCTCACGGCCGGATCAGAACCCCGAACGATTCCCTTGACTGCCTGGGGCCTTCGCATGGAACGCTCTGTGCGGCCGCGCGTTCCACGTTCGTCCGCGACCGAACGGTCTCGCGCGGACCCCGCAAATGGAACGGCGCACGAAACCGGTTCAGTCGTGGAAGACCACACGCAAACCGTTCGAGAGGCCCGCCCCCGTGCCATCCGGATGCGCCACGTCGCGCAGGTAGGCTTGGAAGCAGTTTGTCGTGCCGACGACGCCAGGCGGAACCGGGACGCTCCAGGCGGCGGCACCGGCGGCGTCGAAGTTGTGCACAGCCAAGCGCACGAGCGGGCTCGCCACCCAGCGCGTGGCGTTCACGAACGGGACGCGGTCGGCCCTGGGACCGCGGAACACGATGCCAACGCCGCCCGGCAACGCCTGCGCGACGGTCACCACGAAATCGTTCGTCGCGAGGCCCGGCGTGCCAGTCCAACCGATCGCGGGCACGCTGCCGATCGACGTGGGCTTCCCGACCCCGTAGGCGACGGGCGCCGGCCGACGCAGGTACCACGCGCTGCCGATCGGATCGGCGTGCAAGAAGTCCAGCAGCGCCTGCGCGACCTTGGTGCGCGCGGAAGGGCCCGGGTGCGTGCCGTCCGCGTTGTAGTCGCTGCACAACCACACGAGCCCATCACTCCGGGGGATCGTGCCGTCGGCCCAGTTGTACGTCCCCCACGTGAGCCACGGCGCCGCCACGGGTCCGCGCGTCGGATCGAAGTTGAGCGCGGGCGAGCCGCCGATCTGGTCCTCGATGACCCACTTCACCGCGAAGCCCTGCTCGTAGGCATAGGGCTCGGGGTTCTGCGCAGTGGTCGCATAGCCCGCGTAGATGCGCGACGCGAGGAAGCACACCTTCAGGTTCGGGAAGCGGGTCTGCAGGATGTGCAGGATCGTCACGTACTGCGCCTGCAGGTTCTGCGCGTGCACCGGGAACGCCTGGTTGGGCGCGCGGTTCGCCTCCTTCAACCACACGGCCTGCACCTGCTCGGCCGTGGCCCCGGCTGCGGTCAGGCGCTGCGCGACCTGATTCCAGTAGGGCGCGGCGGGATCGGCGATGTCCTCGGCTGCCTCTCCGCCGACCGCGCCGTCTACCGGCTTGACGCGCGCATGGCGCAGCGTGTCCGCGTTCGAGAGCTCGATGAAGCGGCTGAATTCCTGCGTCGCGTTCGACATGCCGATCGATAGGAACACGATCGAGCCACTCGGATCGGGAGCGCCGCTCGCGTCGCGCGGCGTGATCTGCGACGCCTGACGGATGCCGTCGACGAGGTGTGCGATCGGCGGCGTGTTCGTGCCGCCCGGGTAGAGGCCCCCTTGGAATCCCTGGTGAAGGCCGGTTCCGAGGTCGTTGATCGGGGTGAAACCGACCGACGTGTTGGCGCAGTTCTGCGCGGGGGCGCCGGCTGCGAGCAGAGCGAAGGCGGTGAGGACGAGGCCAGTGAAAGCGAAGATCGTGCGACGCATGCTAGGAGTGCCTGCTGTTCGGGCGAGGCCTGCGTGTTCGGGCGAGGTCTGCCCCTTGCAACCCGCAGGTCGGGCGGAGGCTCCGCTCATTCTGCCGACTCCGGGCGGATCTGCGGTCGTGGGACCGATTGGGTTCCCCTCACGCCCCGGCTAGAGTGCCCGGATGCTGCGCGTCGGGACCGTTCCGTATCTGGTGGGTCGTCCCTTGGACGAGGGCCTCGAGAACGAACCGGGCATCCGCTTGGAGCGCCGCGTCCCGGCCGAACTCGTCGCTCGACTGCGGGCGGGCGATCTCGACGTCGCGCTCGTCAGCTCCATCGAGCTGTTCCGCTGGCCCGGCTACCGCTACCTCGACGGCCTCGCCGTCGCCGGCGAAGGACACGTCGGCAGCGTGCAGGTGTTCCTGCGCCGTCCGATCGCGGAAGTGGGCGCGCTCGCGCTGGATCCGTCGAGCCGCGCTGCGGCAGCGCTCGTGCGGGTGCTGTTCGAGCGGCGCGTCGGCGGGGATGCAGGTCTGCCGCGCGGGCCGGTGCGCTGGGTCGAAACGGCGAGCGGAACGGATCCGCGAGCGGTCCAGGCCGACGCCTGGTTGCGCATCGGCGATCCGGCGTTGCGCGAGCACCTCGCGAGCGATTCGCCGCCGGTGTTCAACCCGTCGGCCGAATGGCACGCGCGCACCGGACTCCCCTTCGTGTTCGCGACGTGGATCGTGCGCGCCGGCGTCGAGCTGGACCCCGATCGCCTGGCCGCGTTCACGCGCGCACGACAGCGCGGCATCGCGCGCATCGATGCACTCGCCGACGAAGCAGCGCGGGAATGGTCGTTGCCGGCAGCGGACTGCCGCCGGTACCTGCGCGAGGAGTGCCGCTACGAACCGGGCGCGCGCATGCACGCCAGCCTCGAACGCTTCCGCGACGAGGCCGCAGCGATCGGGCTCGCGCGCGCCGACCTGCGACCCGAACCCGTGAGCCTCGCGCATGTCGCCTAGGGTCCTCGAGGTTCCGTTCTGTCCGCACTGCAAAGGCGAGCTGTCGCGCCCGACGCCGCGCGTATGCCCGCACTGCGCCGGATCGCTGCAAGTGCGCTACATGACGAGCGGGTGCCTGACGTCGGCACCGAAGCTCGTCCTGTTCGCAGCCTCGGCGTTCCTCGTCGGTCGCGAGATCGTCGCCGCGCTCGGCGCGGGCTGAAAACCGGGTGACGCTGCAGCGGTGGATCGCAGCGCGAGCGCGTTGCATTCGCGCGTGCGGTCCTCTAGACCTCGGGCCCCGAAGGACAGGAAGGACCGACACCGTGACGAACGACGCAACCAAGACCGCGGCGCAGAAGCTCGCGGAGAGCGTGGCCGAACAGCACTCGCTGTTCGATGCGCCGGACGAGCCGCAAGACGAGCCGCAGGACGAGGCGCCGAGCGCGGCCAAGCAAGGCGCCAAGACCGCCTCCAAAGCCGGCCCGAAGCGCGGCAAGAAGTCCGCGGCCGCCGAGTCCGAGGTCGCTGCCGATGTCGAAGGCGCAGCCGCACCGGCCGCCGGCGGCGGCGGTCGTCGCAAGACCGCGGCCGAGATGGCCACGCGCCAGCGCGAAATTTCCGTGGCCGAGTTCTTCACGAAGAACCGTCACCTCTTGGGCTTCGACTCGCCGCTCAAGGCGCTGCTGACCGCGGTCAAGGAAGCGGTCGACAACTCGCTCGATGCGTGCGAGGAAGCCGGCATCCTGCCCGAGCTGACCGTCGAGCTGACGTCGACCGGCGAAGATCGCTTCCGCATGGTCGTCGAGGACAACGGCCCGGGCATCGTGTCCGAACAAGTCGGCAAGGTGTTCGGGAAGCTCCTTTACGGATCCAAGTTCCACAAGCTGTCGCAGTCGCGTGGCCAACAGGGCATCGGCATCTCGGCCGCTGTCATGTACGGCCAACTGACGACGGGCAAGCCCGCGCGCATCCTGTCGCGCACCGGCAAGCGCGCCGACGCGCACGAGTTCCTCTTGTCCGTCGACACGGTCGCGAACAAGCCCGACATCCACGAGAAGAGCATTGCCGAGTGGGACAAGGACCACGGCACGCGCGTCGAGATCGAGATGGAGGCCCGCTACCAGAAGGGTCTGCGCTCGGTCGACATGTACTTGAAGCAGACGGCGATCGCGAACCCGCACCTCACGCTGCACTACGTCGATCCGGGGCAAGAGCGCGTCACCTACGAACGCAGCACGAAGGAGCTGCCCGCAGCCGTCGAAGAGATCAAGCCGCACCCGCACGGCGTCGAGCTCGGTCGCTTGATCCAGATGCTGAACCTGACGTCGTCGCGCACGCTGACGGGTTTCATGCAAGAAGACTTCTCGCGCGTCGGTCCGAAGGTCGCGCTCGACATCTGCAAAGCCGCGAAAGTCTCGGAGAAAGCGCATCCGAGCCGCATCGCGCGCGAGGAAGCAGCCGCGCTGCACGCCGCGATTCAGAAGGCGAAGATCATGGCGCCCAGCACGTCGTGCATCTCGCCGATCGGCGAGCCGCTCGTGCTGGCGGGCATGAAGAAGGAGATCGAAGCCGACTTCTACTACGCGAACTCGCGCACGCCGGCCGTGTACCGCGGGAACCCGTTCGTGATCGAAGTCGGCGTCGCCTACGGCAAGCCGGGCGGCGTCGGGCTCGACGTGACGGACGAAGGCCGCATCGTGAAGCGCGACAAGGACAAGTCGACGGCCGCCGTCGAGGACTTGGTCGGCGCCGCCGACGAACCCATTCGTGTCTTGCGCTTTGCCAACCGCGTGCCGTTGCTGCACCAACAGGCCGCGTGCGCGATCACGAAGTGCGTCATCCAGACGGAGTGGCGCCGGTACGGCATGCAACAACCGCGCGGCGCGCTGCCGATCGGCGCGATGGCCGTGTTCGTGCACATCGCCAGCGTGTGGGTGCCTTTCACCAGCGAATCGAAGGAAGCGATCGCCGGATATCCCGAGATCCAGCGGGAAATCAAGCTCGGCCTACAGGAGTGCGGACGCCGATTGGGCACGTACATCCGGAAGGGCAAACGCCTGCGCGCCGAGTTCGAGAAGCGCGGCTACATCGAGAAGTACATCCCCCACATCGGAATCGCGCTGCAGGAGATCCTCGACCTGACCGACGGCGAGCGCGACGGCACGGTGAAGACGCTCGACGACGTGTTGCAGAAGAGTCGAAAGTTCTAGGCAACGCTCGCGGCATGCCGCTTCCGCATGCCGCACCCGTCGCTCGAAACCCAGGTTCAACACATCGCGCATTCTGATCGGTGCACCCCGGCGCCGCGGAATCGAGGACTCGGCGCAAGCGGTAATCCGCACCGCGAGCGACCTCGCTCGCAACGAAGCGAACTCGGACGGCGAACGGAAGGCGTGCGATTCGGAGCTCGATGCCGATCTCGAGCGAGCATCCCCTCGCGCGACTCCAGACCCGCTCAGCGGGGACGGTCGGTTCCCCCGCGAACGGTCGTCCGGACGCCGCCACGGGAACTTTTGGCCCTCGGCGTCCGTCTCGTAGGAGTCCGCGATCCACCGGAAACCTCGGAGACAAGGGCGTTGCCGCGCGGCACCTTCCCTGATTGGAACTTGACGGATGGTGGTTTCTCGCGGAGTCTTCAGGACAGAGTCTCTTGCCCGCCCGCGTGGCGGGCTCCCTTGTTCCCGCGAACCCGGCGCGCCCGGTGCAGCGGCACCACACCTCAGGAACCATGAAAATCTCCACCAGCATCGCCCTCCTGTGTCTCGCGAGCATCGCGGGCGCCCAAACCAAGGCCACGGCCGTCAAGGCCCCCGGTACGCCGGGCTACTTCCCCCCGCCCCCGGGCTCGAGCTTCCTCGTTGCAGGCGGCTCGGACAACTGCGCCAACGCTCTGGTCAACGACTCGATCACCGGCCTCGGCACGTTCGCGGTCACCACGGTCGGCGCAACGACGGGAGTCACGCCTCAGACGCCCTCCACGATCAAGAATGACGTCTGGTTCCTGTGGACCTCGACGGTCTCCAGCACCGTGATCTTCAACACCTGCGGCGGCGTCACGGCGGACTCGAAGATCGCCGTCTGGGCCGACAACAACGGCGGAGCCTGCCCGAGCGGCGTCAACCTCGCCTACAACGACGACTCCTGCGGCCTGCAGTCGGAAGTCCAGTTCGCGGCCGCGACCGGCTCGACCTACTTCCTCCAGATCGGTGCGTTCACCGAAGGCACGACGTTCTCGGGAACGTTCTCGCTCGCTCTGCCGCCCCCGCCGCCGGTGCCGCCGATCAACGACGATTGCTCGGCGCCGATCGCCATCGCAGGCCCGGGCGTCTACCCGTTCGACAACCGTCTCGCCACCACGGGAACGCAGGGCCAGGCGGAGGCGCTGTGCCTCTTTGTCGCCTCGACGGCGATCTACAAGGACGCCTGGTGGACCTACACCCCGACGGCCAGCGGCAACGTGGACATCAACACGTGCGCCCAAGTTGTCGGTGGCACAGACACGCGCATCGCTGTCTACGACGGCACGGGTTGCCCGGCAGCGTCGGCGATCGCCTGCAACGACGACTTCTGCGGCCTGTCCAGCCAAGTGAGCTTCACGGCCGTGTGCGGTCAGACGTACACGATCCAAGTCGGCAACTACTCGGCAGCGGCGAGCCTCAACGGCACGTTCACGGTCGTCGAGACCGGCACCGCTTGCGGTCCGACCTCGGTCGCGTACTGCTTCGGTGACGGCAGCGGCACGGCCTGCCCGTGCGGCAACAACGGTGCGGCCGGCAACGGCTGCGCGAGCTCGGTCAACGCGAACGGCGGCAACCTGACCTCGACGGGTAGCCCGAGCATCAGCGCGGATACGCTCGTCCTGCAGGGCAGCGGCATGCCGAACAGCTCGGCTCTGTACTTCCAAGGCACCGCGCAGATCTCGTCCGTCTTCGGCGACGGCCTGCGTTGCG
Organism: Planctomycetota bacterium; assembly: GCA_038318285.1. Taxonomy (GTDB): domain Bacteria; phylum Planctomycetota; class UBA1135; order UBA1135; genus JAEUHZ01. Next base: position 1,191 of record JBBQCC010000219.1, on the reverse strand, counting down.
CCGGCGGTGCGGTCATCCGCCTCGGCACGAAGAACAACCTGGTGGGCGCGAGCTCGTACCCGGTTGGTGCGGATCAGTCGATCTCGGTTCGCGGCATGAACGTCGCGGGCAACGTGCGCGACTACCAGGTCTGGTACCGCAACGCCGCCGCGTTCTGCACGGTGAGCACGTTCAACCTGACGAACGGCCTGGAAGTCACCTGGACGCTGTGATCTACGCGGCGTGATCCGTCATCCAGCGTCGGGATGACGAGGATCGCTTCTCGAGCGGGGTCGGCCTTCGGGTCGGCCCCGCTCGGCATTTCGGCGTCCGCTTCCGTGGGCGCGCGCATCGGCCATGGTGTGATCGCAGCGGCTCGGCCCTGCCGGCGCGCGCCATCGACGCGATACGCCGAGGATTCCGCTCGACCCAGGCCGAGCGCGCGACCTCTCCGCGATCTCTCTGCGCAGCGACCATCGCCTACCGCCCGCTCGACGGAGGAGGGGGCTTTTCCGCAAAAAAACGGCGCAGGCTACCCCGGCCGGTAACCAAAATGAACGCACTTACTCGGTAATTTTCGAACGGGGCCTACCGGTGCTTCACGCTTCCGTTACGCTGAAGAAGGCGACGTGTAGGTCCGGGCTTCAAGTGCGAAACGCACTCCGGAGCGGCACGTCAGCCAAGGGTTCATCCAAAGTCTGATTCGAGAAGCCCCCATGAGATTCCCCCTGTTGACTGCCGTCCTGATGGCCGGCGCGCCCCTCGGCCTGGCCGGAGCGCAAGTTTCCGCGTCGCATTCGCCGGCCAAGGTCCCGGCCCCCAAAGTTCCGCAAGCGACGACCCTGGTCCCGGTCGTCTTCAGCGTCGCGGGTTCCGACAACTGCGCGATGGCATCCGTGAACGACGCCATCAGCGGCCCGGGAACGTTCTCGGTGAACACGACCACCGCCACCACGGGCACGCCCGTCGGCACGTGTGGTCTCATCGGTAGCGACGTGTGGTTCTACTGGACCGCGACGACGACCGGCATCGCCACGATCACCACCTGCGGCGGCGTGACGGCTGACAGCGCGATCGCGGTGTGGGCCGACGGTGCCCCGGCCGGAAGCTGCCCGACCACGCAGATCGCGTGCATCGACGACGCCTGCGGCCTGCAGACGACGGTGACCTGGCCGGTGACGGCTGGAGCGAAGTACTTCCTCGAAGTTGGCG
>JBBQCC010000218.1:0-7771 GCA_038318285.1 Planctomycetota bacterium | reverse complement strand
GACCTCCAGGACGAGTCCGGAGACGAACGCCTGCACGTCGGGATCGAACAGGTTCAACCACGCGGTGCCATTGCGCTCCAAGACGCCGCCTTCGCGATTGCGCGCGGCCCAGTCGGGCTTCTTCTCGAGGATCAGCGAGTACTCGGACCCACGCGCGGCCGTGAAACCGCTCTCGAACCAGGGCATGACCTCGATGCCGCGGATGTGCGCCTCCACGAGCAATTCGGCCAACGGGTCGCGGCCGGCGTAGCGCGGGTCCTGCGCGATGCCCAGCGTTTCCTCGAGCACGCGACTCGGGTGCAGCGTCATCCCGGCGTACCAGACGTCCGGAAAGACGACGTTGATGTTGTGGTCGGCCAGGAAATCCATCGCTTCGGCGATGGCGGCACGCGAGCGGAACACTTCGGACTCCGTGGAGGCGATCCACACCCCGCGCAGTTCGCGTCGATCGAGCCTCGGCGTGGGCGCGGCGTGCGCACTATCGAACAGCGCAACCAAAGCGAGGCCGGCGCTGAGCAGCGAGCGCAGCGCGCGCGCGCCACATCGCGGGGGCGTCGAGTCGGTGTGCGCGTCGAGCGCGGGATCCGGGTGCAGGTTCGGCGACATGGTGGGGACGCGAACGGTCCGACATTGGACGCCACGCGGGAGCTACTGGGAAGCGGCAACTCGCCTGGCTCGCTCAGCGCGAGTGGAGAGCGTACTGCGCGCGGAAACTGCGCGGAAACCGCGCCGACCGTTGTCTCAGAGTGTCCGACCGACGGCTGCGACGATCGGTCTCAGTCGCGCGACGAGGTCGGCGATGTCCGCTGCGGACAGCGCCTGGTCCTTGTCGCACAGCGCTTCCGCCGGATTCGGGTGGCACTCGACGATCAGGCCGTCCGCGCCGACGGCCGCGGCCGCCAGCGACAACGGGATGACGAGGTCGCGTCGGCCCGCCGCGTGCGACGGATCGACGATGACGGGCAGGTGTGAGCGCGCCTTCAGCACCGGCACCGCCGAGACGTCGAGCGTGTTGCGCGTCGCCGTCTCGAACGTGCGGATGCCGCGTTCGCACAGGATGACGCGTTGGTTGCCGCCGGCCAGAACGTACTCCGACGCCAGCAACAGTTCCTCGATCGTCGCGCTCATGCCGCGCTTCAGCAGCACGGGGCGGCGCGTGCGGCCGACCTCCTTGAGCAGCGCGAAGTTCTGCATGTTGCGTGCGCCGATCTGCAGCACGTCGGCCTTCTCGGCGACGCGCTCGACGTCCTCGGGGTGCAGCACCTCGGTGACGATCGGCAGCTCGAACGCTCGACCGGCCTCGCGCAGGTACTCGAGGCCCTCGAAACCCAGACCCTGGAACGCGTAGGGCGACGTGCGCGGCTTGAACGCTCCGCCGCGCAGGATCGACGCGCCACCGTTCTTGGCCATCTCGGCCGCGGCGTGCACTTGCGCGCGCGTTTCGACCGCGCACGGACCCATCATCAGCACGAAGCGTTGTCCACCGACCGCGACGCCGCTGACGTCGACGATCGTGCGCTGTTGGCCTTCGCGCAGCGTGGTCAGCTTCAGCGCGGGATTGACCTTCGGGATCGGACACGCAGGCACCTTGAGTGCCTCAGTCGGCGTCGTGGGCGCCAACGCGTCGACCGGCACCCGCGTGCGACCGGCGAGCTCGAGCGCTTCGTCCGCGCGCACCGGATAGCTGCCCAGCACTTGCAGGTGGTTCGTGTGCTCGCGCAACGCTTCCAGTGCCGTGGCCGCGCGCGGTTCGTCGGCGTGACCCTCGAAGTCCACGTAGAAGAGGTACTCCCACGCCGCCTCGGGTCGCGGACGGCTCTCGAGCTTCGTCAGGTTGAGCGCGTTGGCCTCGAAGACCTTCAAGCACTCCAGCAGCGCGCCGTGGCGGTGGTTCAGCGAGAAGAACAGCGACGTCTTGGCCGGCCGACGCGCATCGAACGTCTCAGGGTCGCGCGCGAACAGCAGGAAGCGCGTCAGGTTGACCGGTTGGTTCGAGATGTCGCGGCGCAACACCTCGAGCCCGTACTCGCGCGCCGCTTCCTCGGACGCGATCGCGGCTGCGTGGTGATCACCGTCGCGCGCGACCGCTTCCGCCGCGCCCGCGGTGTCGTGGAAACTCTCCGAGCGCACGCCGACGAGCCCTTCCAGGAAGCGCGTGCACTGCAGCAGAGCGACCGGATGGCTGCGGACGACGCGCAGTTCCTCCGCGCGCGCGCCGGGCAACCCGACCAAACAGTGTTCGACGGCCCAGACTTCCTCGCCGACGATCGTCATGCGGCGCGAACCGAGCAGGTCGTACACCTCGTTGATGCTGCCCGCGATCGTGTTTTCGATCGGCAACAGCGCGTAGTCGAGTTCCTCGGCCTCCAACGCATCCGCGACGGCCCCGAAACCGCGGTAGCCGATGCGCTCGAGCCGCGTGACGTCGCGTGTGGCGAACAGCTTCTGTGCCGCGAGGTCGCTGTACGAACCGGGCACGCCCTGGTATCCGACGCGCACCGCGCGCGGACCGTTCTTGCCCGCCGGCTCGAGGAAACGTTCTTGATCGCGACGCGACCAGTTCAGGATCTCGCGCAGGACTCGCCCGGCGAAGTAGGACGAGATGCCCTGCTCCTCCGCAGTGCGGCCCCAGGCCGAGAACAGCGCGCGTTCGCGCTCGTCATCGCGCAGCGGCGCGGAAGGATCGCGACCCTTGTGCGCTCCGATCGCGCGCACGGCATCGAGCCGCGCGGCGAGGATGCGAACGAGTTCGCGGTCGAGGACGTCGATCTGGTCGCGGGGCGTGGAGAGGGGGTCCATGACCTCGTCCCATCGGCAGTCGGACGTGCGTGTCCGAAGCCGCGGAAGATTGTTCCGGTTCGTGCCAGCCGGATCGCGGCGGGAGATCGCGTTGCAAGCCCCGGCAGAGGTTGCCCGAGCGCTCGAGGTCGCCGACGAGTTCGCCCGCCGACGAGTTCGCCCGCCGACTAGCCCGCGCGCCGACGCGTCGCGAGCGCTGGCAGCGACGCAGCCAGTTGCGGCATCCCCGGCGCCACCAAGTAGAGCTCCTGCGGTCGGTCGCTCTGGAACTTCTCGCGGCGCGCTTCGTCGAGCACGAACGCGCGGCGACGCACGTCGGGTGCGTGCAACGCGCGCTCAAGCTCGGCGATCGACGACGCGAGCCCCGCGCCCATCGCGCGCACGCCACGGCCCTGCCGCACGAGTCCGAACTCGATCGTGAACCAGTAGACGCGCTCGATCTCCGCGACGCGCGTTGCGCTCGCGCCGCGCGCAGCCTCCGCGACGCTGCTCAGGATCGACGTGAACGATTCCGACGCGAGCTGCGGGATATGTCCGAACAGGTCATGGAACGCATCCGGCTCGGGCGTGTACTCCAGGTCGTCGGGGTGACGGATCCACTCGGGCGAGGGGAACCGACGGTCGCGCAGCAGCGCGAAGAAGTCGTCGACCGGGATGAGGCCGGGCACCGTTTCGATGCGCCAGCCGCACAGCGACGCAAGCTTGCGTGACAGCGACCGGTGTCGCGGCATGCGCGTCGGGTCCAGCGCGGCGCGATCGAGCCCGGCCAAGAACTCGCGCGACATGCCACGGCGCACGGCGACGAGCTGGCGTTCGGCGAGCGTGCGCCACACGCGATCGCGTTGCGCACGGGAGGCGCGGCGGGGAGCGGCGTGCATCGAGGCGTTCATCGGAACGAGGTGCCGCCGGAGTGGGGTGGAACCCGGCGTTCGACCCAGAATCCACCAGATGGGGCCGCCGAGGCGAGGCCGTGGAATCCGTTTCCGTCTCGGTGCAGTGACTCCACGCTCGCAATCCCAACCGGAATCGCGACCCGGCTTTGCTTGGCCGCGCGCACGCCGTGATCGAGCTCACGCGGGGATCGCGAGCCCGTTCGTCCTCAGGGCGCGTCGGACCAGACCGTCTCGTGCTGCACGCGCGCGCCGCTCATGTGCTCGACGACTTCGTCGGCCAGCGAGCGGAAATCCGCGGCGGAGGCGCAGCGCGGATCGACGACCTGCACGGGCGATCCCAACGCGGCGCACTCGCGCAGGCGCACGCTGGTGCGGATCGCGGTGTCGAAAAGCAGCCCGCCCAATTGCGCGTGCATCCCGATCAGGAGGTCGCGCGCGATGCGTGCGCGCTTGTCGAACAACGTGGCCACGGCGCGCACCGCCAGCGGACGTTCCCGCGACGCCGCGACCTCGCGCAGCAGCACGCGCGCGCGCAACGCGCCCTGCAGCGCGAACGCGCCCGATTCGACGACCAGTACGGCCGTGTCGGCCGCGCGCAGGGCATTCGCGGACAGCACGCCGTCCGTGCGCGGCGGGCAGTCGAGCAGCGCGACGTCGTAGTCCTCGCTGGCGCGCCACAGCGCGGCGGAGAGGCGCGATTCGGGCGCGATCTCGCGCTCGGCCTCGGCCTCGAAGTCGGCCAGACGCTCGTTGGACGGCACGAGCCGGATGCGGCCCGGTGCCGCGACGACGACGCCCTCGATCTCGCGCTCGCCGCGCAAGACCTCGAGCGTCGTGCGGTCCTCGTCGGGCGCGACGCCCAGCCCGAGCGTCGCGTGCGCTTGCGGATCGAGGTCGACGAGCAGCACGCGCTCGCCGCGCGCAGCGAGCGCCGCCGCCAGGTTGACCGCGGTCGTCGTCTTGCCGCAGCCGCCTTTCTGATTCACGAACGCGAGGACGTGCATGTCGAGCGGGAACCCTTCTCTGCGCGGCGATCGTCGAGCGATCGCCGCAATGTCGTCGAACACGCCGATCCTGCCCTACCGCGGCCCGCGAGTCCACGCCCGGTATGGAAGGCGGATGCGCTGACGGCACGAGTAACTGGCGTGCGCGCGGTCGGTGGGCGATCCTGGGCTCTCCGTTCCCAGCACTTCTTCCGCAGGAATTCCCATGGCCAAGGCAGGCACCGGCATCCGTTCGATCGGCTACGTCATCCTCTTCGTGCGCGACATGGCCGCGTCGATCGCGTTCTACCGCGACACCGTCGGTCTGCCGGTGAAGTCGGAGAACCCGCATTGGACCGAGTTCGACCTGCAAGGGACGTTGCTCGCGCTGCACGGCATCGAGGGCGAAGCTCCGCCGCGGAGGGCGCCGCTCGCGGATCCGTCCAAGAAGCAGGGCGCCGCGATCGAGGTCGTGTTCACCGTCGACGATCCGCTCGCGGTGCGCGCCGCCGTCGTGAAAGCCGGCGTGAACGTCGCACCGCCGAAGATGGTGCACGAGGCCGGACCGCATCAGGTCGGCGTGTCGTGCGTGTTCGAGGACCCGGACGGCAACTTGTTGAGCGTGTACGGGCTGGTGGCGAAGTCGGTGTGGGATTCGGAGCCGCGCTAGTCGAGTTCGAGCGGGATGCAGCTCGCGCCGTGCTTGTGCGCCAGATCCGCGAACTCCGCGGGGTGGATTCACGCAGCCAGGATCTCAGTGCGCTCGACCGGGCGCGGACCGGGTCGGTTGAAGTAGGCGTTGCCGTCGGCGAGCCACACGCGGCCGTTGCTCTCTCTCTCGCTCGTCAGCAGGTTCGGTCGTGAACTCAGTGAGCTCGCAGGCTGCGCGCGAGCGACACCAAACCCATTTCTAGTCCGCGCACTACCTGGTCCGTGCGCTACACGCCATTCGTAGTTGAACCGACCTTGCGAATGCCGCCCACCAGGCGGTCAATCGCGTCGGAGGCAAGTTCACGATCGCCGAATCTAGCCGCCCGATCGTGCGCACGGGGTCGGCACGGTAGGAGGCTGCGCGACGCTTGCCCCATCCTCATGGCGATTCTTGGAACGTCACGCGTAGCTCATCCGAACTCTGCACTTGAGCCCACGTCTTCCCGCTCACCGGCTCAATCCGCCAATTGCCCGTTCTGCTAGGGCTTCCCGCAGCACTCTCCGCCTCAGTCGGAGGAAGTGACCGCGAGAACGCGATGGCCTCCGCCCCAGTCGTCTCAACATCTTTCAGGCTGGCCATGTCGCCCCGAAACTGGCCCTGAAGCTCGAAGTGCGTGACAGAGCCAACGAAGCGTTGAGCGGTCACGCCGTCGGCCGACCTGGATGGGGTTCCCACGAGGATCGTGGTCCGCGCGATCGTTCCGTTGGACGTCTCCTGACGGAACCTGCGCGTCAAGGATGTCAGCGCCTCGGCGCCTGCGGGATAATCCGCCGCGGTTCCCTGTGGAGCCGTTGAACTTGTGTGCGCGACAAGTGAGATAGCCAATGCGCAGGTGGCCAAAAGGCTTCCTACGACGAGTCTAGTTCGCTTCATGATGTTCATTCTCCTACTGGACTTGGACTAGTCGTTGCATGAACCGCAGACGTCGGAACACTGGGTTGTGGCACCCCAATTGCCAGAGCACGGGTGAACATGGGCCTTGCAGCCTGGTGTGGTTCCGGCGGAGAGGGTTTCGTTGCCCGTGGGTTTCACACCTCCAAACGGGCCATCGATGACGGTCTGGGTCCCGCACACCATTCGAAAGTAGACCTGCATTAGGCTCGGGTTCTCTGGGTCCGGCTCCACCCAAAACGTGAACCTGCAGCCTGCGCAACCTGATCCCGTGCATCCCGCTGGAAAGGCGCATGGCCCAAAAGTCGGCAGAAATGAAACAGGCTCCGGTCCGGAAGTCGCCGGCGCTGCAGCCATGAGTAGACAGATTGCAGCGGCAGTCGTTGTACCTAGCACCCCGCGAAGAAAGCGGGTGAAGCCGGGGTTCTTCACTCGGTCTTTCTTCATGCGTTGGAGCATAGCGGGTGCTCCGGGCTGCGCAAGGGGCGCCGCCCTGGGGAGCAATTTTTGACGCGGCCGGTAATGGGAGCTTCGTTCCTCCGCTGAATCTTGAGTTGGCGAGAAGCAATTGTGACTTCCAAACAGTGGGTCATCACCAGCTCTGTTCGAGCGGAATGCAGCTCGCGCCGTGCTTGCGCGCCAGGTCCGCGAACTCTGTCGGATGCATGCAAGCCGCCAAGATCTCGGCGCTCTCGACGAGCCGCGGACCGGGGCGATTGAAGTAGGCGTTCCCGTCGGCGAGCCACACGCGTCCGTCGCGCACCGCGGGCCAGGGCATGTCGCGCAGCAGATCGTGCAGCACGTCCACTTCGACCAGGGTGCGATCGAGCGCGAAACCGCAGGGCTTCACCAGCACCACGTCCGGCGCGGGATCCAGCGCCGCCAACTGTTCACGCGACAACGTTGGCGCGTGATCGCCGGGATTGGTGACCAGCGCGCGACCGCCGGCGATCTCGACCAGCTCCGGCATCCACGTGCCGCCGATCATCACGGGATCGATCCATTCGATCGTCAGCACGTTCGGACGTGAACTCAGCCGACTCGCGCGACCTGCGAGCGCGGCGAGGCGCATTTCGAGTCCGCGCACGACTTCATTCGCGCGCTCGACACGATCTGTCGCCGCGCCGACCTTGCGAATGTCGTCCCACACGTCCGCCAGCCGCGTGGGATGCAGATTCACGATCACCGTATCGGGCTGCGCGATCGCGCTGACGGCCTTGCACACATCGTCGAACGAGACCGCGCATACATCGCACAAGTCCTGCGTCACGATGACATCGGGCGCGACTTCGCGCAGACGCTCGACGTCGATGTCGTACACCGCCAGCGCGTCGCGCAGCACCGCGCGCACGTCGCGATCGATGTCGCGGCTGGACCACGAGTGACCGATCTTGGCCGAGGTCAGGATCGGCCGACCGACGACGCTCGGCGGCCAGTCGCACTCGTGGCTGATGCCTACGAGTTCGGATTCGAGCCCGAGGGCGCAGACCATC
>JBBQCC010000217.1:0-7896 GCA_038318285.1 Planctomycetota bacterium | reverse complement strand
GAACTCGACGACGCGGTAGGTGCCGATGAGCTCGCCAACTTCGAGCTTGATCATGGGGAGGGGGCGGGGGCCGAACGGGTGGGGGAAAGTCGCGGACCGCTCGTCCCGACCTCTGCCCTTGTCGGGACGGCGCGGGATGGGGATTGAGTTCTTTTCCCGGCTCCCGGCTCGAAACGCCGCGGATCCGCTTGGAAACCGTGTTCGCAGGCCGATGCGCGGCCGTGGTCGAGCGCGAAGTCAGGGCTTCGAATCGACGTCGTCGTCTGCTTCGCCGTGAGCGGACTGCGCGACTTCGTCGACCGGGATCTCCCGCAGCACGGCGGCCGGATCGGCTTCGAGGATCCGACAGGCGCCCGCCTGCACCGTGCCGCTGCCGAGCCATTCCGGGTCGCGCTGGTGCGGTCGGTAGCGCCACGCACGGCCCTCGATGTCGACGATGCCGACCTCCTGGGCGTACGTGTTGCGGACGCTGAACCACGCGCGGGCGGCCGTCCCCGGTTCCTCGAACCGCACGACGAATCCGCAGCGATTCTCGCCCGAGGTCAATGCCCACGCACGCACGGCACTCGACTGCAGGACGACTGCGTCCGCCAAGCCCGGCGGCGTGGTCGTCTTCGTCGTCCGGCAGGCCGCAGTAGCGACGAGGACGAGCACGCAAGTCGCAGTGCGAAGGAAGTTCACGACTCCGGTATCGGATGCTCGCGTCCGCGGCTGAAATGGACGCTTCGCGCCCGTGCCCGTATCCTGCCTGCGTGGACGACTACGCACTCGACTGTTTTCGCAAGGCCGGCCGGATCGCTTCGGAATGCCGTGAGTGGGCCAAGGTGAACATCCAGCCGGGGGTGACGATCCGCCACGTGCTCGAGAGCGTCGAGGCCAAGATCCGCGAGCGCGGCGCCGAGCCCGGATTCCCGGCGCAGTCGAGCCGCAACTTCGTCGCCGCGCACTACTGCTCGGCCCCCGAGGACGAGCAACAGTACGCGGAGGGCGACTGCGTCAAGGTCGACATCGGCGTGCACGTCGACGGCTACATCGCCGACACGGCCGCGACGGTGGACCTGTCGAGCGACAAGCGTTGGACGCCGTTGATCGAGTCGTCGCGCAACGCGCTGACCGCCGCGATCAACACGGTGAAGGACGGTTGTCAGGTCGGCGACGTCGGCGCTGCGATCGAGCGCACGATCCTTGCCGCGGGTTTCCAACCCGTGCGCAACCTGACCGGCCACGGGCTGGCGCGCTGGAAGGTGCACACCGCGCCGCAGATCCCGAACTACGCCGAGCGCGGCGCCGGCACGTTCAAGGCCGGGATGGTGTTCGCGATCGAACCGTTCGCCAGCACGGGCCGCGGCTACATCCGTGAATCCGGCAAGGCCGAGGTGTTCATGATGGTGCGCCCACCGACGAAGGCGAAGGCGTGCGATCGCGACGTGCTCAAGGCGATCGAATCGTGGCGCGGACTGCCGATCGCGCGCCGCTACTTCCTGCACCTCGATCGCGACGCGGTCGAGGACACGTTCACGAAGCTCGCGCGTCAGGGCTCACTCGTGCGCTACCCGCCGCTGGTCGAGGACGAAGGCGTGATGGTCGCACAGTACGAGCACTCGCTGTACTTGACGAAGGACGACGTCGAGATCCTGACGGCCTGAGGGACTCCCTCGCAGGCAGATACCTGCGCGATGTTCTCGATCAGCGCGGGAGCTGCGCCAGTCGCTGAATGCGGGCAGGGAGCTTCTCGAGTGTGAAGTCCCCGTCGAATTGCGCGTCGGCGCTGCGTTCCGTGATGTGCCAGCCCACTCCATCCCGCGTGATCGTGATCGCGAAGGCTTGGTCGCCGTAGGGAAGGACCGCGCGGTCGAATTCCAACCGCACGACGGTGACGAGCTCGTCCTGCGCCATGACACCCGTCAGGACAGTCCACAGTTCCGCGGCCAGCGCGGCGCGTTCCTCGGCGAAGGGCTGGATGTTCACCCGAAGAATCGAAGTCGGACCAGATAGATCCTCCTTCAACGCCGTGTGAGCTGCCTCGAGCGCACGGTAGCGATTCAGCAGCGAGCCCGCGTTCCGTGTCACGACTTGCTCCGCTCGGGACCAGGCCAAGGCGTGGGGCGTCGGAAGGGCCTGCGGGCGGGGGCCGAACACCGCCTCACTCGATCCGCGTGCCGCGATCGGAGCAGAGTTCGGATCCTGGATCGGCGATGCGCGTTGGAAGTAGCGATCCATGAGGCGGCCGTAGCGCGAGGGGAGATCGGAAAACGTCTCCGTGCGGACGCCCTTCTCCGTCCTCCGCATCACGAACCAGCCCGAACCGCGCCTCGTGATGCGCAGTTCGAGCGGACCCTCGTCGAAAGGCATCCGATCACGGAGGACGAGATCGAGTTCCTGGGGCGAGTACAGAGTCGAGCCCAGTTGAGCGACGATGCGTTGACGGAGCTCTTCACGCAGGCCTCGAACGATCGCAGTGTCCGGCGTGAGGCGCAGTGCAGCGATCTCACCTTCGCCATCGACCGCGAGCGGCTCTACGAAGGTCGACTCCAACTCGTCGTACCGGCGAACGGGATCGCTTTCGTCGCGCGCGTCCCCATTCGCGAACACGTAGCCGAGAGCGGCGAGCCGGGTGGCCTGCGAGTTCGCGCCCATCAGCTCGGGCGCGATCTCTCCGAGCAAGCTTGCGCGCGACTCATGGACATCGGCCGCCTCGTTGGCGTGCATGACCGACGCGATCCGGGTCTGGAGATCGGGGTCGAGGGGGGGCATCGGCGGGAGCACACCTTGCGACACCAGCTCCAGCGCGCGCCCGACGCTCGCGTCGCCCGCCGGATCGTGGACCTCGACGTGTCGACCGCTCAAGAGCAGCACGAAGTATCCGGTGGTGATCAAGGCGAGACCGGCCGCCGCGACCGCGCCGGCCCAACGCCATGGTGACCATCGGCGTCGCTCACCTTGCGCCGGCTCCGTGCGCGCAGCCGGCGCGGGCGTCGTGGCGACGGTCTCCAGCGCGGTGCGCACTTCGCTCGCGGCTTGATAGCGACGCTCCGGTTCCTTCTCGAGCGTGCGGATGACGATGTCGTCGAGGCGCACGTCCAGACGCACTCTGTGCGAGGGCAGCGGGAAACGGCCGAGCGGCAGCTCACCCGTGAGCAGCTCGTAGAAGACGACGCCCAGCGAGTAGATGTCCGCGCGATGATCGACGTCCTTCGGGTGCTCGATCTGCTCGGGCGCCATGTAGTGCGGCGTGCCCATCGTTTGCGACATGCGCGTCAGCGACAGGCCGCGCGCGGCGCGGTCGAGCACCTTCGCCAAACCGAAGTCGACGATCTTCACTTTGCCTTCGCGCGTCAGCAGCACGTTTTCGGGCTTGATGTCGCGGTGCACGATCCCGTTCTTGTGCGCGTAGTCGAGCGCAGTGCAGATCTGCACGACGAGCGTGAGCGCTTGCGCGGGCTCGATGTGTCCGGCGCGCTCGGCTTGGCGCAAGTTCGGACCGTCGACGTACTCCATCGACAGGAAGAAATGCGGCCCGGCACGGCCGGCGTCGTACACGGCGACGATGTTCTCGTGACTCAGGCGTGCGAGCGCCTGCGCCTCGCGCACGAAACGTTCCTCGAAGCTGGAGTCAGCCGACTTCGGCGCGGCCAGGATTTTCAGTGCGACGGAGCGCGCGAGTCCCTTCTGTCGCGCCTCGTAGACGGCGCCCATTCCGCCGCGGCCGACGAGCCGCAGGATCTCGAGCTGCGGGAAGTGCGGCTGCAATTCCGCCGGTGTCGGCGGTGGCGGGGCGGGCTCGCCCGAATCGGTGAGGACGATCTCGGGTTCGCCCAAGCCCACGGACAGCAGGCACTTGGGGCACATTCCCGCAGGCCCGTCGGCGGGGATCGAGGCGTGGCAGCGTGAGCAATTCATGGTTTCGGCGAGCCTCCGACTCCTCTCACGGAACGGCATCCCGACGTTACGCCGAAAGTTGACAGCAGGGTGCGATCTCGGCGTGCTGTCGGCGTTCGCAAGCTCGGAACCCCCCGTCGGAGAAGTCCCCCCATGTTCGATTGGACCGCGCTCATCCTCCCCGCGTTGTTGTCGGCCGGCCTCGTCTTCGTAGCCAGCTCGATCGTCCACATGGTGATCAAGTGGCACTCGCCGGACTACCGCAAGTTTGCCAACGAGGATGAAGTGCGCGCTGCGGTGCGCAATGCGCACGCGACGCCGGGCCAGTACATCCTCCCGTACTGTTTGGACGGGAAGGAGATGGCGAACCCCGAGGTCGCGAAGAAGTTCGAGGAAGGGCCAATCGCCGTCGTGTACGTGCGTCCGAACGGGCCTCCGAAACTCGGATCGTTCCTGGGTGCGTGGGTCGTGTACACGTTCGTCGTCAGCCTCGTCGTCGGGTACGTCGGTTGGGCTTCGGTGCCGCGCGGCGCGAGCTACCTCAAGGTGTTCCAGGTGATCGGTGCTGCCGCGTGGCTCGCCTATTCCTGGGGCGGCCCGATCGATTCGATTTGGAAGGGCAAGCCGTGGAGTTCCACGGTGCGCGAGATGGTGGACGGCCTCGTCTACGCAGCCCTGACGGCCGGCGCGTTCGCGTGGCTCTGGCCGCGCTGATTCGTACGGTGTTCGACACCGTACGGAATGCATTCCGGAATTCGGCTCGGATGATCCTCGAACCCATGGAATAGCGGTCCATCGACGGGATCTCCGTTGGCGCGACGGCCCGCGAATGCTGCACGAACTCTGGGTCGCGGACGCGTTCAGCTCTCGAGCGCGGCAAATAGGTCGCGCACCTCGTCGTCGAGATCACGCAGGTCGTCGAGCGTCGATGCGACCTCGGCGCGAATCGCGGCGCGCCAGGAGGTGCGCATGCGGTGTGCGGCGACGCGCACGGCGCCCTCGGTCGAGCTCAGATCGGCGGCGATGGATCGTAGGCTCGCCGACTCGGGATCGGACGTCAGGAACGGTTTGAGTCGTGCGAACAGCTCGGCCTTGCCGGCCGTCTGCATCTCGATTTCGAGCCGCGCCAACGCCGCGTCGAGCACGGCGATTGCCCACGCGCGCTCGAACGTGCGCTCGGGATCCAACTCGCTCGTGCTGGCGAGTTGCCAGCGCTTGTCGGCTTCGACGGGATCGAGCGGCACGTGCACGATGTCGCCGCCGCGCTTCGACGTGCGCCCGTGCTCGACCTCGTGGCCCAGGTGAAACTTCATCGCGCCCAGCAACCAACCGCGGAATCGTCCGCGTCCCAACTCGGCGTGCGCCAGGCGTCCCTTCTCGATCAGCTCGGCGAAGAGTCCCTGCACGAGGTCGGAGGCGCGCTCGCCATCGATCCCACGTCGGCGCAAGTACGCGTAGAGCGGCCACCAGTATGCGCGGCACAATTCGTCCAGAGCGGCGCGCGCTTCGGGTGCTTCCGGCGACGCAGCGCGCGCCACGAGGCTCCACCGCGTCGTCAGGAAGTTCGAGTCAGCGCTCATCTCGAGCTCCGGAACTCGTCGCGCGTTCGTGAGCGCGCACGATTTCGAGCGCTGTCCACCATGGAGCGGGATCGACTCCGGGCTCCCCGCGTTCCTGGATGCGCGTGTACGAACGCGCCGCGACGCCGATCAGGAATTCGAGTTCGTGCAGGACCGCTTCGCGCTCGGGTCCCGCGCGACGGTCGTCGATGCGTGCGAGGAACGCTTCGAGCGCCGCGGGATCGGCGCCGTTGCGCCAGATGTGGATGCGTGCGACACCTTGAGGTCGAGCGCCGGGCGTGCGCCATTCCTCGGCGGCGGCGGACGGCCTGAGCTTCGGGATCAAGGTTGCCACGGCCGCGAACAGGAACAGGCCGAGGATCGACATCGAGATGCGCGGGTTCGTGCGTCCGATGCGCTCGATCGCCAGCGCGCTCGTCAACGACAAGATGCCGATCAGCGGCAGCACGTAGCGCAGCGCGATGATGAAGTCTTCGTCGCCGCGCACGAGCGGGGACAGCGCCCACACGCCGGCGAAGATGGCCGGATAGGTCAGGATCGCGACGTACGCAGGCTCGCGCTCGCGACGCCACGTCCAGGCCGCGAACAACCACAGCGCGAACAGCGCGAACATCCAGACCAGTCCGATGACGTAGCCCGAGTCGCCGCGGATCCAGAACGCCTCGGGGATGTGGCGCGCGAAGAGGTTCACGATCCGCGCGACCGGCTCTTCGCCGCCGCCGAACGCCAGCCCGGCAGGAGTATGTCCGTAGATGCCGAGCGCGCTCTCGGGGGATCGCGCGCGCGCGAACAGCAGCGGCAGGATGCCGATCGTGAGACCGACGACCCGTGCGGCGACGAGTTTCGGTTTGCGCCACCAACTGCGGTCGAGCGCGAGGTCGAGCACGACCGCGAGTCCGATCAGGAGGCTGCCGCCGAAGTACAGGAGCAGTCCCAGTGAGGTGGCGAGCGCGCCGTGCGCCAGCGGTCCACCGCGGCGCGCACGCACTTCGGTGCCGAACCACATCCACGCGAGCACGAGCGCCTGGAAGTGCTGGTGCGTGCCTTGCGCGAGCACGGAATCGAGGATCGGTCCGGGCGCGGCGACCGCCAGCATCAGGCCTCCGGCCCACGCTGCCCGCTTTCCGGCGAGTCGATGCAACAAGAGGAACGCTGCCGCTGCCTCGATCATCGGGAAGGGCAGACACGCGATGCGCAGCGCTGGGAGAACGGGCCCGAAGATCGCGAACGTCGGCACCGCCATGATCCCGACGACGACGAGTCCGCCCCACAGGCCGAGCGCGTGGTCGGGCAAGGGGACGATCTGTCCGTGCAGCAGCTCGTACGCGACGTTGCCGCGCAGCCACTCCTCGTTCCACACGTGGCCGCCCTGACGCAGGTCCATCGGCGGCATCAGGATGACCGCGAGTCGCACGACGGCCGCGATCAGCGCGCAGACGAGTGCGCCGCGCCAAACCGGGGTCGGAGAGTTCGCCGGGGCGACTTCTGTTCGTGCGCTCAAAGCAGCTTGCGTTGAAGATCGCGAAGGAGGCACAGCGCTTCGAACGGCGTCAGCCGGTCGATCTCGAGCCTGCGGATCTCCTCTTCGGTCGCGCTGAACGGCGCCTCGAAGAGGCCCAATTGTCGGCTGGAATCGTCGGTCTTCTTCGACTTCGCGATGCGCGGTGCGAGGCCTTCAGCGTCTTCCTCGAGCTCCGACAGGATCTCTTTGGCGCGCGTCAGCAGCGTGACCGGCACTCCGGCCAGGCGCGCGACGTGGATGCCGTACGAGCGATCCGTGCCGCCCTCGATGATCTTGTGCAGGAAGACGATCTCGTCGTTCCACTCGCGCACGGCAACGCTCTTGTTGCAGACGCCTTCGAACCGCGTCGCCAGCGCCGTCAGCTGGTGGTAGTGCGTCGCGAACAGGGTGCGGCAGCGCGCGCGCTCGTGCAGGTGCTCGACGATCGCCCAGGCCAACGCGAGTCCGTCGAACGTGCTGGTTCCGCGACCGACCTCGTCGAGGACGACGAGCGAACGCGTCGACGCGTTGTTCAGGATGTTCGCGATCTCGAGCATCTCGACCATGAACGTCGATGCTTGCCGCCCGATGTCGTCGGCCGAACCGATGCGCGTGAAGATGCGGTCGACGACGCCGACGCGCGCCTCGGAGGCCGGGACGAACGAGCCCATTTGAGCGAGCAGTACGATCAGCGCCGTCTGGCGAATGTACGTCGACGTGCCGGCCATGTTCGGGCCGGTCAGGACCGTCACCATGCGGTCCGAACGGTTCAAGTGGCTGTCGTTGGGCACGAACGCGACGTTGCGCTGCGCGCGTTCGACGACCGGATGGCGGCCGTCGGCGCTGCGCATCACGGCGCGGGCGTCCACCTTGGGCGCGACCCCGCGGTTCGCGCTGGCGCATTGCGCCAGCGCGGCCAGCACGTCGAGCTCGCCG
>JBBQCC010000216.1:0-7901 GCA_038318285.1 Planctomycetota bacterium | reverse complement strand
CGCCTTTCGGCTTGCGACCTGCTCCGGCTCGCGCGCCGCCGCGACGGAACAGTTCGATCTGGCGAATGGATTGGGACTGCGACGGCATGTGTGACTGCGACTGCTTGCGTGACGGCGAGCGAAACTCGATGAGCGAGGCTCGATGAGCGAGATCGAGTGGGCGTGCTCCAGCGACTCCATCCTTCCGATAGAATGCGCGGCAATCACTCGGGTCGTCGAAAATCACGAGAAAACAAGCATCGATCGAAGGCTGTCTCCAGCGCGCAGTTCGATTCCGCGGACATTCGAAACACTGTGCGCCACACGTGGCGGCCCGACCGGCGCGCTCGAGCTCAAAGAGTCGAAGTCTGGCCGCTCAGCTCGAGCATCTGCGCGACTGCGCGATGATTCCGCGGACATTCTGCGAGAGCCCGGTGAGGTCCACGATGGTTCGTCCAACGGGCGGCGTTCGATCGATCGTTGCCCGCGTCGACCGATCGTGGATCGAGAGCATGCACGAGAAAGATCCATGTCGAGTGCAGCGCGCTCGACCTCGCACTCGACCTCAGCGTTCAGTGTTCGCACTCGGCACTCGGCACTTGCACTCGGCACTTGCACTCGGCACCTGCACTCGGCGACGGTCCCGAGAGCTGGGTTCGATTTCGCGTACATTCGACGCGCTGTGCGCCACTCGTCGTGGCACGAACAGAGCGCTCGAGGTCAACGAGTCGAACTCCGACCGCTCGAGTCGAGCACCCGCCAGACCGTGCGATGATTCCGCGAACATTTGGCGATACTGCTCCGCGATACTGCTCGGCGATACTGCTCGGCGAGGTCGGCGTCGGTGAGTCCGACGAGCAACGTTCGATCGGTCACAGCCGGCGTCGATCGGATGTGCATCGAGAGTGTGCGCGAGGGCGAGCTGGGTCTAGTGCTGGGCGCTCGCCCTCGCCCTCGCATTCCGCCCTTGCACTCAGCACCCGCTCACGTTGGCAAGGAGGGCACCCGCACCCGGTATTCAGCACTCATCACCGCGCACTCGGCACTGGACACTCGCACCCCGCCCGTCAGCCCGTCGGACCAACGGAAACCTGTCGACCCCAGTCCGTCTTCAGCAGGCGACCGAAGACGCAGCAACCGAAGTCGCTGGATCCGGTGCGCACGCTCATTCAGGCGCTCCGATGATTCCGCGCACATCCGCTCCAAGTGTGGCCTGGCAGTCGAACGCGGGCCGGAAGGGTGTGCGGAACACTCGGACGCCTGCTGACGGAGACCTCGAGCCGCCCACGTGAGCTTCGAGCCGATCACCCGGAGTTCGCCGTCGCTTCGAGCGCTCGTGGCAGTCGGCGGCCCGAGGCCGGTCTATCCCTTGTCCATCCCGGTTCTCGAGTCGATCGTCGGTTGCAGTGCCGCCCACGACGTCGGACGGGCTTCGAAGTTCGGAGACGCTGCAAGCGACCGGGCCCAACTTCGGTGGCGAGCTCGCTTAACGCGTGCCGATCCGGACGGCCCACACGAATTCCCTTAGCACCACAAGTTCTGCCCGCCTGAACCTTGGTGCAGGCGAGTCGAACTTCGGAGGTCAACTCGTGAGGCAGAGCACAAGGAAAGTCGTGCTCAGCGGCCATGGAGGCCACCACCGCTCCCTATCCGTTGCCTGCTTGGAGCGCGCGAGCGTGCTCGGCCTCGCGACGTGACGTTCAGCCCACTAGGGAGTGAATGTCAGCGCGACCGCGTCCGACAGGTTGAAGCCCGCGCCCCCAGCGGCCGCGTTCCGGTACCAGAACTGGAAGCGGCGTTGGATGCCGGCCGTGATCGCGCCGCCGCCCGAGTTCATCGGCGGGCTCGTGTAGTTGACGAAGCGCAGCGTGTTCCCGTTCGCATCGAGGAACTGCGGCGGGCCGAGGCGCCAGCTGCTCCCTCCGATGCACCGGAAGCCGTTCCCGAAGGGGACCTGCGTCGCGGCCGCTCCGTAGTAGAAGAGTCCGACCGAGTTCGGCGGCCCGCCCTCGGCGACGAGAACCAGGTTGTTCGCGGAGACGCTCGTCGTGCCCGACCAGCCGACGAGCATGCCCGGTCCGGCGGTGTTGGGTGCCGTGGCGCACTCGTTCTCGCCCTCGGGCGCATGGACGAGCTTGACCGCATCGGCCGACGTCCACTCGGCCGCGTCGGCACCCGTGTTCGTGAGCGAAACGCGCACGGCCGAAGGACCTTGGCCGAAGAGGAAGCGGCCGAGTCGGATCCAACGGCTGCCGTTCGTGCGCTGATCGATCGGGACGACGGAGGTCTCGTCGTAGCTGTGCACCGTGTACTGGGCGGTGTCGTTGCGATTGTTCGCGGCCGTGTACCAGACGTAGACGTCGTACGTGCCCGTGCGCGGCACGGCGAGGTTCCATTCCACGGAAGCGGGCGCCGTCCCAGGCGCGACGCGTGAACCGAAGCGCATCGCGCCCGACTGTGCCGAGGCCTGCCACCCACCCGACGTCTCGGCGTACGTCGCCGCGCCGTCCGCGTCGTCGCCGACGATCTGGATGCTGTGCGAGGACACGAATGGGTTCACCGCCGACGCGTTCCAGGGACCGCCGGGAGCCGGCAAGTGGTCGATCTCGTCCTGGATCGCGATCTGGGCCGTGTACTGGTGGTAGACCCACAGAGCCCCGTGCGCCACGCCTTGGCCGCGCGCGTAATTCAGCTGGTTCTGCACGAGCGACCAGTCGGTGTCGTCGCTGGCGCGGTAGCCGACACCGAGCTTCGACAGGTAGGGGCCCGCCTGCGTGCGGCACGTCTGAAACTCCGTCTGAAACGACGAGAGAGAGGTCAAGTACATCTGCGGCATCACGAGGTCCATGTAGCCGCCGGCGAGCCAGCTCGACCAGCGCTGCATGTGTTGCGTGATCCCGTACGAGCCCGTGGGCGCCGACGACACGACGATCGTCGGGTTGGCCGACTTCACGGCGTCGAAGCAGCGCTGCATCAGGCTGTTCACGAGCCCCTCGCGGAACGAGACCCACTGCGAGTCGTTCACGTTCGCGGGTGGATTGACACCGTACTGCGCCAGGTAAAGCGCGGCGGTCGGAGCCTCATAGCCGTACTCGCGCCCCGTCGACTTGCGGCCCCAGCGGATGCGGTCGAGCTGGATGTCGTCGAAGTCGTAGTCCTGGGCCAGCTCCGTCACCATCGCGACCAACAGGTCCGTCGCGGGCTGGTTGCCCGGCGAAAGGAACACGAAGCCGCCGTTCTCACCGGTGACCGGATCCCCGCCGATGTCGCGCGCCAACCAGTCCGGGTGCGCGATGGCCAGCGGGTGCGAGCCGAGCCCCACGGCGAGCCCGTACTCGAACCACGCGCCGACCTGCAGGCCCTCGTCGTGGAAGATGCGGCACAGATCGCGTGCGTAGTCGATGTTGCTGCTGGCCCAATTGCCGCCCGCGGCCTTGTAGGCGCGACTCGGCCACAGCGTGGACTGGCCGGAGTACATGCCCACGTAGACCGTGTTCATGCCCCCGTTCCGGATGTTCTGCGCGATCGCGCGCAGCTGCGGCTCGCTCTTGCCGACGAAGGTGTAGTGCGTGAGCCAGCACGAGCGAACTTCGGACGCCTGGGCCGTTGCGACGCTGGTCGTGGCGATCAGCGTGGCGCAGGCAGCGAGGAACGAGGAGACGGCGCTGTAAAGAGACCTCATTCCGCGAGGATACGACGATTCCCGCGACTCCGCCTCTCCGCGCAGTCGTTCCAGCCTCCGGGACCGTGAGCTCCTGCAGCGGACAGCGCGATCCGCGAAAACCGGTCCCCTGGTCTCGCGGCGCCCCGGGTCGAGCCGGAGCCTGGGAGCCAGGGAAGAATGCGCCGCTTCTCAGGACACGAACGTGCGCTGCGTGTCGCGGACGACCAGCACGGGCTTCGTCGCTTGTCGGAGCACCGAATAGGCCACGCTGCCGAGCAGCAGCGCAGCGAAGCCCGTCCGGCCGTGCGTGCCCATCGCGATCATGTCCGCGGACTTCGCGTCGGCGAGGATCCGGCCGATGGGCTCGCCCTCGACGAACGTCGTCGCGTGCTCGACTCCATCCCAGTCCATGGTGGACATCGCGTCGTCGAACTCGCGTCGCGCGCGCTTGACGAGTACGTCGACCGCGCCAGCCACCGCGATTCCGCCCCAAGTCTCGCCGGCCATCGCCACGGAGGTGTCGAAGCAGTGCAGTGCCAGCACGCTGGCACGCAGCGCGCGCGCCCACGTGCATGCCGTCTGGAGCGCGAGCAGGCTCTCCGTCGAGAGGTCGACGGGGACCAGGATGCTGCGGATCGGCGTGCGCGGACCCGGTTGCACCAGCACCGGACAGGTCGCTTTCGCCAAGATCGCACGGGCCGTGCTCCCGAAATCCATCACGGGACGTTTGCGCAGCGCTCCGAGGACCAGCAGGTCGGCCTTCGTCGTCCGAGCGCGATCGAGCAGCACGCGCGCCGGCAGTCCAGGCAAGACGTGCAGCACGTCCTCGGCTCGCAGGGTCGACTGAGATGCCGTCAGCACCTTGCGCACGTGTTCCAGCACGCCGCGTGACACCTCGGCGGTCAGATCCGACCCGGCGGCGACGTCGCGCGGATCCGCGACGTACTCCGTACCGAACATCGACGTACGAAAGGCGTGGAGGAGTTCGACCTTCGCATCGAAGAGGCGCGCGAGTTCGACGCCGCTCTCGATCGCGTGGTCGGAGAGCGCGTCCGCATCGACGGCGACGAGCAGATGCTGCGGGAGTCGTGCGTGGATCTCGTTGTGGGTCGATTTCATCGTTCGTTCGCTCCATGACCGCGATCGGTCGGGGGTAGATCGCCTCGAGAACTCGGCGCAGCGAGATTCCGGGGTTCGAGTGTGTCGGGCGTGCCAAGCAACATCACGGGCAATGCGGCGAGCGCAGCGACGAACCAAACACGAGCACTGGTCGAGATCCTTCGGCGAATCGAGTCGTCCCTGGTGGTGTCCGAGGTCCGGGTCGCGATTCGACTCCCTCGCCAGCCCGATTCTAGGGATGACATGCCGAGTGCCGTCCTACCTCGATGTGCGTAGTGCGGGCCACGCCAGGCCGCGAAGCTCGGTCCGGGCAGTACGTCATGTCCACGCCGAACCGCGATAGGAATCCACGACGATGCGCTGCAGCGCGAATTCGAAGCACCTACGCGCCAAGCGACGGAAGATCGCCTGCTTGGCGCTCTCGATCTGACTGTACTTCGCATGCCTCTCGCGGCCCGTAGTGGACCGCCCCGTGCAGGCTCAGGCCGCACGAGCCGAACGTCACGGCGAACGACGGCTTGACGGCCACCGGTTCGCCGCCGCCGGCGAGTTCGCGGGCGAAAAGCGGCTCGTGAACGCCAACATGCTCGCCGTCTGCGGAGAGCGTCGTCGAGTTTGGTGGCGTTCGTTGGACCCTGCCGGGAAACCGTCTCCCGTCGAGACCGGGCTTGCCGAGTCGTACACTTCTCTCAGCGCGGGACTTGAGCGAGACAGTCCTCCTAGAATCGAAGCCAGTAACGGCAGGTCCCGTGAAACCTCAAACGATCCATTTCCTTCTGACCAGTACAGCTCTCGTCCTGGCCGGGTGCTCGAGCATCGCGCCGACCAAAGACGGGCTGGTTGGCACGTGGAGGGTGGACCTGCGGCCGACACCGGGCGCCGACGCCTACTACAAGGAGTTCGTCGTGACCCGTGTAGAGGGCAACGTCTTCGAGGGAACGTTCTACGACACGACGATCGAGTCGGGCCGGCTGAACAGCGACTGGGGGGAGGTGCACTTCGCATTCACGACCCGCGATGGTTCGGGGGCGTACAACACCTCCGGCATCTGGGACGGAACGGGGATGCGTGGCACGACCCACTCGCTCGGCCGTGATTTCCTGTCCGTCTGGACCGCCGTGCGCGAGCCGCAGCCCGCTCGATGAGCGCCGCTTCGAGCACGCTCGCGAAGGTCTTGGCGCGCCAAACCGTGTTCGATGCGCACGTCGATTCACTGCAGCGCCAACTCGACCTCGGTCACGACCTGGGCACGCGCACGCGCGGACATCTCGACCTCGTGCGCGGCAAGCAGGGCGGGCTCGGCTCCGTGGTGCTCGTGAACTGGGTCGATCCCAAACACATCGCCGAGGGTCCGGGTGGCGCGCGGCGGCGCACGCGCGACCTGTTGACGCAGTTCCACGAGCTGCAGCGCGCGCATGCCGACCAGATCGCATGGGCCGGCAACGGCGAATTGCTCGACGCGGCGCATGCGTCGGGACGCATCGCGGGCATTCCCGGCATCGAGGGCGGCCATTCGATCGAGGGATCGATCGCGGACCTGGAATGGTTCTTCGAGCACGGCGTGCGCGTGCTGACGCTCGTGTGGAACAACCACCTCGACTGGATCCGCTCGTGCCAAGCGGGAGCGGGCGAAAACGTGCCGGCCGGCCTGTCCGAATTCGGCAAGGGCGTCGTGCGGCGCATGAACGAGCTGGGCATGGTCGTCGACGTGTCGCACGCGGGCGTGCAGAGCATCCGCGACGTGCTCGCGACGACGACGCGTCCTGTGATCGCGAGCCACTCGGGCTGCAAGGCGATCCACGGTCACCAGCGCAACTTGACCGACGATCAGCTGCGCGCGCTGGCGGCGAACGGCGGCGTGGTCGGCGTCGTGTTCTGCACCGCATTCCTGAAGGACGAGGCACAGCGCGAGGACGCCGATCTACGCGAAACGGCCGAGTACCGCGCGATTCAGGGTCCGAACGACACCGACGTGTTCGTGCGCCAGGGTGAGTGGCTGCAGCAGCACGCGACGCCGCTGCCGATGGAGATCGTCGTCGATCACGTCGTGCACGCCTGCGAAGTCGCCGGCGTCGATCACGTCGGACTCGGCTCCGACTTCGACGGCATCGGACGCACGCCGCAGGGTTTGGAGGACGCCGGCTGCTACGGACGAATCGGCGAACGCCTGCTCGAGCGCGGCTTCGCGCCCGACGACGTCGCGAAGGTGATGGGCGGCAACATGGAACGTGTGTTCCGCGCGGTGACGGGGCCGGGGACGGCGGCGCACTCGGCGCGTTTGACGCCGCTCGGGGTCGCGTCGAGCACTTGATCGCGAAACCCCCGGTCGCGACCCGCGGGGTAGGTCTCACGGGGTAGCCGGCGCGCGAATCCAGGCCGCGGCGGTTCGAGAAAAATGAGCTCCGACCTGCGACCTTCGCGCGCGCCGAGCGTCGCTCTTCGGGAGGACGCGTGGGGAGGGCACTCTGCTCTCCGTCCGTCCTCCGACCGCGCTCCGCGAGGACCACCGATGCGCTTCGATTTCAGCAACGTGGACGACGTCGAGTCGTTCGTTTCCGTGCCCGCCGGCCTGCATCCGATCCGCGTCGCGGAGGTGCGCGAGGGGCGATCCCGCGACGGCAGTACGCGCTGGACGTTTCGCCTGGAGGTCATCGACGGCGACCACGCCGGGCGCACGGCGGCGTGGGACTCGCTGACCTGGAGCGAGCGCGGGATCTACCGCGTGAAGAAGGTGCTGGCGGCGCTCGGCATCGACGTTTCGGGCGAGGTCGAAGTCGAGTCCAAGGACCTCGTGGGCTTGCGCGCGTTGGTGCTCGTGCAGCCCGAGGAGCGTGAGGACCCGCTCAGCGGCACACGCCAGGTGCGGATGCGCGTGCCCTACCTCGGGTACGAGCGCCTCGAGGGAGGCGCGCGGCCCGAGGTGTCGGGAGCGGCGGACCCGAACGTCGACGTTGACGGATGGGACGACGGCGACGACGCTGGCGCGCATGAGCCGACCGGAAAGAACGGATCGTCGGGAGGGCCCGAAAGCGCTCCCTTCTGATGCGCGCGACGACGAACTCGTCGCCGCGGCGGTCGCGGCGCTGGCGAACGCCTACAGCCCGTACTCGAAGATCCAGGTCGGCGCCGCGTTGCAAGC
>JBBQCC010000215.1:0-7912 GCA_038318285.1 Planctomycetota bacterium | reverse complement strand
GCCCGAGCGCGGTCCGGATGCGCGCACGGTCGAGGCCTTCGCGCACCTCGATGGAGGCCCGACGAAGTTCGCCGTCGCGTTCTTGAACGACTACTACGCGCCCACGGCCAAGGATCCGAGGCAACGCGATCGCAACCTGGTCGTCGAGTGGTTCGAGGTCGAAGGTCCGATCGACCGGCCCGAGCCCTCGCGGTTCCAACGCGAGGAATTGGCGCCGAAACGGCGTGGGAACCTGCGCGGCGTCGTGCGCAGCCTGCTCGAGCAGGCTTGGCGGCGACCGGTGGATCAGGACGAGATCACGCGCGTCCTCGACATGTCCGCCGGAACGAAGGTCTTCGAAGAGCGCGTGCGCACCGCAATCGTGGCCGGGCTCGTGTCGCCGCACTTCCTCTACCGGCCCGAGGTCGCGTCGGACGACTCGATGGTGGACGGAGCGATGGTGGACGGAGCGATGGGCGCGCACGCGATCGCAGCGCGGCTGTCGTACTTCCTGTGGAGCAGCACGCCCGACCGCGCCCTGCGCGAACGAGCCGACGCGTGCGATCTGCGTTTGCGCGAAGAAGTGCGGCGCATGATCGCGGACCCGCGCTCTGCAGCGCTGTCCGAGGGTTTCGCGACGCAGTGGCTGCAACTCGGCCGGCTGGAACGTGCCGCGCCTGATCCCAAGCGCTTCCCCGATTTCGATGAACCGCTGCGCGCGTCGATGACGGCCGAAGCGACGATGCTGTTCGACTGCGTGCTGCGCGAGTGTCGACCGGCGCGCGAGCTGCTCGATCCCGGTTTCACGTTCGTCGACGAGCGCCTCGCGCGTCACTACGGCATCGCGGGCGTGACGGGCACGGCGATGCGACGCGTCCCGCTCGACGCAGGCGCGCGCGGCGGGATCCTCGGCATGGCGGCCGTGCTGACCGCGACGAGCTATCCGACGCGCACGAGCCCGTCGTCGCGCGGCAAGTTCGTGCTGGAAGCGATCCTGGGCACGCCACCGCCGCCTCCGCCGCCGGGCGTGGGCGTGCTGGCCGACGCGGAGCACGGCGGCGAGACGTTGTCTCTGCGCGAGCGACTGCAACAGCACCGCGCCGACGCGAGCTGCGCGTCCTGTCACGCCAACATCGATCCGATCGGGTTCGGACTCGAGAATCTCGACCCGATCGGACGTTGGCGGACGCGCGACGGCAAATTCCCGATCGACGCCGACGGCGCGCTGCCTGACGAGCGCGCGTTCTCGGGGCCAGCCGAGTTGAAGAAGCTGCTCGCCGCCGATCCCAAGTTCGTGCACAACCTCGTGCGCGAGCTGGCGATCTACGCGCTCGGGCGCAGCCTGACCGATACCGACGAAGCCTGGGTCTCGAACGTCGTGACCGCCGCTGGGCCGGACCCCAGCCTGACCGGGTTGATCGAAGAGTTCGTGGATTCGCCGGCGTTCGCGCGCCCCTGAGCCGAAAGATCGAGGAGGATGAGCACGAGCATGTGGACTCTGCGACCGATGGACCGACGAACGATCTTGCGCGGGGCGGGCGTCGCGATGGCGCTGCCGCTGTTCGACGCGATGTCCGCGCGGGTGCGCGCTGATTCTGGGTCCGCGCCCGAGAAAGCTCCGCCGCGCCGACTCGTTTACGTCTATGCGCCGAACGGGATGAACCGCGAGCTGTGGACCCCGGCCGCGCTCGGCGCACTCGACGTGCTGCCGCCGACTCTGGCGCCGCTCGAAGCGTGGAAAGCCGAGGCGCTCGTGCTCGGCGGCGCCACGCTGAACACCGCGCGCGCGAATGGCGACGGACCGGGTGACCATGCGCGCGCGAGCGCCGCGTTCCTGACCTGCGAACAGCCGCGCAAGGCCGACGGTGCCGTGCACGTGGGCACCAGCATCGACCAACTCGCCGCGCGTCGGATCGGCGCGCGCACCCGATTCCGTTCGCTCGAGATCGGTTGCGAGGGCGGCGCGCAGTCGGGTCAGTGCGATTCGGGCTACGCCTGCGCCTACTCCAGCAACTTGTCCTGGTCGGGCCCGGAAACACCCGTCCCGAAGGAGACGGATCCAGGGCAACTGTTCGACCGCCTGTTCCGGGAAAGCGAGAAAGGCGAGACGGACGCGGAACGTGACGCGCGCCTCGCGCGCCGACGCAGCGTGCTCGATCTCGTGCGCGCCGATGCACGGAGGCTCGCACGCACGTTGGGTGCCGACGATCGCCGGAAGCTCGACGAGTACGAGACGTCCGTGCGCGAGCTGGAACGCCGCCTCACGCGCGCCGTGGATGGCGACGAGGTCGTGCCCGACGCCGCGCGACCGTCCGGCATCCCGAAAGACCGCGGCGAGCACGCACGACTCCTGGCCGACGTGCTGGTCCTGGCGCTGAAGACGGACAGCACGCGCATCGCGACGTTCACGCTGGCGAACGAAGGCAGCAACGCCAGCCATCCGGCGATCGGCGTCCCCGAAGGCCACCACGAGGTCAGTCACCACGGCGGTGACGCTGTGAAGCGAGAAAAGGTCGGCAAAATCGACCGTTTCCACGTCGAGTGCCTCGCGCACCTCGTGCAGCGCTTGGCCGAGACGACCGAGCACGGCGCGCGCCTCCTCGACGCGACGCACGTCGTGTACGGATCCGGCATCGGCGACGGCAATCGGCACGACCACGGCGACCTGCCCATCGTGCTGCTGGGCGGCGGCGTGCGCGGCGGTCGCTACGCGATGCTCACGAAGGAGACGCCGCTCGCGAATCTGCACGTGACGCTCGCGCGCCGCATCGGCGTGGACGTCGAGCGCTTCGCGGACTCGACGGGGGTGGTCGAGATCTTCTGAACTCGCGGCGGCTCGAACCTAGAATCGTTCTTCCGGTTCGATCTGCTCGCGGAGCCAACGAAAAAGGCGTCGCCATGGCGACGCCGGGGCCGACCCAGGGATCGACTCATGCAACAGACGGAAGTCTGCCTTACTGTGTCTGGCCGACAACCGCCGCTCGATTACACTAGTCGGCACGTTAGGGCTCCCGACCCAAGCCGTCAAGACCCCCTCCATTCATGATTCAGCCAGCTCGCACTCAGCAGCCTTGGATCCTCGGTTTGGACCTCGGTGCCAACTCCCTCGGTTGGGTAGCGCTCAAGATTGGGGAGGACGGTGAGCCAGCGGGGCTCCTGCACCCACCCGAGGAGATGCCGACTCGCCCTTCCATGGGCGTACGCATCTTCGACGAAGGCGTGGAGAACTACGGGCAGGGAGACCGGGAGGCCTCACGTGCCGTCAAACGTCGCATGGCGCGATTGCAGCGGCGGCAGACAAAACGCAGGGCGCGCCGGATCACCAAGGTCTTCAACATTCTGCAGTCCGCAGGTCTCTTGCCGGCCTTCGAGGCGGGCGCGGTTCTAGCTCACGGATCGCCCGAGGCTGCGCGTGACAAGTTGCTGAAGGAACTGGACGAACAACTCGCACAGGATTGGTCACCGCGCGTGCCGATCGCTGAACGATCACAAGTCTTCGAGTTGGTGCCCTACGTGTTGCGAGCGTATGCGCTGGAGCGGCCCCTCGAGTCGTTCGCACTCGGCCGAGCGCTGTTCCACCTCGCCCAACGCCGCGGCTTCCTCAGCAACCGCAAGACGGACGGCAAGGACAACGAGCGAAGCAAGGTCCTCAAGGACATCTCGGCGCTGCAGTTGGCGATCGACGATCTCGGAATCGGATCGACGCTTGGCAAGTATCTGTACCAGCAAGGCCTGCGCGGCGAGCGTCTGCGTCGACGTTGGACGAAGCGCGCGATGTACGTAGCCGAGTTCGAGGCGATCTGGGGTGCGCAGGCTTCTGAGTCGCCTCGACTGATGACGGACGAGTTGAAGGAACGTCTCAAGACGGCCCTGTTCCATCAACGGCCCTTGAAAGACCAGAGCGGGCTGGTGGGGACGTGCGAGCATGAGAGCGGGGCGGAGTATCGCGACGTGCACGGGGAGGTGCAGCGGACAAGGCGACGGCGGCGGGCCCCCGAGTGCCTCCTCGTCAGTCAGCGCTTTCGCATCTGGCAGACGATCAACAACATCCGCGTGAAGACCGGCGATGGTTCGGATGCTCCGCTAAACGCCGAGAGACGGGACCGACTGGCTCGCGAACTCGACACTATCCCCGATATCACCATCACTGCTGCCAAGAAGCTGCTCGGCATCTCTCCCAAGGTCAAGCTCAACATCCAGGACGCCACCTCGAAGACGATCCGCGGAAACCGTACGAACCATTCGCTAATCGGTGTGTTTGGTGATCGCTGGCTGGCTCTAGATCCCGCGGTGCAAGAGGCCGTCGTGTGGGACATCTGGAACGCGAAGGACAATGCAACGCTCGTGGCAAAAGCCCGCGAGCGGCACGGGGTCTGGGCTCGACTTGCTCCCACGAGGTGGGAGGCGGAGATGCTCGACGACCTCGTCATCAGTGGCGACTACACCTCGCTGTCACAGTGCGCAATGGAGCGCCTGCTGCCTGCGCTTCAAGACGGCCTTCCGTACGCCACCGCGGTGCAGCGAGTCTATGGGCACCTGATTAGCAAGGAGGCCGTGGATCTCCTCGGTCCGGTCCGGGTCATGTTCCGCGACCTGCGCAACCCGGTCGTCAGTCGAGCACTCAACGAACTGCGGCGAGTCGTGAATGCACTCGTGCGCGAGTACGGGAAGCCTGCCAGCGTCCGGATCGAGCTTGCACGCGATATGAAGCGTGGCAAGGACGACCGCAAGAGGATGCAGGAGAACATCGAGAAGAACGAAGGGATCCGCATGCGGGCGCGCGAGCGGCTCCTGCAGGAAATCGGAAGGGTGAACCCCAGTGGTGGTGACATACTGCGCATGCGCCTGCACGAGGAGTGTGGCGGCGTGTGTCCGTACACGGGACGGTCGATCGGGATGTCTCAGCTCCTGAGCGGCGAAGTCGATGTCGAGCACATCATCCCGTTCTCTCGCTGCAGGGACGACTCCTTCACGAACCTGACCCTGTGCTTCGCGGAGACAAACCGGAACGAGAAGAAGAACGGTACGCCGTTCGAGGCGTTCGGTCACGACCCTGAACGGTGGGAAGGTATGTGCGACCGCATGCGCAAGCACGTAACCGACCGCCGCATGTCCGAAGGAAAGCTGCGCCGTTTCCTAATGACGCCAGCCGAGCAGGCCGAGTTCTTGGCTGGGTTCCTGTCGTCCCAGCTCAACGATACACGGCATGCATCGCTCCGCGCGCGCGAGTACCTGACGACGCTCTTCGGTGGCGATCTCGGACGAGGGGTCGATGCGCAGGGCAAGACGAGGGTTCAGGTCGGCAACGGCACGATCACCGCCCTCGTCAGGCGCACTCACGGCATCGACCGACTGCTACCGACGCCTCCGGGTGAGAAGCGCGCGGACCATCGACATCACGCGGTGGATGCCGTTTCCATTGCGCTCACAAGTCCCGTGTTCGCGCAGCGGCTGAGCCGCAATGCCGAACAAGAGTGGGAGACTCGGAAGCGCCGACTCGGTGTGCTGCCGGATCCTTGGCCGACGTTCGTCGAAGACGTCAAGAAGTGCCTGGAACAGATCGTCCCGTCATTTCGGATCGATAACCGCGTGCGCGGGCCGCTGCACGCAGAGTCGATCTATAGTCCGCGTCGTGGAGATTCAGGGGTGCGGCAGGGGGATGGTGAGTACACGCACATCCGCAAGCCGGTGACGTCCCTGTCGCCGAGGGACATAGAAGCGATCGTTGACCCGCGGATCCGTGAGACCGTGACGCGGTTCCTAGACGGGCGTGACCCAAAGAAGGTGTGCGTGGCCGACAAGGCCGAGACTCACCCCGCGCTCATCGCGAAGGATGGGAGGCGGATCCCGATCTTCCGCGTGCGGATCAAGAAGAAGAACACCACCTATCAAGTCGGACGAGGTGGTCGATCCAGACAAGTAGAGAACTCAGAGAACCACCACCTGGTCGTCAAGGATGTCGTGGATGCGAAGGGGCGGCGAAAGGTTCAGTACCACCTCGTCTCGATGTTTGAGGCATATCGTCGCAAGACCGCAGTTCCTCCCGAAGCCATCATCGCGATCGACGCTTCAGTGCGATTCTCGCTCCGCCGGAATGATCTTGTAGAGTTGGCGGAACTGGATTCAGCGCCCCGCCTATGCCGAGTTCTCTCCATCTCAGATGCCGAGTTCGAAGGTTGTTGGGCGACTGATGCGCGAACGATCGACGTACGGAAGAGGGAAAAAGCAAGAGTGCGCATTGGGCCGGCCAAGCTCGCCAACGGGCTGCGCTGCAGGAAAGTGCTCATCACGCCGATAGGGGTCTTACGCCCCTGTCGTGTCTGACCGCATCCTCGACTTCTCCGAAGAGGCGGCGCACCTTTCCGTGCGCCACTCCAACCTCCTGATCCGGCGCTCCGAGAAGCCGGATGTGACGCTACCGCTCCATGAGGTTGGCGTCCTCATCACTTCGCACCCGGCGATCAGCTGCACGGCTGCGTTGTTGGCCGGTCTCTCGGGGGCGGGGGCGGCGATCGTCGTTTGCGACGACAAGCGTCTACCCGTGGGGATGATGCTGCCGCTGCAAGGCAACTCGCTGCAGACGGAGCGCATCGGACAGCAGGTTGCTGCAAAGCTGCCGCTGCGCAAGCGCCTGTGGCAACAGATGGTGCGCTGCAAAATCGAGTCGCAGGCCGCTGCTCTCCGCCTGGAGACGGGTGCAGATGCCGGCCTTGCGCTCATGGCACGCCGGGTTCGAAGTGGCGACCCCGACAACGTCGAAGCACAGGCCGCGAGGCGTTACTGGGGCTCGCTGTTCAGTGATCCAGACTTCCGTCGCGACGCCGGTCTCGAGGGTACGAACGCCGTCCTGAACTACGGCTACACGGTGCTGCGCGCTATGACCGCGAGGGCTGTCTGTGGCGCTGGCTTGTACCCGTCGATGGGTCTGCACCACCACAACCGCTATAGCCAGTTCGTCCTCGCTGACGATTTGATGGAGCCGTTCCGTCCGATCGTCGATCGCGCGGCCATCCAGGTGCTC
This sequence comes from Planctomycetota bacterium, assembly GCA_038318285.1. GTDB lineage: Bacteria > Planctomycetota > UBA1135 > UBA1135 > JAEUHZ01. Next base: position 912 of record JBBQCC010000215.1, on the reverse strand, counting down.
GGCGCATGGGGGCCAGATCCCGCGGTGACTAGGGAGTGCAAGGCCATGCTGTTCGAGTCGTTGAATGGCCGTTACCGGATGCACGGCGAAGACCGAACGCTGTTCGACATCCTCGTGCGTGTTGCGACCTCCCTTTCCGACGCATTTGCCGGCAAGACCGATCGCCTCGACCTGCCGAAGTTCCCGGAGTTCTTCCCCGATGGCACGTCGGAAGGTTGAGGTTCGGCGTGAACCGACGCGACGCTCCCGCCGGGCACAACCTTCACCCGCCCTCGCACTCTCGGAGTTCCGTGGCATGTGGCTTCTCGCGCTGTTCGACCTACCCGTGAAGGAGAAGGTCCAGAAGCGTTCTTACGTGCGCTTTCGGCGGTTGCTCTTGACCGAGGGATTTTCGCAGCTCCAGTACTCCGTGTATGCTCAGTACTGTGCCAGCGAAGATTCGACCCAGGCGAAGCGCCGACGGATCCGAAGCCAACTTCCGGAGGAGGGGCAGGTGCGCCTCGTCTCGATCACGGACAAGCAGTTCGCTGCGATGGAGGTCTACCTTGGGAAACTCTCGTCAGAGCCCGAGCAACCGCTCGGCCAGGGCCTGCTTTTCTAGAGCCGAACCCGCGCAACTGCCTGCCGGTGCGGGCGTTGCGGGGGTCGGAGTGTAATCGAGCGGCGGTTGTCGGCGGGCCACAGCGGCGCCGAGGCGTTCCAGGTCTTGCCGTAGAGTGTAATCGAGCGGCGGTTGTCGGCGGGCCACAGCAGACGATCGTCGGAGGCGCCGCGGGCGCACAGTGTAATCGAGCGGCGGTTGTCGGCGGGCCACAGCAAGGGGTGCCCAGCCAAGGGACCACGGGCCAGTGTAATCGAGCGGCGGTTGTCGGCGGGCCACAGCCTTCGGCGGCCGGCGCCGGCGCGGCGGAT
>JBBQCC010000214.1:0-8008 GCA_038318285.1 Planctomycetota bacterium | reverse complement strand
GGCGTGATAGGCGCCGAGCGCGTTCGCGACTCGACTGCGCCAGCGGGATTCGTCGCCGCCGCTCGCGTCGATCGCGCGTGAGGCCAAGTGGTACAGCTGTCTGCGTTCGACCTCGCGCATCGAACTCACCAGTAAGCGCCGGAACTCCGCAGAACGATCCGTGGCTTTCGGGTCGGGATCGGGAACGTCGAAGGTCTTCGCGTCGACGGGCTCGTCGATGCGGCACTCGACCAAGTGCAGCGCACCCTTCTCGCCGCGCACTTCCTGCAGGACGCCCGTCTCGATCGACAGCTTCGCGATGACGGTCGGCGACACATCGCGGACCAAGAAGTCTCCCTGGACGCGGGCGTCACCCCACGTCGAACCGTCGCCCCAACTCATCGCATGACGACGACGGGGGCTCCAACCGAGGTTGAGCTTCGTCTCGATCTCCCGGCCCGACCCCTCACCCGGAGTGAACCCGAACTGGATGGTCGCACCGGCCGTGGGTTGAGGATCGGGTGCGCGCTCATCTGGGAGTTCGGCGCAGATCGCGCGTTCGAACTCGCCGCGCAGAATGCTCTCGGCGATGAAGTCGAAGTCCAGGCTCATCGGCCCGTCTTCGGCTCGTCCGCGCAGGGACAACCGCCCGTCGACGATCCACATCTGCATGTCCGTGCCTTCCGCGACGCAGTGCGCCCAGGCCCGATCGGGAGCTGCGTACGCGAGCTCCATCGAGCCCGGCTTGCCGTTCGCATCGACGGCGTACTTCAGGACGAAGCTCGTGACTGTGTCGAGCCTGCGCGCGGCTTCCTCGAACAGCTCGCTCGCTGTCTTTTCCGACCTCGCGTTCGGAGTCTCGACGTGCGGATCCGCTTGCAGCGCGGCCGCAGCGATCGGGGCAGTGAAGAGGCTCGTGACGAGAAGGGTTGCGAGCATGGTGGCTCTCCGAACGGCGTGCGCACCGAAACAGTGCTCGCAGGAAGTGTCGGCGATCCGGAAGGTTCCGTCCAGACGCGCATGCGACGGTGCGCGCAGCGCCGAGCGGCGATCTCAGACCACGATCGGCAACGGCGCGTAGCGCCCGCCGAGCACCGCGTCGGATTCCACGCCCAACCACGACTCCAAGCATTCCGCGTAGATGCGGCGGAAGTCCGTCGTCTGGACCAAGTTCCCGTTCTCGTCCAGATCGGTCAGGCTCGGATGTCGGCCGTGCAAACCTCCGCGCACGTGCTTGCCCATCATGAACGTTGGGCCTGCGGCGCCGTGGTCGGTTCCGTGCGACACGTTCTCTTCGACGCGCCGACCGAATTCGGACCAAGCGAGCACCAGGATGCGATCGTCGGCCGCGGTGCCGCGCAAGTCGGCGAAGAACGCACCGAGCGCGCGGTCCCACTGCGCCAAGAGGCGCGCCTGCTTCGCCCTCTGCACCGCGCCGTGGGTGTCGAAGTTCGACAGCACGACCGAGTAGATGCGCGTGCGCAGGTCCGAGTTCAACATCGCCGCGACCGCGCGCAATGCATTCGCGAACGGCTCGGCCGGGTACTCGACGCGCGGACGATAGGCCGCGAGGACTTCGCGCAGCTGCGCCGCGGCGACTTGCGAGTCGCGCAAGCGCGCGCGGACCTCGGACAGCATCCGATCGCGTCGCGTGCGCTCGAGCTCGGCGCATCCGTCCCCCGCCGCGCGCGCGAACGCTTCCTTGGCGGATTCGCCGCCCAGCCATTCAAGTTCGCCGGCGACGCGCATGCTGACTGCTGGGTGTCGCTCCGACCACAGCGAATACGGCATGTCCCCGCCGATGTGCACGGCGAGCATCCGATCGGGATCGTCGCCCCACGCGCCCTCGCGCACGCGCGCGAGCCAGCCCGGACCGGAAGCGCGGCCTTCAGCGCGGGCCGTGTGCCAGATCTCCTGCGAACGGAAGTGCGAGTAGCTCGGCGCGGGCAGGCCGACGCCTTCGACGGCCGCCACGCGACCGTCGAGGTAGAGGTCGTGCAGGTGCTCGAGCGTCGGGTGCATCCCGCGTTCGGTCGTCAGCGGCAACGTCTCGTCGCGCGTCAAACGCAGCGTCGGACGCGCGCGCTGGTAGGCGTCGTCCTGGTGCGGGACCAGCGTCGAGAGTCCGTCGTTCCCGCCGAACATCTCGAGGACGAGCAGTGCACGCCCCGTGTCCGCGGCCGGACGCGCGAGCGCTGTCCGCGATGTACTCGACGTGCAGGCCGCGATCGCGGCACCGGCGGCACCTGTGACGAGCAACTCGCGGCGATCGAGGCCCCGGCTCATCCCAAGTGCGCCTCCGGCAGGCTGAGCACGAGGTGCGCAAGCCGACGCAACAACGTCGTGCGCACCGCGGCATCGTCGAGCCAAGTGTCTTCGTTCGCGCCGATGCGCGCGCGCTCGTCACGGAGCCAATCGCGCACGAGGTTCGTACTTTCGTCCGAGGGCGGACCGGGTAGCCACTCCTCCAGCACAGCATGCACGACATCGTCGTCGCCGCGTCGCGCGAGCTGCTTCAAGTCGGCCACCAACGTCTCGGGCGGATCCCAGCGCGCGCCTTCCAGCGTTTCGATCAGCACGCGCAAGTCCGCAGAGTGCGTCACGATCGTCGGCACTTCGCGCGCAGGGTCTCCGGCGAGTTGCGTACCGTCCGTAGATGGAGCTTCGAGCACTCCGAGCAACGCTCCCATCACGTTGCCGCGCTGCAGCAACGCGTCGTTTGAGATCCAGTCCAGTCCCTCGGGCCAACCCTTCACACTCGGCGGCAAGTAGAAGCTCTGACCCAGCACGACGCCGGCCTTGTTCAGGAACTGGCCGTTGGGCCGCATCCCGAGCTTGTGGCACGCGAACGCGAGGTACTCGATCGGCGAGAGCACGCGCGTGCCGACGACATCGGGTCGGTAGAACTCGGGATCGAGGAACAGCGTGCGCAGGAACGGACGCAGCTCGTACTTCTCCGCCACGAGCAAGTTCGCGTAGCGCGCGATGCGTTCCGGGCCGGGCTCGACGCCCTCGAACCAGCGCAGCATGCGGCGCGCGATCCAGCGCGGACACGCATCCTGTTCCAGGATGCGATCGACGAGCTGCTCGTCGTCGAACGGCGCGGTGCGTCCGAGGATCGTCTTCGCGCCTTCGTCGTGCGCATCGACGAGGAACTTGAACGAACCATCGGGCGCGCAGCGATTTCCGGTCAGCGCGCGCGCAGCCTCGCGCACGTCGAGCTCCACGTAGTTCCCCTCGCCCAGGCTGAACAGCTCGAGCAGTTCGCGCGCCAGATTCTCGTTCGGGTGCTCCTTCGAACTGGCCGTCTGATCCAGGAACTGCAGCATCGCCGGGTCGCGCACGATGCCGTGCAGGAGGTCGGCGTAGTTCCCCGTCGCACCGCGCCGCAGCCACTGGAACTGGCGGATCAGCTCGTACTTGCGCTTCACGACCTCCCAGGACGTCGTGAAGAACCCGTGCCAGTACAGCGTCATCCGGTCGCGCAATGGGTCGGCGCCCGCGCTCATCGACGTGAACCAGCGCTCGTACAGGTCGAGGAACTGATTGCGGTCGATGACGCGCGCGTCCTTGCACATGCCGACCTGTTCGTCGGCCGACTTCGTGAAGTACGCGGCATCGGGCAACGTCACCTGCATCACGTCGAGCCCGAAGTCCTCCCAGTGGAACAGCACGGGCTCGATGTCCATCCAGCTCGGATCATTGCCCGGTCGCGGACCATCGACGAGTTCGGCGACCAGCGCCTCGGGGCCGAGGGCGAGCCCGCGCGCGATCTCGGCCCCGCTCGCACCGAAGCCGGCGCGGTTCAGCAGATGCTCGACACTGCGCTCGTTCCACGGAATCGCACGCTCGGCGACCGAATCGTCACGCGGGGCGAGCAGACAGAGCAAGGCGGCAACGTAGAGCATGGGTGGCGATCCTCCTCCGCCCGGGTCGGCGGGCGGCGAGCGCGCGAAGATCCAGCACCCGAGGATAGGACCTCGGTCCCTTTCCGCGACAAATCGCAGCGTTGCACTGTGATTCCCGCCGCATCGACCGCGGGTCGGGTCGAGAAGGATGCAGATGGAAAACGACGCGGACCGGACTCCGCAGGGGAATCCGGTCCGCGCGTGCGGTGATCGACCTCTCCGTCGATCGGAATCGAATCAGTTACCGCCGCTCGTCGTCGGGTCCGTGACGAGGTCGGTCGTGTCGATGCCGAGGTTGTTCTCGAGCGTGTTGCCTTCACCGGCGTCGAGCGAGATCAGTCCGCCTTCGTTCTTCACGCGCGCGACCTTGCCGCTGACGATCGTGCCGTTGTCCTCGTCCGTTGCGCCCGGGATCGCCGAAGCGGCGACACCGAACAACTTGGAGGTCTTGCCGCCGAACACGGAGACGGCGACGAGCGAAACGAGCGCCACGCCGGCGACGATCAGGCCGTATTCAACCAGGGCCGCACCGCGCTTCTGGGCGCTGCTTTGGGTCTTCAGAATCTTCATGTCAGTTTCCTTGGAGTGTCAGTGACAGCCTGTGGGGATCCCCGGTCCGTGCCTGCTGCCATGGCTTGGACCATCTCGGCGTTCACGCGCTCCGGCCTGCCGGTCGGAACGCGACGCCATTCTACCCGCCTTGCGATTTCATGCCGGAAAGTCGCGACTTCGCGGCGCTGAAGGAGGGTTTCGCGTCGATGCAGGCCTGGTATTGCGTCTGCGCCTCGCCCGAGTTCCCCGCCGCTTCGGCGAGGAGCCCCCGGTGATACGCCACGCGCCAAGCCGGCGCACCCAGGTTCGCGGCCGCGTCGATCGCGGCGCGCGCACCACTCAGGTCGCCCTGCATGTACAGGACTCCAGACAGCGCTTCGCGCAGGGCGGCGTTGTCCGGGGTGTATTGGATTTGCATCGCCAGCACGCGCTGCGCGAGCTGGAGGTTGCCTTCGTCCACGGCGATGCGACTGCGCAGGACGCCCGCTTCCGGATGCGCGGGTTGCGCGCGGAAGAGTTGGTCCAGGTAGTTTTGTGCCTTCTCCGGCTCGCCCGCTTCGTACGACAGCGTGGCCGCCGCCATGAGCGTCGGTGCGTGTGAAGGGAACTCGAGAGCGAGACGCTCGATGGCGTTCCTGGTTCGATCCGCGTCGACCAGCATGTTGCCCGACGAGTTGATGCCATTGCTCCGGCCAGCCTCGTATGCAGAGAGCAATTGGTCGAGACGACGATCCGGGTCAGCATTTCGATCGCGATGGCTGAACGAAGAGTTGGCGCACGCACTCGTGAGCGCGAGCAACAGGGCGATAGAGACGGTGGTGAGCTTCGTGTGGATGTTCATGGTGCGCGCCTCACTTCCCCGCCGGCTTGGACGTGGATTTCGGTTCCGGCTTCTCCTGAGGCGGCATCTGCTGCTCGGGATCCTTCTTCGGTTCACGACCCAGCAGCTCGCTCGTCGTGGGGTAGACCCACAGGCGCGCGTGCGTCGGACGATCGCGAACGATCGTCGGACTGACCGAGATCATCGTCTCGCGGTCCGAGTCCTCGAACTTCTTGTCCTGGAACAGCCAGCCGAGGATCGGAACACTCGCCAGCCAGGGCGTCTTGCCGGCCTGGTCCTTGCGCGTTCGATCTTGGAGCCCGCCGATCAGCAGGACTTCGCCGTCGCGAACACGCGCGCTGGTCCGCAGGTTCTTCTCGGCGAATGCGACCGTTTCCTGCGGCGTTCCCGTCGTGTTGCGCACGAGCGTCGTCAGCGCGAAGTCCGGGTTCGAAACCGAGGGCGCCACATCCAGCGTGATGAAGCCGTCCTCGTCGACCAGCGGACGCACCGCCAATTGGATGCCGAACGGAAGTTGCTGCACGGACTGGAAGACGCCCGTGCTGCCGCCGTTCACGCCGCCGACCGAGGTCGTGACGCTGCTGTTGATGCTGACGCTGCCGCCGTCGCTGAACGCGGCGACTTCGCCCGACAGCACCGTGAGCGTGGGGTTCGCCAGGGTGCGCGCGATGCTCTCCGTCTCGAGCAGATTCAGGACCGCGTCGAGGTTGAAGTGCTCGCCGCCGATCTGGATCTGGTTCGCGAAGCCCCCCTCGAGGAACGAGACGACGTTCGAGATGTCCGTGTTGGAGGCAAACAGGATCGGATCGCCGTTGGCGTTGTTCACGATCGTGTCGTTCGCGCCGAACAAAGGCGTGTTCGGGTTGATGCCGTTCGTGTCGAAGTCAGCCACGCCGAACTTGCTGATGTTCGAGTCCCAGTTCAGCAGGTCGTTGCGGCTCACCTCGAACAGGCGAATGCTGACGCGGACCTGCGGGATGTCCTCGACTTGGATGAAGGACAGGATGCGTCCCTCCGCCAGCTCGATGGCCTTGGCGCGCGCGAGGTTGGAACCGATGCGGTTCTCGAGCACTTGGCCGAGACCTGACGAACCGCCGCCGCCCAGGCCGCCGTTCGGTGTCGAGAGGATCGAACGCAGTGCCGAGCCCGTGTCGCTGGCCGAGGTGTTGCTGCGACCGAACAGCGCGCCAGACTCGTCTGCCAGCACGCGCAGGTCGTCCACGCCGTTGTCGAGCTTGAGCGGCTTCTCCGTCGTTCGCAGTCCGCCACCCGGCAGCGATTCGATGAGGCGCTCGACTTCGCCGTTGCGCTTGCGCGCCAGCAACGTCTGTTGGTGGAACACCTTGGCTGCGAGGGCCAGTGCGCGCACGAGGCCCGTCTGCGACGGGACCGTGCCCGAGAGGATCAGGATGTCCCCGTCGTCCTGCGCATTCACGGCGCTGACTCGACCCACCTTCACCTTGGTCAGACCCAGTTCCTCGTGGATCGCACGCTCGAGAACCGAGTCGATCGACGACGGGCGGTCGGTGATCGTGATTTGGTTCACGATGCGCGGGCTGCGACCCGAAGTCTCGCCGATCGAGGCGCGCACGAGGTCGAGCACGTCGTCGAGCGTTCCGATGTCGCTGACCGCGCCGGAGACGACGAACACGTCGGTCGAATCATCGGGAAGCGGTCCGCGCTGGATGCGCGCGACGTTGATGCCGGGCGCACCGAGCTTCGCGATCTGTGCGTTCAGCGTGCTCTCCATCGCCGAGGCGACGGTCTGCACGCGGATGAGGTTGATGACCTTGCCGCCGCCGCCATTGTCGGCGCTGGCCTCGGCGAACGCGCGCGCGGCGTCTTCGGCGCGCTTCGATGCGAGGGCGTCCGCGACACTGCCCGTCAAGACGAGTGCGTTGCGGTCCGACGCGGCCTGCACCTTGATCGTGTCGCTGATACCGCGCAGCGCGGACTCGAGAATGGACAGATCGCGCTTGACGATGATGTCGAACGACTCGGGCTCGCCGTCCTTGAACCACACGATCAGGTTCGTGCGTCCGACGGATTCGGCCGTGACCAGGAGCTCGTTCGCACGGGCGAGGTCCACCGTCGCGACCTTGGCGTTGGCGAGCTTCACGCCGGCCGTGGCCTCCGTCGAGATCGCCTTCGAGAACTTGAGTCGTGCGAGCGAGCCCTCGACGAGCGTGAGCGAAGAGCCTTCGCGCGATCCGCCGTTCGTCTGGAACTCGGCCAACGCCGACGTTGCCCCGCCTTGCGGACCCGTAGCGTAGAGCGGCAAGGCCGCACCGAGCCCGAGCACCGCGCACGCGCCGAGCATGAACATCATCGAGTGGTTGTGCTTGCGCGAACGGGCGAGCTCACGCAGGGGCGCAGCGCGATGGAGTGCGTCGAGCATCCTCATCGCTGCACCTCGTCGCACGGGGTGTTCGTCGTCGGTGATTGGGAGTTCATGGGGGGGGTCTCGGGTGTCGATCGCGGCCCGCCGTGCTGCCTCGCGCGCGGCTCGACACACCTGGGCAGGGGCCGAATCCGCACGCGCACGACGCGTCGGGTCAGGTTTCTGGAACGAGGGAACGGGTCAGCTGCCGCGCGTCATGCCTTCGGCGAGCTTGAGGAATTGCAAGAACGTGGGGCCGAGCGTGCAGACGAAGATTCCCGGCAAGAAGCAGATGACGAGCGGGAAGACGAGCTTCACCGTCAGCGACTGCGCCAGCATGTTCGCGTC
>JBBQCC010000213.1:0-8073 GCA_038318285.1 Planctomycetota bacterium | reverse complement strand
CGCGAGACCGGAACCGTGAACGACGAGGCCCCGCGGCGCAGTGCGCGCCGCGGGGCCTCGGTCATTTCACGGTGATTTCAGCGATCGCAGTGTCGACCCGATCGCGGTGTCGATCTCCGCAGGCTTCACCGCGGCCCGTCGCGCGTGCACACGCGCGACGCGCAGCACGCACCGCGCTTGCCGCGCATCACACGTCGCGCCCTTCGGGCGGCGGCACGACGATGCCGCGCGGATCACTCGGGTCAGGCACAGCGCGATACAGCCCGCCCTGCACTTCGCCCGGCTGCGACGAATGCGTCGGCGCCGTACCGCGCGCATTGCGCGGCTTGGGCGCGGTCTTGTCGCTGCACTCGATGACCGCGAGGTCCCAGACGTCGCGCGCTTCGTCGTGGAAGCCGGGCAGCAGCAAGCGGAACGGACCGCCGATTTCCTCGGAGAGCGCTTGCCCGTCGCGCGCATAGGCAACGATCGCCAGCGGCTCGATCTCGCGGCGCCACAGCGTCGCGACGAACCCGCTGCGGCTGCGCACGTTCACGAGGATCGCCTCGGGGTGCGCACCGACGTGCTGCAGCAACGCGGTCAAGCGCACGCCGCGGATCGGCGGACCGCCGAGCTTCGCGTGCGTCGCGTACGCGCCGACGTTGGGCACCTGGTACTCGGCCGGCAGCGCCGCGAGATCGTCCGCGGTCAGTCCGAACGAGGGCAGGTCCACGATGCCGCCGATGCCGAGGTGGCCCGGGCGCGCTTCGACGTACCGGAATGCTTTCGAGAGCCAGAACATGTCAGTGCTCGTTCTTCCTGTGGAGTGCCGCGTGCTCGGCGTCGTCCACGGGACGCGTGTCGCGACCCGGGCGTGCGCTGAGCTCGAGCGCGGCCAGTTGCTTGACGTTGACGCACTCGTCCGGATGTCCGGGGACGAGCAGTCGAAACGGTCCGCCCTTCGTCGGCGCGAGCGGCGCGCCGTCGAGTTCGTAGACGACGACACCCGCGTCGCGCACTTCGTCCTGCGGCACCGAGACGGCGAACGCGGGGTCGCTGGACGCGATGTTCAGCCAGCGCGCGTCGGCCGTCGGGCGCGCGTGCGCGAGCAGCGCCGAGAGGCGCACGCCGCGCCCCTTGCGCCCGCGGATCAGCACGCCGACGTCAGGCACCTGGTCGGCACTGGGCAGCGCCGCGAGGCCCCCCGCCGTGAAGCGCACGGGATCGCCGGAGAGCGCGCCGGACAGGACGAGGTGCTGGGAATCGCTCACGGGATCGCGGTTCTGCACGGGCCTGGGAGGCGCGCGTGCGGCCGAGTAGGGTATCCGGCCCGCGAGCCCGCCTCCATGATCCGTCTCCTGCGCATCCTCATCCTCGGCGCCGGCCTGACCGTGCTCGTCCTCGTGGTCCTGGGGGCGTTCATGCCGCGGACCTGGTCGGTCGAACGCTCGCGCATCCTGCACGTCCCGCCCGATCTCGTGCAGCCGACCCTTGTGGACCTGCACACCTGGGGCGCTTGGACCCCGTGGTCGAAATCGAACGACGACAGCGTCCAGTTCACCTTCGACGGCCCCCCCACCGGGGTCGGCGCGCGCATGACCTGGGAGGGACAAATTTTGGGCTTCGGTTCGCTGACCCTGACGCAGGCCGATCCCGGCGCGGGCGTCGAGTACGACCTGCAGTTCCGCGGCGTCGACCAGCCCACGCACGGATCGATTGCGCTGGCCCCGGATCCGGGCGGCACGCGCGTGATCTGGAAGGACGGCGGCGAGCTGGGCTGGAACCCGATCCAGCGGCTGTTCACGCCCGTGTTCGAGGCCAAGCTGAGCCACGATTTCGACGACGGGCTCGAGCGCCTCGCGCGCATCGTCGAAGCGCCGCGCTGAACGCGGGGCTGGGAGCGAAACGTTTTCCGCTGGGCGCGGAACGGTCATCCGATTCGACCTCGGGAGCGCTCGGATCCGATGGGTGGACGAGGGCGGGCCGGGCGGAGTACCTTGCGCCGCTTCGAACGCTGTCCGCGCGCGCCGCAGACGGCCGAAAGCCCACGATCGGGGCACTCTCGCCACGATCCTCCGAACGACCGGCCCCGCGCGGGCCAGAGCCCGACCGAAACATCGTGCAAGTCACCGTCGAACGCCTCGGCCCCTGCCAAGCCCGCATCCAGTTCACCGTTCCGAGCTCGGAGTTCCAGGGGACCTACAAACGCGGTCTCCAGAACTACGCCTCGAACTCGACCATGAAGGGCTTTCGGCCGGGCAAGGTGCCGCTGCAAGTCGTCGAGAAGCAGTACGGCGCGCAGCTCAAGAATGAGGCGGTCGAACACTACGTGCGTCAGGCGTACGACCAGGCCGTGAAGGAGCAGGACCTCAAGATCGTCGGCTTTCAGCGCGTCAACCTGGACGACGTCAAGATCGAGAACGGCAAGGACTGGGACTGCGGCTTCGAAGTCAGCCTGCGCCCCGAGATCCAGCTCGGTGAGTACAAGGGCGTGAAGGTCGAGAGCGAGCTCGAGCCCGTCATGGACGTCGAGGTGACGAACGCGATCGAAAACCTCAAGGCGCAGCAGAGTCGTCCCGAGCCCGCCGGCGACGCCGGCCTGCCCGCCGACGGCATGGCCGTGTGCAAGGTCACCTGGAAGGAAGGCGATCGCACGGTCCTCGAGCGCGACAACCTGCGCCTCTCGCCGAAGACACCGACGCCGGGCATCGAAGCGCCCGCGTTCGAGGCCGGACTGCTGGGCGTCAAGGACGGCGAGACGCGCACGATCGCGATGACGTTCCCGCCCGACTTCCCCGAGGAGGACCTGCGCGGCAAGGCCGGCACGACCGTGATGGAGGTCAAGCAGGCGTTCCGCATGATCCCGCCGACCGACGAAGAAGTTCGCAAGATGCTGAACGTCGAGGACGACGCGGGGCTGAAGGTCTTCGTCAAGGAGCGCGTCGCCGAGGCCAAGCAGCAGCAGGAGGACCAGCGCATCGAGAGCAAGATCCTCGAGGACCTCTTGGCCAAGCACACGGTCGAGCTGCCCAAGATGATGCTCGACGAACAGACGCGCGTGCGCCTCGAGAGCGCCGGCCGCGAGATGCAGCAGCAGGGCGTCCCCGACGACAAGATCCGCGAGACGCTGGAGACGCAGCGGCCGCAGGCCGAGGAAGCCGCCGCGAAGGGTCTGCGCGCACTGTTCCTGGTGCAGACGATCGGCGAGCGCGAGAAGCTGCTCGTCACACGCGAAGACATGGAGGCCGAACTCGGCGCCATCGCCGCGCGCAACCGCGCGCCCCTCGAGGAAGTGCGCGAGTACTACACGAAGCAGAAGCTCTTCGACCAGATGGCCGTGGAGCTCTTGGAGCGCAAGGTGCGTCAGTTCCTGCGCGAAAATGCTTCGGTGCAGGCGCCTTCCTGAGAGCTCGTGGAACGTTCGAGCTCAATAGCCCCCAAGATGGATTGGCGCCGCTCCGCGGCGCGAGTGGCCGCGAATTCTTCGCAGTCCCTGACCCACAGATGCCGGCCGACCACCCGAACTTGAGATCCACGGGTGGACGGTCGATGGACTGCAATCTCGGACCCGGGCACGTCGCTCCGGGTTCGAGACCCCAGTCGGCCCCCAGTCACGCGAAGAAAACCATGACGGAGACCTCCGCCTACTACCCGATCCCGACCGTCATCGAGAAGACCGGTCGCGGCGAGCGCGTCTACGACATCTACTCGCGCTTGCTCGAGGATCGCATCGTCTTCATCGGCACGCAGATCGACGACCAAGTCGCGAACGCGGTGATGGCGCAGCTCCTGTTCCTGGACAAAACCGGCCGGAACCAGGACATCAAGATGTACATCAACTCGCCTGGCGGCAGCGTCACGGCGGGCCTCGCGATCTACGACACGATGCAGCTGATCGAGCCGCAGATCCAGACGTACTGCCTCGGGCAAGCGGCCTCGATGGGCGCGGTGCTCCTGTGCGGCGGGGCGGCGGGCAAGCGCTTCGCGCTCCCCCACAGCCGCGTGATGATCCACCAGCCTTGGGGCGGTGCGCAAGGCACGGCGATGGACATGGAGATCCAGGTCAAGGAGATCCTGAAGATGCGCCAAGCTCTCGAAGAGATCATGGCGCGCCACGCCGGCCGCACGGTCAAGGAGATGACGAAGGCCTGCGAGCGGGACAACTTCATGTCGCCGACGGAAGCCAAGGCCTTCGGCCTGATCGACCAGATCATCTCCAAGGAACCCGACGCTCCGAAGGCGGACGCCAAGGCCGATCCGAAGGCCTGAGAGCGCGTGAGGTCATCGATCCGACTCGTCCTCAGAAGCTAGTCGCGACGGCTCGGTGACTTCGACTTCGCAATTCACGTTCGGGCCGCGTCTTTCGAGGCGCGGCCCGCGTCGTATGCCCCGGCTGCGGGCTCCATCCTTTAGAATCGGGACACCATGACCTCCTCCACCGGCCGCGGGCGCCACGTCGAGCGTTGCACGTTCTGCGAGAAGCGCCGACACCACGTCGCCAGCCTGATCGCCGGGCCGCCGGGCGTGTACATCTGCAACGAGTGCATCGAGATCTGCAACTCGATCCTGCAGGAGGAACAGCGCCGCGCGCCCGAAGCCGGCAAGATCCCGAGCGCCGCGACTCCGGCCGGCGCGCGCCGCGCACCGGGCGCGACGGATGCCACGGGTCGCCGACTGCCGACGCCGATCGAGATTGCGCGCAAGCTCGACGAGTACGTCATCGGTCAGCAACGCGCGAAGAAGATCCTCAGCGTCGCGGTCTACAACCACTACAACCGCTTGCGTCACCAGGCGCGCAATCCCGCCGCGAACGGCGAGGTCGAGATCGAGAAGAGCAACGTGCTGCTCGTCGGCCCGACGGGCTCGGGCAAGACGCTCTTGGCGCGCACGCTCGCGAAGCTGCTCGACGTCCCCTTCGCGATGGCCGATGCGACGACGCTGACGGAAGCCGGTTACGTCGGCGAAGACGTGGAGAACATCCTCTTGAAGCTCTTGCAGGGCTGCGACTTCGATGTCGAGCGCGCTCAGCAGGGCATCATCTACATCGACGAGATCGACAAGATCGCGCGCACGACCGGCAACGTCTCGATCACGCGCGACGTGTCCGGTGAGGGTGTCCAGCAGGCGCTGCTGAAGATCCTCGAAGGCACCGTCGCGAACGTGCCGCCGCAGGGCGGGCGCAAGCACCCCGAGCAAAGTTACATCCAGCTCGACACGTCGAACATCCTGTTCATCGTCGGCGGCACGTTCAGCTCGATCGAGGAGATCATCTCGCGCCGCGTCGGCCGCGACGTGATCGGATTCGGTCGTCAGAACGCGTCGAAGGATCTGGTCGACCGAGCCGCGAAACAGTCCGACAAGCCGCTGGAAGCCGCGCCCGCGCGGAACGGCGAGGAACGCGTCGCGCGCGACGAGATGGTCCGTTTCCTGACGCCCAAGGACCTCATCGAGTTCGGGATGATCCCGGAATTCGTCGGTCGCCTACCGATCATCGCGACGCTCGACACGCTGGATCGTTCGGCGCTCGTGCGCATCCTGACCGAGCCCAAGAACGCGCTGACCCGCCAGTTCCAGATGCTGTTCGAGATGAACGGCAAGGAGCTCGAGTTCACGCCCGACGCGCTCGAGACCATCGCGGAACTGGCGCTCGAACGCGAAACCGGCGTGCGCGCGCTGCGAGCCATCGTCGAGGACATGCTGCTCGACATCCTCTACGAACTGCCCTCGCGCCGCGATCAGACGCACTTCGTCGTGGACGCCGAGATCGTGCGCAAGACGAAGAGCCTCGCACGCGGGCTCGTCGAGGAATCGGAGGAGAGCGACGACGCCGAGGGCGCGACCGAGCCCGATGCGGAATCTACGCCGCGGATCCCGCGGCCGGGCGAGAAGCGCGAGAGCGCGTAGACGACGCGTGAGCGCCTTCGATCGGGCGCTCGGAAGCACGCGAGCCCGGACGTCACGGACGCCCGGGCTCGCGCGCTAGCATGCGCGCGCGCGTGGGTCCCCCGCCGACGCTCCGACCCGCCCGGGCGCGCCGCGCAGCGGGAGCATCACCCCGGCTACGAACCAACCCGGTTCGCCGCAACAGGACGCCATGACGAACCAACGATTCTTCCGCGTCCTCGCGGTACTGTTCGGCCTGTGGTGGGTCGCGCTGGCCGTCGCGCCCGTCGATCGGCACGTGTGGATCCTGCAGAACGTCGGGATCGTCGGCGCTTGCTTCGGTCTGGCGATCACGCGCCGGCGCATCTCGTTCTCGCGCATCTCGTACCTGTGCGTGTTCGTCTTCCTGTGCCTGGCCGAGATCGGGGCGCACTACACCTACCCGATGACTCCGTACGACGCGTGGTTCACGAAGCTGACCGGACACTCGTTGAATGCACTCGTCGGGTGGGAGCGCAACAACTTCGATCGCATCGTCCACTTCTCGTACGGGTTCCTGCTGGCCCACCCGGTGCGCGAGCTCTTCCTGCGCGTCGTGGACGTGCGTGGGTTCTGGGGTTACGCGCTTCCGTTGGACGTCGTCATGTCCACGTCGATGATGTTCGAACTCGTCGAGTGGGCCTCCGCGACGATGTTCGCGAACGGCGATCCGAACTTCGTCGGCATCCAGGGAGACATCTGGGATGCGCAGAAGGACATGGCCGTCGCGAGCCTGGGCGCACTCCTCGCGATGTGCCTCACGGCCGGCGTGAACGCGCTCTACCACCGCGACTTCGGGCGTGAGTGGGTCGAAAGCCTGCGCGTGAAGCGCCGGGAGGCGCTCGATCCCGACGGGATCGCCTGGTTCGCCCACAAGCGGAAGTGAGGGCCACCGGATCGAGCCCCGCGGCGTGAACTGTCCAAGCAACGCGGCTATGCTCTGCGCGTCATGTTGGAAGGTCCGCTCACGATCCACTACCACCGCGATTTCGACGGCATGGTGTCCGCGGCCGTGCTCGCGCACGTCCTGCGCGACCGACTCGGCGAAAATGCCGCCTGGCGCAGCGTCAACTACGATCAACGCGCGAACTGGGAGTCGTTCGAGGCCGGCAAACGCTTCGCGATCGTGGACTTCCACTTTCACCCGCGCGCCGAGTGGTGGTTCGATCACCATCCGACGACGTTCCTCAACGAGGATCTGCGGCGCGCCTATGCGCCGTCCGACCGCTGGATGTGGGACGAGGCCTCGCCCTCGTGCCCGCCCCTCGTCCTGCGGCACGCCGAGAAGCACCTTGGGTACGTGGTACCGCCGCGCTTCGCCGAGATGGCGAAGTGGTCGGACGTGATCGACGCCGCGCGCTACACGTCCGTCGACCAGGCGATCTTCGGCGACGACGCTGCGCTGCGCATCGCACGCGCGTTGACGACCTCGCCGGGGCAGGATTGGACGGACGTGCTCGTCGGCGCTCTGCTGGAGAGCGATCTCGAGACGGTCGCGAACCGCGAGGACGTCGAGAAGTCGCACCAGCGCGCCAGCCGCAACCGCGACAAGGCGCTGTCCCAGTTCCCGCCGACCGTGCAGTGGAAGAAGGACGGCGTGCTGCTCTACGACGCCAGCTCCAACCAGATCCGTCGCGAGCGTTTCGCGCCCTTCTACCACCACCCCGACATCAGCTACTCCGTCGGCGTGATCCCGACTCGCGCGGGGTTCCACGTCTCGGCCGGCGAGAACCCCTGGAACCCACCGCGTTCGGGCGCGCACGTCGGCGAGATCATGGAGACCTACGGCGGCGGTGGTCACCGCGCTGTAGGCGGGGCCAATCCGCCCTCGCTCGCGGACGCGCGTCGCGTGGCGACCGAGGTCGCGGAGAAGCTCCGCGGCGCGCTGCTCGCGGCGCGTTGACGGAACCCGAGTGGAGCCGCCAGCGGTGAAAGCGCCCGAAGTGGATGCCTTGGCGCGACCGGCGCCGGATGCACCGCGTACCTTGCTGGCGCTCGCGCCCGAC
This sequence comes from Planctomycetota bacterium, assembly GCA_038318285.1. Lineage (GTDB taxonomy): Bacteria > Planctomycetota > UBA1135 > UBA1135 > JAEUHZ01. Next base: position 166 of record JBBQCC010000213.1, on the reverse strand, counting down.
GAACTCGCGCGCGTGTTCGCGGAGTTCGGCGCCAAGCCCTTCCACGCACGTATCGCACGCGAGAACGTCCTGGCGAAAGGCCTCACCGATTACGCGGCGATGACGTCGCTGCCCGCGAGCTTGCGCGCGGATCTCGAGCGTGATCTGCCCGTCTTCGCCGGCAAGG
>JBBQCC010000212.1:0-8083 GCA_038318285.1 Planctomycetota bacterium | reverse complement strand
GGGGCTGACCATCGCGCTCGGGGGTGACGAAAAGCTGCGCTACGCGCTGAAGAACGTGCCGATGGTTCAACTCATGCGGTACGAGGTGTCGTTCAAGCTGCTGTAGCGCCCTGTGCAAAGGCCGAGCGACGGTCGACTTGTGGTGGCCGCTGAAGTCGATCGACCGCGCCGCGAAGGAGATGGCGGACGTGACGGCGCGGAAGGCTCTGGAGGAGGCGCGGGGTTCGCTCAGCGTGTGGTTGGCGGTCGAGGGGCCGACGGTCGCGCAGGGGGCGACCGACGAAGCGAAGAAGCCAAGGAGGAAGAAGGCGGCGGTGGCGTAGGACGCGCGGGCTGACGACGGGGAAGATGCGCTCGACCGGCGCCTCTTCTTCGTTGGCGGCGGCGATGACGTGGCGCATCGTGCGAATGGCCCTACCTGCGGAAGGCGATCGATGGCGCGCGCTCGGTGCCGCGCGCCCATCCATCACGGAGCGCATGTCTACGCTCGGCGAGCGCCATCCCGTCCGCTAGCTTGGCGTTCATGCGCTTCGAACTTCAGCCCGGCAATGCCTACGGATGCAATCTCAACGCTCACCGCAGTCAGTGGGACGGGAGCATTTGCAAGGCAGCATCGAGTTGGGCATGTGGTGCGAAGCAGGAGTTCCGCGACGACAACTGCGAGCAAGGCAGTCCACGCTGCTACCACATCCACGCGTTCGCTGGTGCGGACGCCTCGATCGTGATCGACGACAACGGTGGAAGCTGGCTCTTCGACGGTGAGCCGGAAGCGTTCGACGACCAGATCTTGCTGATGTGGGGCGGGCATGCTGTCGAGCCGCGCGGCGTGCGCGACACCAAGTCCGCGATCCTCTTCGGTGCATACCGCGTGCAGAGCGTCGAGGCGCGTCCGCGCAGCACCTACACGGAATGGGTGATTCGCCCGTATCCCGAGGACTGGGCGCGCTTCGCGGGTATGCGCATCCCGGTGCCGCGCTGGGAGAGCCTGCAAGGGAAGTACGTGAAGCAAGTCGATCGTTCGGCGGTCGAGCGAGTGTTCGAGCGTGTTGCGCTACTCGCGAAGGAAACTGCCACCACGCCTGCAGGCGATCGAGCCCGCATCGAACGATTCACTCGCGAGCTGCCACGTTGGCTCGATCAAGGTGCCAAGCGCGCGGAAAAGTTGCGTGCGCGACATCCCGGCGCCGCGCCCACCGCCGTGCCCAGCTTCGGATCTCCGATTGTGAACCGGCCGATGCACCATCTTGGCAGCCTCGTCAAAGTGGTGGAGCGTCCTGTGGTCGCTCCCGCATCCGTCGTTGCCAAGCAGCCCGAGGCGATGAGCCCCAAAACGGTCGACGTACCGTTCGGCGTTCAGGATTCACTCGATCCCGCAGCGCAGGTGCGCATCGCGGAGCGACACGGCGACGGAGTCCTCGCGGCCGTACGGATCGGTTGGATGACCAAGCCGCTCTTGATCCTTCGCGGAAGCCCCGGTGTGGGCAAGAGCGACCTCGCGTGCAGTCTGATCGACGACTCCAGTGGCGAGCGCATGCTGACCGTCGCGGTGGATCCCACATGGCGAGGCAGAGAGGACCTGCTGGGTCACGTCAACCCGATCAACAACGACTTCGAGCCGTCGCCCGTCACGAACTTCTTGCGTCGTGCGGCGCGTGCATGGGACGCAGGTGACCGACGCACACACGTCGTCGTCTTCGAGGAGTTCAACCTCAGCCAGCCGGAGCACTGGTTGTCCGAGGTGCTGGTGCGTTCGCAGTACGCGGCCAGTGCGCGGAGCGATCGCACGATTCGGCTGGGCGGGACACGCGTACGCGGATGGGGGGAGAAGGAGGAGCCTCAAGTGTTCCTCTCCCCTGCGCTGCGGATGGTCGGGACGATCAACAGCGACCACACCGTGCGCTCGCTCTCGCCCCGTGTGCTCGATCGCGCGGCAGTCGTCGTGCTCGCCGTACAACCGCAGGAAGCCTTGCGCCGGGTCGGCCTCACGCTCGAGAGCCAGGAGCTCGACGCCATAGCCGACCTCGACTTTCGCCTGCGTCAGCGCGGTGCGGTCTTTTCCTATCGAACGGCCGAGTCCTTGAAGGCGTGCCTGGCGCGGCTCGTGGAGATGAACTTGGACCGCACCCGCGCGCTCGATCTCGTCCTCGTGCAGGAGGTGTTGAGCAAGGTCCGTCTGTTGGCGGCCGACCCCGCAGACTTTCGACTGTGCGAAGACCTCGTGGAGTGGACGGAGTCCGCTGGGAAAGGTCTGCTCGAGTGTCAGCGTGTCGTGGAAGGCTGGCGCGAAGCCCTCCAGAACGGTCAGGACGTTCAGCAGACGTGAGCGAGTTTGCCGCACAGATGATCGCGGACCTGCGCGCGTTCTCGGGTCAGTTGATCGAGCCCGGGGTCGGCGAGATGCGCAAGACGGTGCGCACCCGCGCCGAATGCAGCACCGAGAGCGTGCTGCTGGGTGCGACCGAGGCGATGACCGGGCTCGTGCCGCGCCTGCTGGACGAACTCGAGGATGTCGAGGATCCGCGCAACACCGTTCAACGTCGCTCATGGACCGCGACGCGCGCGAAACTGTCGCGGTCGCCGGCGGACTGGACGCGCCTAGCCGGAGGTCTCGTTCCTACTTGCTGGATGCGGACGGACCCCGTTCCGGAACCCGATCTGCGCGCATTGAGCTGGCTGCTGCACCTGATCGAGGTCTTGGCCTCCGAGTTGGAACCGGTGGTTCAACGCACCGAACGCTACATCGAAGATGCCCGTGCTTCCCGGCGCGGCGACAGCAAATGGGCATTCGCAGACCTGTCCGATTTGGAGACTCTGGAGCGCCGACTGCAAACCGCTCGTGTCGCGCTCCATCGATCGCGCAACGGCGTCGTACGCAGGAGCAGTGGCAAGGTCCGCTCTTCGATGCGTGCACCATCGCCGTACCCGCGCGGGCGTTCGTGGTGGCGACTCCGCGACCTCGCCGCAAACATCGAGGACAAGTCGCGCACCCTCGCCGACCGCATTGCTGACCTGCTCGAAGTCGCGCCCGAAGTCGCTGACGAGCCTCTCCTGTACCAACGCTGGTGTGGGATGCGCCTTGTCGAGGGCTTGATCGCGCTGGGATGGTCCGTCGAGGGTGACTACGTCGGTGCGCTCTACCTCGCCGGACAAGTGTCGTTCCGCAAGGACGCTGCCCGGGTGGAACTGTGGATCGAGAACCGCCTGACACGCGAGGCGCACCCGAGTGGATTCCTGTGCGTGACCGGTGTCGACGTGACGCCCGACTTCCTCATCGTGACGCCGGGAGCCGGTGGTCTCGACGCGTTCGTCCTCGACGCCACTTTGAGCACCGATGACGAGGTCTTGCAGGACAAGCGCAAGTACCTGGACAAGGTGCAGGGCGTAGCGCCGGCGATGATCGCGGGTGTGGTGAGTGGTCCGCGCCGACCGCTTCGTTCATGGGCGTGCGCGCCATTCGATCTGGGGCACTGTCGCGTGACGACACAGAACGGGGCGGCCGGAGTGGTACCGATGCATCCGCTGAAGTGGAATCCGGCGCCGCTGAGAGCGTGGCTGTCGGACCTGGAACGACATGGGCGGGCGTGGAGCTGATTGTCACATCGCCCGCTGGCTGAGGCTTGCGCTCCGAGGGGAGTGCGCTCCCGCCGCAATGCGGCCCCGGCCGGAGTATTGACCGGAAGATAAAACTTTTTATCTTGAGGGCCCATGGCGCCTAACTCCCGCCCCGTGGGGGTTCTACGGTCGACGTGACGAGTTGGCGACGCTCCAGGGCATCCTCGACCGCAAGCGGTTCTTCTTCCTCAAGATCACGGGCCGCCGTCGGATCGGCAAGACCAGCCTCATCCAGCAGGCGCTCGGGCCGACCCAACGTGAGCGCGTGCTGTACGTGCAGATTCCCGATTCGGATCCGGCCGGAGTCGTGAGTACCGCGCGCGACTTCTTCCAGACGTTCGGAGTGCAAACCGACTTGCCCACGGATCTGCGATCGCTCGCGACGCGGATTGGCGCGCTGTGCGAGGCCGGGTGGATCGTCGCACTCGACGAGTTCCAGTACTTCAACCGCAAGGTGCTGTACGAGTTCACGTCGCAGCTCCAGTCCGAGGTCGATCGGTTGACCCGGCGCGCCGCGCATGTCCCTGGTGGTTTGATCGTTCTCGGGTCCCTGCACACCGAGATGTCGGCGTTGCTCGAGGATCGCCAAGCTCCGCTCTACAACCGTGCGACGGACGTGCTCGATCTCGATCACCTGGACATCGCATCGGTGCTCGAAGTTCTGGACGAGCACGCGGACACATCACCCGAACGGCTGCTCTTCCTGTGGAACTTGTTCGAGGGCGTGCCGAAGTTCTACCGCGACTGTTACGAGCAAGATGTGCTCGGCTGCCCGCGCGACGAGCTGTTGCGGACGATGTTCTTCAACAGCAGCTCTCCGCTTCGGACGGAGGCCGATCACTGGTTCCTGAAGGAGCTGCGTGGGCGCTACGACCTCGTCCTGAAGTTCATTGCCACGCATCCCGGATGCACGAACGCCGACATCCTGGCGCATGCGAAGACCGTGGATCCTGACTCCGAGACGCAGGTCGGCGGATACCTCAAAGTGCTCGACGAGCGATATCGGATGGTCGAACGCCTCCAGCCTATTTTCGCCAAGTCGAGCACGCGTAGCGGGCGCTTCTACATCCGCGACAACTTCCTGCGCTCGTGGCTCGCGGCTCTCACCGTGCCCGTCGCATCGGTGCACTTTCGACCATTGAATGACCTAGTCCGCGAAGCCGACCAACGCCTCGCCGAGACGGAGGGGCACGGACTCGAACGACTTTCGATGACGCTCTATCACGAGCGCAGCCGCAAAGGACTGGGGGACTTTCCCCTCAGCGAGGCCATTCGCGGTTGGTGGGACCGCAAGGACACCGAGATCGATCTGGTCGCGCTCGACGAGCCGGGCAAGCGTGTTCGATTGTGCTCCTGCAAGCGATCTGGGGCGAAGCTGGTCGCGGACCTCGCGACGTTCGACGGGCATGTCGCGCGCTTCCTTGAGACCAAGCGGTCCCTGAAGTCCTGGACGCTGGAGAAGGTCGCGATCGCACCGAGCTTGACGACGCCTCAACGCAAGTCGATCGAGCGTGCCGGGTACATCCCGCAGGACCTGGGCGACCTCACGCGCGGATTGCTGTAGACGAGGGCGCCGTTCCTATTACCGCGCACTCTCATCCTTCGCCGCGCTAGAGGCGGCCTCGCGTTGGAGCCATCTGAACCGCGCCGCTCGCGATCGACCACGCGCTCGATCTTCGCGTGCGAGATGCACCCCCGAGTGGGTCGCGGGGCGAAGGGGTCGCGGCGCGCGGCGCTCTCTCTCGGCGCTCTCGGCGAGAGGATCCCCGAACCTCGATCCAGGGCCTGCGCGGCACATCGCCCGGCGATTCGCGCCTCACGCCACCGTGCGGCCCGTTCCCGCTCTCCCGCGTTCGCACGGGAGCGAGATGGCTCACCGGGCGGACAGCGGGGCGAAGCCAGCGCATAGCGATCGCATCCCCCTGCCGTTCGAGCGGACGACCGGGCTGGGCTCGACGCGAAGGGCAGAGGACTTTCGATCCGTTCGGCTGTCCGCGGCATGGTATCCATCGGCCGTCGCCCCGAAAGCCGAAGGAGATCGGTGTTTCGCTCGCGTCTGCGCGGAGGGCGGCGCCGAGTCCGGGCCTTTCGAGAGTTTCGAGAGCGCGTTTCAGGGATTCCTTGGCGGTCCGAGCGACCGGTTCGCGACCTGGGGATGTGCGCAGGCTAGGCCCTGCTCCGCATCGTGCCCGTTAGGAACCAACGCAATGCCCACTCCGATCCCTGTCACGCTGTTCGCTGACGTCCTGCCCGACATCGCCTCCCGGGCATCTTGCCAAGTCGAGGAGGTGTCGCTCGCTCCACGGTTCCGGAGTTCGCGCGTCAGGTCCGCACCCGACGCCTCGCGAGGAGTTGACGCCGATCGTGGACTCCGTCGGATCCCTTCCTCGGGCGCGGAAGCGCTCGGCCGCCCGAATGCGATAGATCCGCACGCATCTAGCTCGTCGGGCCTGCCGCGGAAAATGCCCCGCACCCGCGGGGCTCGTCTGGCGCTGGTCAGCCTCTCGCAGTTCCTGTCGAGCGTAGCGTGCCAGATGCAGGAACGAATGAACCGCTGCCGCACGGTGGCACTCCGCGGCCTCGCGCTCTGTTGTTTGGCGACGATGGCAGTGGCACAGATCGGAGGGACGCTTCCACCAACGTCAGGATCCCAGGCGGCTGTGACCGGCGGCACGAACACGCTGTCCTTGCTCAAGGACTTGGTCGTGAGCGTCAAGACCCACGGCGCAGTCGGCGACGGCATGACCGACGACACGGCCGCGATCCAGTCCGCGATCCATTTCGCGGAGCAGCGCGGGGGCGCCTCCGTCTTCTTCCCTGCTGGCCGCTACCGCACGACTGCCAGCCTGCGTGTGGCGACGTCGAGCGTCGGACTCGTCGGGCTGGGTGGCGCCAGCGTCCTCGCGCCCGCTGGGAGCTTCGACACGATCGTGTTCGCTTCGACAACGCCCGCCACCTTCATCTACTACAACCGGCTGTTCGATCTGACGATCGACGAGCAAGCCAAGACGGGCGGCAGATTGCTGTTCGGCAGTTACAACGCGCAGTTCCTGTCTGAGCGGGTCGTCGCCTACGGCGGTTGGTCTGGCGCGTCCTTCGACAACTTCAACAACGTCTCGCTCTCGCATCTGCGCTTGACCGACTACCGCGGCGGGGCCGGAACCCACTACCTGAAGCTGTCGGGAGGCACGAACGGGGTCAGTCGTAGCGACGTCGCTTATCTGATGCGGTGCGTGTTCGGCGGGTCGATGTCGTTGGGCATGCGCGGCCTCGACATCGACGGTTTCGTGCACACGGTCAACGGATGGGCCTGCCACTTCGTGAACATCGGCGGCGAGGCGCTGCACATGCGCAACACGATCGCAGCAATCGAAGGGCCCGCGTTCGTCACGATGGACGACTTCGAATGCGATTACCCGCAGTTGGAATGCGTCCGCCTGGACGTCGGCCTGCGCGTGCAGTTCAACAACCCGCAGATGCACGGCTCGCGAGAGCGGTCGGGCATCTACGTGGGCAACGGCGTGCGGACGTGCACGTTCACCGGCGGGTTCGTGTCCGGATCGCGGCAGGCGGGCATCGCGATCGCCGGACAGGACGTCGTCGTTTCAGGGATGAATTTCCGGGCGAACTCCTCGGCGCAGTTCGGCGGCACGCTCGGCTCGTATCCGGGGATCTTGGTCGGCTTCTCGTCCCGCGGAGCGACCGTGTCGGGCTGCCGTTCCGGGAGTTCGGACGCCGCGAACTTCCAGTCCTCGGGCTGCCAGATCGATACGGGCGCCGATGACTTCGTCGTCGTCGGCAACAACTTCCGCCAAAACGTTGCAGTAGGAGTCGTCAACGGGGCAGGCGTCTCGAGCACCAAGCTTGTCGCGAACAACATCTGAACCTGGCGCGTCGTGCCTCTTTCTACCCGCGGCCGAGAGCACGGGCGCGCACCGAGTCGGGTCGGTGTCCGCTCTGGACCCGCAGTCCTAGTTTCGATGCCCCATTCGCACATGGTGCGCGCCGTCGAAACGACGGCCGCAGGAGATCGCCACCCGACAACGACGGGCGGCGAAGCGAGTAGCCCAAAGGATGTCATCGGCTGGGTGCTCCATGGAATCCCGCCACGGTGGCGGGGCGAGGCGCGGGATTCGCCCCCGATGCTCTTCCGGGTCTGGGGTGGTGGCCGGGCGGGCGGCAGGACGAAGCGGGTCGAGGGCTGCGTCGTCCCGGGAGGCCGGGGCCGCCTGGCTGTTCAGGAATACTTGGTGTTCATCCCGGTTGAACAGCGTACGATACTGAACAGGAGAACCCCGTCATGGCCCCGACCAAGAAGCCTCCTGGAGTACCGACGTTCCTGGCGCGGCATCTGGACGTGTTCGAAGGACTGGGAATCCAAGCCCGAGTCGCTCAGCGCGCCCCGCCGGGGGCAGCCCATGCCGAACCCGACGCTTGGCTGCGCCTCGAGGGTCCATGGGGACATGGGCAC